>NZ_MUND01000404.1 GCF_002154375.1 Streptomyces glaucescens | reverse complement strand
GGGCTGCTGGGTGAGCCGGGTTTTCGGGGGCAGGGCGGGGGCTGGAGCCGTAGCCGGCCTTCGGTGGCCCATGTCTTCGCCTTCTGGGAGAGCCGGGCCTTCTACGACTCCTTCATGGCCCGCTCCCACGACCGGCTGGCGGCGGCCCAGTCGGGCACCTTCAAGGAGGCGCAGGCCAGGCTGTTCGACTACCGCTTCGATGTGAAGACCGGCTTCGAACCCCGTTTCACGGACGCCGATCTCCTCCGCGTCGCCCTCTGCCGGGTGCACGCGGACCGCGTCGAGAACTTCACCCTGATGCAGGAGAAGGTCTGGAACCCCGCGATGGCCGGTTCGCCGGGCATGATCCGCGGCCTGTTCGCCGAGGCACCCGGCAACGAGTTCATGGTCCTGTCCATGTGGCGGTCGGCGGCCGAGCACGGCAAGTACCGCACCGAGCGGGTGGAGCGGCTCGCCCTGCGGGCGCAGACCGAGGCGGACGTCGCCGCGCTCACCGGCGATGTCGTCGACCTGGAGCCGACCTGGACGGTTTGACGTGAGCGGTGTGACTTCCGGACGGTCGAACCGCGCCTCCTGTGCGGTGCCCCGTGAGGGAAATGTGTGATCTACGCCGTATGGAGCCTGTACGAGTGCTTCACCGGTCGTGGCGCGATCTAGGGTTTTGGCATGGCACGACCACGGCGCATCGTCCTTGTCCGGCACGGCGAGTCAACGGGCAATGTTGATGACTCCGTGTACGAACGCGAACCCGACCACGCCCTCGCCCTCACCGAGCGGGGCCGGCAGCAGGCCGAGGAGACCGGCAAGAGACTGCGGGAACTGTTCGGCCGGGAACGGGTCAGCGTCTACGTATCTCCCTACCGCCGTACGCACGAGACACTGCAGGCCTTCCACCTCGACCCCGAGCTGATACGCGTGCGCGAGGAACCCCGGCTGCGCGAGCAGGACTGGGGGAACTGGCAGGACCGCGACGACGTACGCCTGCAGAAGGCCTACCGGGACGCCTACGGGCACTTCTTCTACCGCTTCGCCCAGGGCGAGAGCGGCGCCGACGTGTACGACCGGGTCGGTGGCTTCCTGGAGAGCCTGTACCGCAGCTTCGAGGCCCCCGACCATCCGCCGAACGTGCTGCTGGTGACCCACGGCCTGGCCATGCGGCTGTTCTGCATGCGCTGGTTCCACTGGACCGTCGCCGAGTTCGAGTCGCTGCTGAATCCAGAGAACGGCGACATGCGGATGCTCGTTCTGGGGGAGGACGGCAGGTACACGCTGGACCGGCCGTTCGAACGCTGGCGAGATCCGGAACCCTACGGGATCACCGGATAGACGCCCGACGGCTCCAAGCCGTCAAGCGGGCCCGACCGGCGTCGCTCAGCAGTCGTCACCTTGTGTGACGACTGCACCGTGTGGAGTCGGAGAGGACAGTTCAGGCGGCCACGGTGGCCGCCGGGGCCGGCTACCTGCTGCGGTTCCCACGGAAAAGCGAGGCAGACCGGACCGGTCCTCGACCCTCGGGTATGTCACCGGACCGTTCGCCTCGCCTGCGGCGCACCTCCGTGGTGCGATGGATAAGGGTGTCGGAGGGAGAGAGCGATGGTCCCACCAGCAGCGGAGCGCAAGAGTGACGCGGCCCCGGTATCGGTCCGCCCTCTGGGTGAGGCGGACCTGGATCGGGCCGATGAGATCTGCAGGGTCGCCTTCGGGACCTTCCTGGGGGCACCTGACCCGTTCGGGACCTTCGGGAGCGTCGACTACGTCCGCACCCGCTGGGCGGCCGATCCACAGGCGGCGTTCGTGGCGACGGCCGAGGGGGAAGTAGTTGGATCGAACTTCGCCACCAACTGGGGCAGCCTCGGGTTCTTCGGACCGCTGACGGTGCGTCCGGATCTGTGGGACCAGGGCATCGGCAGGCGTCTGATGGAGCCGGTCATGGACCGCTTCGACGCCTGGGGGAACCGCCACCTCGGCCTGTTCACCTTCTCGCACAGCCCCAAGCATCTCGAGCTCTACCGCCGGTACGGCTTCTGGCCCCGGTTCCTCACAGCCATCATGAAGAAGCATGTGGCAGACGGTGCCGCGGTCCCCGGCCGGGTGCTCTACGGCGACCTGCCCGCAGCCGAGCGGCCTGACGTGCTGAGTCTCTGCGCAGCACTGACCGGAGCCGTGTACGAGGGCCTGAGCCTGGAACGCGAGATCGTGGCCGCGCATGCGCAGGGACTCGGTGACACCATCCTGCTCCAAGGCGCCGGCTCCGAGCTCGACGGCCTGGCCGTCTGTCACTGCGGAGCCGGGTCGGAGGCCGGCGACGACGTGTGCTTCGTCAAATTCGGTGCCGTACGTCCTGGTCCGGAGGCAGCCGACCGGTTCGAACGACTGCTCGACGCGTGCGAGCGGCTGGCCGCCGAGCGCGGGCTGGGCCAACTGGACGCCGGCATGAACCTGGGCCGCCCGGATGCCTACCGGCGCATGATCGACCGCGGTTTCCGCACCTGGTTGCAAGGCGTGACCATGCACAGGCCCAACGAATCCGGGTACAGCCACCCCGACGCGTACGTGATCGACGACTGGCGCTGAGACCACCGCACCGCTCGGCCCGCTGAGGCCCGGTGCTGTCAGCGGCCGTGAATGTTCGGGGCCAAGTGCCGACGGCAGGACACCTCCCGGACCACTGCCGACGTGCTGTCCGTTCTCGTGGACAAAGCCGGACGTCATCTCCGTCGAGGCTTGTCTCGACGCGCGGCCCGCGGCCGCCGCCGCGAGCGCCAGGTCCCCGCCCCGTCAATCCGGAGTTCTCAGCCGGAGTGGCAGAAGATGTCACGGTCCCAGAGCTCGAACAGCCCGGCCGACCCTCCTGGGTGGTGCAGGGCCCGTCGACGACGAATTAGAGTGGCAGGGCGATGACCGCTGACTCCTCTTCCGACGGGCGACTGGACCGTGCCCTGGCCAGCCTGCGCGGACTGGCCGTCGGGGACGCGCTGGGCTCCCAGTTCTTCGTGCCGGTGAATTACCCCTTGCTGAAGCGACGGGAGCTGCCGTCCGGCCCCTGGCAGTGGACCGACGACACGGAGATGGCCTGCTCCGTGGTCGCCGTCCTCGCCGCCCACCGACGGATAGACCAGGACGCCCTGGCCCACTCCTTCGCCCACCACCACGACTTCGACCGCGGCTACGGCCCCGCCGTCAACCGGCTGCTCCGACTGGTCCGGGAGGGCGGCGACTGGCGTGAGCTGGCCGCCGCGCTCTTCAACGGACAGGGTTCCTGGGGCAACGGTGCCGCCATGCGGATCGCCCCCCTGGGCGCCTGGTACGCCGACGACCCCGAGCAGGCGACCCACCAGGCGGAGATCTCCGCCTACCCCACGCACCAGCACCGTGAGGCGGTCGTGGGAGCCATGGCCGTCGCCGCGGCCGCGGCGCTGGCCGCCGATCCCGCCGGGCCACCGAGCGCCGAGGCGCTGCTCGACGGGGTCGTGGCGCTCGTCCCGAAGAGCGCCGTCGGAGCGGGACTGCGTCGCGCCCGCGACATGCTCGACTACGGCGACCCGGCCACGGTCGCGGCCGTGCTGGGCTGCGGACGGCGTACGACGGCCCATGACACCGTGCCCTTCGCCCTCTGGTCCGCCGCGCGATCGCTCGGGGACTACGAGCAGGCGTTCTGGACGACCGCGCAGGCCGGCGGTGACGTCGACACCACGTGCGCCATCGTGGGCGGGGTGATCGCCGCCGGCAAGGCTGGGGCCCCGCCCGCCGGGTGGGCGGAGCGGACCGAGGCGCTGCCGGACTGGGTTCCGACGGTTGCGTCGGCCGGCTGACTCAAGGCCGGCTGACTCAGAGACCGGCTGGCCCGGAGGTCGGCCGACCCAGGGGGCGGTGGACCCTTCGACGTGCGCCGGAACTCTCTGTGCATGACGGGAACTCTCCGTCACCGCCCGGCGTTGTCACGGTATCCGCGGTGCGTCGGCTGTGTCCGCGGAATCCGTCGTGCAGTGCAGGGGGGTGACGTGGGAGTGCTGACGGTGTTCTGGGTCCTGCTCGCCGTGACGGTGCCGGTGGCGGTGCTGTCGGCGGTGCCGATGCGCAGTGCGCGGATGGCCGGACCGGCGTCCTCCCCATCGGATGGCTGCACGCTGTCCCGCCATCCGCGGCCCCACGCGGACCGGCCGGCGAGCCGCGGGCATACCCCCGTCATGCCCCTCGGCCCGCCGGTCCGTCCGGCCCGCGCCGTCCTTCGGTCAGCCGACCATCGGGCCCGCCGCGCCGGACAGGGCCTCCAGGTCGCTCTTGCGGACGCGAATCACCCACCAGGCGGTGACCAGCGCCAGCACGGCCATCGCCGCGGCGGGGACGAACGCCGTCGAGATGCCCTCCGCGAGCACCTCATGGCCCCAGGGCGCCGGCAGCTGATGCGTCGTGGCGAACTCCGCCTGCTGCTCCGGCGAGCTCTCGGCCATGAAGCTCGGCACCTGCTTCTCCGCCTCGTCCTTGCTGGCCGTGCCGAACACGGTGGTGAGGATGGAGAGGCCCAGCGAACCGCCGACCTGCTGGGTGGCGTTGAGCAAGCCGGACGCCGCGCCCGCCTCGTTCGGAGCGACGCCGGAGACCGCGGTCACCGTCGCCGTCACGAAGTTCAGGCCCATACCGAAGCCGAACACGAGCATCGGGCCGAGGACGCCGCCGAGGTACGAGCTGTCGGGAGTGATGAAGGTCTGCCAGATCAACCCGATCACGACGGCCGCCGAGCCGACGACCATGAACGGCTTGGGCCCGAGGACCGGCAGGAACCGCTGCGACAGGCCCGCGCCGATCACGATCGCGACCGTGACGGGCAGGAAGGCCAAACCCGCCTTGATCGGGCTGTAGCCCAGCACGTTCTGGACGAACAGCACGATGTAGAAGAACATCCCGAACATCGCCGCCGCCAGGCTCAGCATGATCACGTAGGTGCCCGCGCGGTTGCGGTCGGTGAACATCTTCAGCGGGGTGATCGGCTCCTTGGCCCGCATCTCCGTGAACACGAAGGCGACCAGCAGGACCAGGGCGGTACCGAAGGAGGTGAGCGTCAGACTGTCCCGCCAGCCTTCCTCGGCCGCCCGTATGAAGCCGTAGACCAGCGAAGCCATGCCGACCGTCGAGGTCAGCGCGCCCGCTATGTCGAACCGGCCGGGGTGCCGCTCGGACTCGTTGATGTAGAGCGGTGTGAGAACGGCGATCAGCACACCGATCGGCACGTTGACGAAGAGCACCCAGCGCCAGTCCAGCCACTCGGTGAGCATGCCGCCGGCGAGCAGGCCGATGGCGCCGCCGCCCGCCGAGACCGCGGCGAAGACGCCGAACGCACGGTTGCGTTCCGGCCCCTCGGCGAAAGTGGTGGTGATGAGCGCCAGGGAGGTCGGGGACGCGATCGCGCCACCCACGCCCTGCAGCGCGCGCGCTGCCAGCAACTGCCAGGGTTCCTGGGCGAATCCGCCGAGGAGCGAGGCGAAGGTGAACAGCAGGATGCCGGTCAGGAAGACCCGGCGGCGGCCGAGGATGTCACCAGCTCGGGCGCCGAGCAGCAGCAGGCCGCCGAAGGTCAGGGTGTACGCGCTGATCACCCAGGTGAGATCGGTGGTGCTGAACGCCAGTGCGTCCTGAATGTGCGGAAGCGCGATATTCACAATCGTCGCGTCGAGTACGACCATGAGCTGGCAGGCCGCGATGACGGTGAGCGCGATGCCGGGATGCCCCTGCCGGCGAGCCGCACCCGGTCTCTGATTTCGAATCAACTGAGAGGTCGTCACTATGGGTCCCCCACAAGAGCCTTAGTGAACGCTCGCGTTCACTGACGCGACAACGGTAGTGACTCCCCGCTAGTGAACGCAAGCGTTCACTGAAGCTGCCGTCCCGTGGCGCCTGCCCGCGCGCCCGCGCGCCGCAAGCAAGAGTTCCCTGTTGTCCCCCTTCACCGTTCCCCGCTCGCTGGAGATACCCGGATGGTTACTTCGCGCTGGACGGCCGCCCCCGCTAGGGCGGCCTCTCCCCGTCGGCGCGGCGCCGTGCTCGAACGTGCGATTCTCGATGCCGCGCTGGAGCAGCTCAGTACGGTCGGCTGGAACGGCCTGACGATGGAGGGCGTCGCCGCGGGCGCCCAGACCGGAAAGGCGGCGGTCTACCGCCGCTGGCCGTCCAAGGAGGACCTGGTCGCGGACGCGCTGCAGGCCGGACTGCCGCGGCTCGACGCGGCCCCCGATCTGGGGAGCGTGCGCGAGGACCTGCTCGCCCTGTGCCGGCAGGCGCGTGACGCCATGTTCTCGCGGCCCGGTTCCGCCCTGCGTTCCGTGATTCACGAATGCGACACCATGCAGGCGGAACGCTTCCATGCCGTGATCGTCGAGGGGGTGGTGGAGCCGACCATCAAGTTGCTGCGTGAGGTGATCACCCGCGGAATCGCGCGAGGTGAGGTGCGGGCGGACGCTGCCAACGGATACGTCTTCGATGCCGTCCCGGCGATGATGATGTACCGATCGAAAATGTGCGGCTGCGAATGGAGTGATCGAGACATCGAGGAGATGACCGACCAGCTGATGATGCCGCTGCTCCGTGTGGACGGAGGCTGAGCGCGGGCGGAGGTCGTCGCGCCGAGGCAAGGGCAAACCGGGGTGTCGCCGCGGGTTCGGACCGGCGTACGCTAAGGGCGCCATGCCGTACGAACCACCTACTCACACCGTCGAGCGCTCACTCCGCGCCACGACCGGAGCGAAGATCATTGCCGGTGTCGACGAGGTGGGGCGCGGCGCTTGGGCCGGCCCCGTCACCGTCTGCGCGGCGATAACCGGACTTCGCCGGCCCCCCGAAGGGCTCACCGACTCCAAGCTGCTCACCGTCAAGCGGCGCACCGAGCTCGCGCAGACACTGCAGCAGTGGGTCACGTCGTACGCCCTGGGGCACGCCTCCCCGGAAGAGATCGACGAACTGGGGATGACGGCCGCGCTGCGGCTCGCGGCGGTGCGGGCCCTGGACGGCCTGCCCGTCCGTCCCGACGCGGTCATTCTCGACGGCAAGCACGACTATCTCGGCGCGCCCTGGCAGGTCCGCACCGTGATCAAGGGCGACCGGTCGTGTGTGGCGGTGGCGGCGGCATCGGTGATCGCCAAGGTCCAGCGGGACAAAATGATGGCCGAACTGGGTGTCGACCATGCAGACTTCGGTTTCGCGGACAATGCCGGGTATCCGTCACCCGTGCACAAGGCCGCACTGGAGGTGCGGGGCCCCACTCCGTATCACCGGTTGTCGTGGGCGTATCTTGATGCGCTGCCCCAGTGGCGGCACCTCAAGAAGGCCCGCAGCTGGGCGGAGGGAAGCGTTCCGGCAATCGAGGGCCAGCTCGGCTTCGATTTCTGACGATTCCGATCGCACGTATGTGCCACCCAGCCGCGCGTGCCGCACCAACGTTTGATAAACATCAGGTCATGCCTCTCATCCCCGAGGAGCCTCAGATTCACGAGAGTGCCCAGGGTCCCCGCGCCACTCCGGCCAGCGGCCGCACCGCGC
>NZ_MUND01000403.1 GCF_002154375.1 Streptomyces glaucescens | reverse complement strand
AGACAGGCCCCCGGCCACCCGGCCCCCGCCGAGCTGGTCGAGCGCTACGCCGCCCGCTCGGGACGCGATGTCTCCCACGTCTCCTGGTACACGGCGTTCGCCTGGTTCAAGCTCGCCGTGATCCTGGAGGGCATCCACTACCGCTACACGCTGGGCCAGACGGTCGGACGCGGCTTCGACCGCATCGGCGACCTGGTGCCGGTCTTCATCCAGCACGGTCTGACCACTCTTCAGGAAGGCTGACGGACATGGACTTCGCGTTCGACGCGCGCACCGAGGAACTGCGCGCCAGGCTGCTCGCCTTCATGGACGAGTACGTCCACCCCGCCGAGGCGGTCGCCCACGAGCAGCGGGAGCGGCTCGCCTCGCCGTGGGAGACGCCGGCCGTGGTGGAGGAGCTTAAGGCGGAGGCCAAGCGGCAGGGGCTGTGGAACCTCTTCCTGCCCGACGCCGAGCACGGCGCCGGCCTCACCAACCTCCAGTACGCCCCGCTCGCCGAGATCACCGGCCGCTCCCCGCAGCTCGCGCCGACCGCGACCAACTGCGCCGCCCCCGACACCGGGAACATGGAGGTGCTCGCCCAGTTCGGCGACGAGGCCCAGAAGAAGCAGTGGCTGGAGCCGCTGCTGGCGGGCGAGATCCGCTCGGCGTTCGCGATGACCGAGCCCGAGGTGGCCTCCTCCGACGCCACCAACATCACCACGCACATCGAGCGGGACGGCGACGAGTACGTCATCACCGGCCGCAAGTGGTACATCTCCGGGGCGATGAACCCGGACTGCAAGATCTTCATCGTGATGGGCAAGACCGACCCGGACGGGCCGGACATCCGCCGCCAGCAGTCCATGGTCCTGGTCCCCCGCGACACCCCGGGCGTCACCGTGCGGCGCGCCATGCAGGTCTTCGGCTACGAGGACCACTGGCACGGCGGCCACGCCGAGGTGGTCTTCGACCACGCGCGCGTGCCGGTGACGAACCTGATCGGCGAGGAGGGCGGCGGCTTCGCCATCGCCCAGGCCCGGCTCGGCCCCGGCCGGATCCACCACTGCATGCGGCTGATCGGCATGGCCGAGCGGGCCATCGAGCTGATGTGCCGGCGGGCCGTGTCCCGCGAGGCCTTCGGCAGGCCGCTGGCCCAGCAGGGCGTGATCCACAACTGGATCGCCGACGCGCGCGTGACGGTCGAGCAGCTTCGGCTGCTGGTCCTGAAGACGGCCTGGCTGATGGACACCGTCGGCAACCGGGGCGCCCACACCGAGATCCAGGCCATCAAGATCGCCACACCGCGCGCGGTGGTCGACATCATCGACAAGGCGATCCAGCTGCACGGCGCGGGCGGTGTCAGCCAGGACTTCCCGCTGGCCGAGCTGTACGCCGGCGCCCGCACCCTGATGATCGCCGACGGCCCCGACGAGGTGCACCAGCGGTCGCTGGCCCGGCGGGAGCTGAAGAAGTACGCGTGAGGCACGGTCAAAGGGGCGGCTGCCGATGGCAGCCGCCCCTTTGACCCACGTCGTGCCGTTACGGCCGCAGCGCGCGCAGCAGCAGGTCCGCCAGGTGGTCGGCGACCTGCTGCGGGGTGAGCGGGCCGTCGGGGCGGTACCAGGTGGACAGGTGGTGCACGGAGCCGAAGTGGTAGTCGACCACCAGGTCCGCCGGGGTCGCCTTGGAGAAGACGCCCGCCTCCTGGCCCTCCTCGATCAGCGCGCGGAACCGCTCGTGGTAGCGCCGCCGCTCGGCCCGCACCTGCTTGTTCTTCTCCGGGCTGAGATGGTGCATCGAGCGGAAGAAGATGGACGCGTCGTCCAGGTTGTCGATCGTGGTGACCACGACGTCCGCCGCCGCGTCCCGCACCCGCTTCTCCACCGGCTCGTCGGCGCCCGCGAAGGTGTCCAGACGCTCCTGCTGGAGGCGCAGCACCCGGGCGTACACCTCGTGCAGCAGGTCGTCCTTGGAGCCGAAGTAGTGGTACAGCGCCCCCTTGGTGACGCCGGCCGCCTCGACGATCTCCTGCACCGACGTGCGGTCGTACCCCTGCTCGGCGAAGAGCCGGGTGGCGGCGGCCAGCAGCCGCTGCGGCACAGGAGTCCCGTCGCCGTCCGTCGTCCTGGGCACTGCGCCACCTGCCTTTCCGTGTTGCCTTACCGATTGTCCCGCGTGCGGGAACGCAGTTCCCGACGGAGGATCTTCCCACTCGCCGTCTTCGGCAAGTCCGGCAGGATCTCCACCTGCCGCGGGTACTTGTAGGCGGCCAGTCTCTCCTTGCAGTACTCCGCCAGCTCGTCCGGGTCCGTGTCGGCGTCCGGACGGAGGCTGATATAGGCCTTGACGGTCTCCCCGCGGTACCCGTCCGGCACACCTACGACGGCCGCCTCGCGCACCGCCGGATGCGTGTAGAGGACGTCCTCGACCTCGCGCGGCCACACCTTGAAGCCGGACGCGTTGATCATGTCCTTCTTGCGGTCGACGACGTACAGCCAGCCCCGCTCGTCCATGAACCCGATGTCCCCGGTGCGCAGCTCGCCGTTGGGGAAGGTCTCGGCGGTGGCGTCGGGCCGCCGCCAGTAGCCGGGCACCACCTGCGGGCCCCGTACGACGATCTCGCCCTGCTCCCCGAACGGCACCTCCTCGCCCAGCTCGTCCACGATCCGCACCACCGTGTCGGGTCCGGGCACGCCCACCGCGAGCGTCCCGGAGGCCGGGTCGACGGGCGCCTCCCGGTGCGGCGGCACGGAGGCACAGGGCGCGGTGCACTCGGTGAGCCCGTAGCCGTTGCGGATGTACGGCCCGAAGCCGGCCCGGAACTTCTCCACCAGGGCGGGCGGCAGCGGGGCGCCGCCGGAGGAGATCACCCGGAAGGACGCGAAGTGGTCCCGGGTGACCTTCGGGTGCGCGGCCAGCGCCATGAAGGCGGTGGACGGGCCGACCGTGTAGTGCGGCCGGTGCTCGGCGAACGCGTCGAGCACCACTCCCGCCTCGAACCGGTAGGCCAGCACCAGGGTGCCCGCGCTGTTCAGGCAGGCGCCGAACTCGCAGACCATCCCGGTGATGTGGAAGAGCGGCGCCAGCGCGAAGTACACCGGCGCCGCGGGCAGCCCGAGCCCCGTCCGCTGCCGCTCGGCGTTGTGCATGATGTTGCCGTGCGTGTTGGTGGCGCCCTTGGGTGTGCCGCTGGTGCCGGAGGTGTAGCTGATCAGTGCGAGGTCACCGGGCCCCGGCTCGCGTCCCGCGGGCGCCCGGTGCCCGGCGCGGGCCACGGCGGTCAGGTCGTCGGCGTCGGCGGCCCGCGGCAGCCGCTCGAACCCCAGCACCCGGTCGTCGCCGCGGGTCTGGAAGTCCAGCTCGCAGGCGGTGAGCGCGATCCGCACCGGCGAGTCGAGCGCCGTGTCGCGCAGATACGCCTCCCAGGCCCGGTCGGAGCAGATCAGTGCCGCGACCTCGCCGTCCCGCAGCACATGGGCCACCTCACCCGACTTGTACATCGGGTTCACCGGCACCACCACCGCGCCCGCCTTCCAGGCGCCCAGCACGGCGAGCGCGAAGTGCGGCGAGTTCTGCAGCAGCACGGCGACCCGGTCGCCGCGCTCCAGTCCCCGGGCGGCGAGGTGCCCGGCGACCGAGTCGCTCAGCTCGTCCGCCTCGCGATAGCTCAGCCGCCCGTCGAAGTAGGCGAGAAAGGTCCGCTCCGGAGCCTCGGCGACCGCGCGCCGCAGCGCGTGCACCAGGGAGTCCGCCGGGCTGACGGGCGCCTTCTGGGCCTCCTCCAGGAGGTCCAGCCAGGGCTTGGCCGCGTAGCGGGAGCCGGTCACCGCGCCGCCTCCCACTTCCGCTGGAGGTGGTTCATGTTGCCCAGCCAGCGGTCGGGGTCGGCGGCCCGCGCCTGGTAGTACCCGGCGACCTCCGGGTGCGGCAGGATCAGGAACCGGTCCTCCTCGATCCCGGCGAACAGCGCGTCCGCGACCGCTTCCGGCTCGATGGCGGTGGGTGCCAGCACCAGGTCGCCCGCGCTGCCGCTCCCGGTCAGCATGTCGGTGCGCACGCCCTGCGGGCAGATGGCGTGCACCTTGATCCCCCGGTGCCGGTACGTCAGCGACAGCCACTCGGCGAAGGCGTAGGCGCCGTGCTTGGTGACGCTGTAGGGGGCGGCTCCGATCATCGTGAGCAGCCCGGCGGCCGACACGGTGGACACGAACCGCCCGCCGCCCCGCTCCAGCCAGCCGGGGAGCAGCGCGTGCGCCGCCCGTACATGGGCCATGACGTTCACGTCCCAGGCGAGCGCCCACACGTCCTCACCGGCCGCCTCGGAACCACCGGAGGCCACCCCGGCGTTGGCGCAGTACACGTCGACGGTCCCGCCGAGCGCGTCCCGCGCCTCGTCGACGATCGCGGAGGCGTCGCCCGGCACGGCGATCCCGCCGATCTCCTCGGCCACGGCCTTGGCCTTGTCGGCATCGAGGTCGTTCACGACGACCCGAGCCCCCTCGGCGGCGAACCTGCGGGCCAGCGCGGCCCCGATCCCGCCACCGGCCCCGGTGACCACCACTCCCGCACCCTGCACGGCTTCCACCATCGGTCTCCTTCGACGCGACGCCATACGGCTCTGCTCCCGGCGAGACGTCAGACTAACCGGTCGGTATGTCTCAAGGAAGGGGAACGGACACCCGGGAGAAGGGCGCGGGGCCGTTCCCCCGTGCGGCTCCGCCGGGTGGGCGCGACCGGTCCCCAACCGCCCCGCACCCTGCCACACTCCCTGCGGGAGCACTCCACCACCACCGGAGGTCACCGCATGACGTTGTCCAGACGCACCCTCCTGGCCACCACCGCCGCCACCGCGGCCCTCACCGCGACCGCGCCTCCCGCCACCGCGGCCCTCACCGCGACCGCGCCTCCCGCCACCGCGGCCCCGCGGCGAACGCGCCGCCTCCGCACCGGCTTCGAACGCCTCGCCGGGGACGGCTACGGCATCCTCCGCGGCGAGCGGGTCGGCATCGTCACCAATCCCACCGGCATCACCCGGGACGCCCGCCACATCGTCGACGTCATGCACGCCGACGACCGCGTGGACCTCAGGGCCGTCTTCGGCCCGGAGCACGGCTTCCGCGGCACCGCGCAGGCCGGCGGCTCGGAGGGCCGCCACGACGACCCGGCGACGGGCCTGCCCGTCTACGACACGTACCTGAAGAGCGGCCAGGCCCTCGCCGACGTCTTCACCGCCTCCGGCGTGGACACGGTCCTCTTCGACATCCAGGACGTCGGCGCCCGCTTCTACACGTACATCTGGACCTTGTACGACTGCATGGCGGCGGCCCGCCTCGCCGGCAAGCGCGTCGTCGTCCTCGACCGCCCGAACCCGGTCACGGGCCGCGCGGCCCTCGGCCCGGTCCTGCGCAAGGAGTTCGCCACGTTCATCGGCCGGGAGCCGATCGCGCAGGCGCACGGAATGACCGTGGGCGAGCTGGCCCGGCTGTTCAACGGGGAGTTCCTGACCACGCCGGTGGCGCTGGACGTCGTACGGATGACCGGCTGGAAGCGGTCGGCGTTCCACGACGGCTCCGGGCTGCCGTGGGTGCCGCCGAGCCCGAACATGCCGACCCCCGAGACCGCGCTCGTCTACGCGGGAACGTGTCTCTTCGAGGGCACCAACCTCTCCGAGGGCCGGGGCACGACCCGCCCGTTCGAACTGCTGGGCGCCGAGGGCGTGGACGGCCGCTGGGCCGCCGCGGTGAACGAACTCCGGCTTCCCGGCGTGCACTTCAGGGAGGCGTACTTCGCGCCCACCTTCTCCAAGTTCCAGGGGAAGACGGTCGGCGGTGTCCAGGTCCACGTCCACGACCGGGCCGTCTACGACCCGGTCCGCACGGGGATCGCGCTGCTGGTGACCGCCAAGCGCAGCTGGCCGGGCTTCGCCTGGCGGCCGGACCACTGGATCGACAAGCTCACCGGCTCCACCCGGGTCCGCACGCTGATCGACGCGGGGGCGGGCGTGGACGACGTGGTCGCGGACTGGCAGCCGGAGCTGGCGGCCTTCCGGGAGGTCCGCGAGGAGTACTTGCTGTACTGACGGGCCGGCGGCGGGCCGCGTCCGCGGGCCCGCCGCCGCCCCGAAGCGGCTCACCGGTGCGAGGTGAACTCCACGACCTGCTGGTACGTCGGCCGGTTCTGCCAGCCGACCGTGCGGTGGCCGATCCCGCCCAGGGCCCGGTGAACGATCGCGTCGGCGCACCACTGGTCGCCCGCCGCGCAGTGCGCGTCGCCGGGGTAGACCTGGGCGGCGGTCCGGCCGGCCGCCTCCTTCAGGGTGCCGGTCAGGATGTCCCGGCAGGCGGCGAGGCTGCCGCCGCCGCAGTACCGGTCCGCGAGCGGTCCTCGGCGAGCCGGTGCGCGGACCGCTCGCGGACCGGTAC
>NZ_MUND01000402.1 GCF_002154375.1 Streptomyces glaucescens | reverse complement strand
GAACAGGCGGTAGTTCCTGATCTTCAGCGAGCTGAACATGGAGGCCTTGGCCTTGCGGGGGGCCTCGGGGGCGGATGCGGGGTCGTGGGTGGTCGGTGCGGGGGCGGAGTCTGCTCCGGATCCCGTACTCAAAAGGGTTCGCCTCCTCCTTGCGACTGCTGCCTACAGGTGCGCGAGCTTCTCCAGCACGGGGGCGGCGGCGCGCAGCTTGGCCCACTCGTCCTCGTCGAGGCCCTCCACCAGGGTGGCCAGGAAGGCGTTCCGCTTGCGGCGGCTCTCCTCCAGCATGGTCTCGGCCTGTTCGGTCGGCGTGACCACCTTCTGGCGCCGGTCCTCGGGGTGCGGCTCCAGACGGACCAGTCCCTTGCCCTCCAGCAGCGCGACGATGCGGGTCATCGACGGCGGCTGGACGTGCTCCTTGCGGGCGAGTTCGCCCGGTGTGGCCCTGCCGCAGAGGGACAGGGTGCCCAGCACCGACATCTCGGTGGGGCTCAGTGACTCGTCGACCCGCTGGTGCTTGAGCCGACGGGAGAGCCGCATGACCGCGGAGCGCAGGGAGTTCACGGCGGCGGTGTCGTCGCCATGGTTAAGGTCCGGCATGTTCTTTAGCGTAACTCATTACCCTCGCTAAGGACCACTCGAACAGCCTTCCCCTCCCGTGACACGTACCACGAAAAGCCGATCAGCACCCGAAAGAGTGATTCGGAAGAGGAATGTCATCCACCACCCACGGTGTGCGCCGACCCTCGTCTCCATGGGGACCAGCGTGCTCAGCCTGCGGATGGACGGGGAACTGCTCGAACGGCTCCGGCGCCACGCGGCGAAAAGAGGAATGAGCGTCCAGGACTATGTCGTCCGGACGCTCATCCGCGATGACTTCGACGAGCGCTTCCAGGCCGCCGTCGAGGAGACCGAGAAGTTCTACGGGGTCACCTAGGGGGTGTCGTCACACCCCCGTCCGCCCCGCGCGCGGCACGGCTCAGGTGAGACCGAGCGCCGGCATCAGGTAGTAGAAGGCGAAGACCGCCGACACCGCGTACATCGCCGCCGGGACCTCCCGGCCCCGCCCGGCCGCCAGCCGCAGCACGGCGAAGGTGATGAAGCCCATGCCGATGCCGTTGGTGATCGAGTAGGTGAACGGCATCATCAGCATCGTCACGAAGGCCGGGACGGCGATCGTGTAGTCCGCCCAGTCGATCTCCTTGACCGAGCCCGCCAGGATCAGGAAGCCCACCGCGAGCAGCGCCGGAGTGGCCGCCTGGGACGGGACCATGGTGGCGATCGGGGTCAGGAAGAGCGCCACGGCGAACAGACCGCCGGTGACGACGTTGGCGAAACCGGTGCGGGCGCCCTCGCCGACCCCGGCCGTCGACTCCACGAAGGCAGTGGTGGCCGAGGAGGAGCTGGCGCCGCCCGCGGCGACCGCGATGCCGTCGACGAACAGGACCTTGTTGATGCCCGGCATCTGGCCCTGGGCGTCGGTCAGCTTGGCCTCGTCGCTGACGCCCATGATCGTCCCCATCGCATCGAAGAAGCACGACAGCAGCACGGTGAAGACGAACAGGACACCGGTCAGCACGCCGACCTTCTCGAACCCGCCGAACAGGCTGACCTCGCCGACCAGGCCGAAGTCCGGGGTGGCGACCGGGTTGCCCGGCCACTTCGGGGTGGTCAGACCCCAGGACGGCACCTTGGCGACGGCCTCGATGACGACCGCGACGACGGTCATCACGACGATCGAGATCAGGATCGCGCCGGGCACCTTGCGGACGATCAGCGCGAGGGTGAGCAGGGCGCCGAGGATGAAGACCAGCACCGGCCAGCCGTTGAGGTGGCCGTCGCCGCCGAGCTGGAGCGGGACGGTGGTGTGGGCGGCGTCCGGGATCCGGGAGACGAAACCGGAGTCGACCAGACCGATCAGCATGATGAACAGGCCGATGCCGATGGAGATCGCCTTGCGCAGCCCGAACGGCACCGCGTTCATCACGCGCTCGCGCAGGCCCGTGGCGACCAGCAGCATCACGACGAAGCCGGCCAGCACGACCATGCCCATCGCGTCCGGCCAGGACATCCGGGGCGCGAGCTGGAGCGCGACCACGGAGTTCACGCCGAGACCGGCGGCGAGCGCGATCGGGACGTTGCCGACGACACCCATCAGCAGGGTGGTGAACGCGGCGGTCAGCGCGGTCGCGGTGACCAGCTGGCCGTTGTCCAGCTGGTTGCCGTACATGTCCTTCGCGCTGCCCAGGATGATCGGGTTCAGCACGATGATGTACGCCATCGCGAAGAAGGTGGCCAGACCACCACGGACCTCGCGCGCCAGGGTGCTGCCACGCTCCGAGATCTTGAAGTAGCGGTCGAGGGCGCCGTACGCGGACGCCTTGCCCGGCTGCTCGGGCGTGGGGACCTTGGCGGGAGCCGAGGTGGTCATTTGTGGTTTCCTACGAGCAGAAGTGGTCAGAGACAAACGGTTTCAGTATGAACATATGAGTCCTTGATTGCCATCTCCGCGCGTAGACCCGATCCGCGCCTAGACTGCTCGGCATGGCCCCCATCTTTTCGGGATCCCCCAAACACGAGGCGCCGGAGCCCCTGGAGGGCCCCGTGGTCGCCACCATCACCGGCGGCACGATCCTCTGGTTCGTCCTCTTCCTGGTCCAGCTCCCCTTCTACGGCTGGTTCGACGAGCACGGGCACACCTGGTGGGTGTGGACCTGCCTGGCCGGCGGCGGCCTCGGCCTGATCGGCATCTGGTACGTCCGCAGGCGGGACGCCGCCCTGAAACGGGCCGCGGCACGGGAGCGGACCTCCTAGGGGGTGTCGTCAAACACCCCCTAGGGCACCTCTTCCCGGAAGGGCCCATCCGACCCGTACGACCGTGGCGGGACACCCCGGGACACCTCTCCTCCCCTGGTCGGATCTTCCGCGCATTCGGCGAGTGAAGCCCCGGGTCCGCACGTACCGTCGAATGCATGACCCACATCGACGCGGACGCCCACCCCGGGCCCGCGCGCCCCCTCTCCGCGGTGCGGCCCGGCGGGCTGACGGCCGCGGAAGTGGCCGAGCGGGTGGCGCGCGGACAGGTCAACGACGTGCCGGTGCGCAGCAGCCGGTCGATGGCGGACATCATCCGGGCGAACGTGTTCACCCGCTTCAACGCGATCATCGGCGTGCTCTGGGTGATCATGCTGTTCGTCGCGCCGATCCAGGACAGCCTGTTCGGCTTCGTCATCCTCGCCAACACCGGGATCGGCATCGTCCAGGAGTGGCGGGCCAAGAAGACCCTCGACTCGCTCGCCCTGATCGGCGAGGTGCGGCCCACCGTGCGCCGCGACGGGGCCGCCGCCGAGGTCGGCACCTCGGAGATCGTCCTGGACGACGTCCTCGAGATCGGCTCCGGCGACAAGGTCGTCGTCGACGGGGTGTGCGTCGAGGCCGACGGCCTGGAGATCGACGAGTCGCTGCTCACCGGCGAGGCCGACCCGGTGGTCAAACGCCCCGGCGACCGGGTGATGTCCGGCAGCTTCGTGGTGGCCGGCGTGGGTGCCTTCCAGGCCGTCAAGGTGGGCCGCGAGGCCTACGCCGCCCAGCTCGCCGAGGAGGCCTCCCGGTTCACCCTCGTCCACTCCGAGCTGCGATCCGGCATCTCCACCATCCTCAAGTACGTCACCTGGATGATGGTCCCGACCGCGATCGGCCTGATCATCAGCCAGCTGGTGGTCAAGGACACCGACTTCAAGGACTCCATCGCCCGGACCGTCGGCGGCATCGTGCCCATGGTCCCCGAGGGCCTGGTCCTGCTCACCTCCGTCGCCTTCGCGATCGGCGTGATCCGGCTCGGCCGCAAGCAGTGCCTGGTGCAGGAGCTGCCCGCGATCGAGGGCCTGGCCCGCGTCGACACCGTCTGCCTGGACAAGACCGGCACCCTCACCGAGGGCGGCATGGACGTCACCGAGCTGCGCGTCCTGGGCGGCCACGAGGAGGCGTACATACGCCAGGTCCTCGGCGCCCTCGGCGAGTCCGACCCGCGCCCCAACACCTCCCTCCAGGCCGTCATCGACGCCTACCCGGACGTCGAGGACTGGCGCTGCACCGAGTCCCTGCCGTTCTCCTCCGCCCGCAAGTACAGCGGCGCCTCCTTCAGCGAGGGCGACGGCGAGACCAGCACCTGGCTGCTGGGCGCTCCCGACGTCCTGCTCGGCCCCGACGACCCGGCCCTCACCGAGACCGAGCGGCTCAACGAGCAGGGCCTGCGCGTCCTGCTGCTCGCCCGCGCCGCCGGGGACGACCTGGACTCCGCCGAGGTCGCCCGGGGCGCCAAGCCGGCCGCCCTCGTCGTCCTGGAGCAGCGGCTGCGCCCGGACGCCGCCGACACCCTGCGCTACTTCGCCGAGCAGAACGTCCGCGCCAAGGTCATCTCCGGCGACAACGCGGTCTCCGTCGGCGCGGTCGCGGGCAAGCTGGGCCTGAGCGGCGGCGTGGTGGACGCGCGCTCGCTGCCCGAGGACCGGGAGGGCATGGCGAAGGTCCTCGACGAGGGCACGGTCTTCGGCCGGGTCACCCCGCAGCAGAAGCGGAACATGGTCGGCGCGCTCCAGTCCCACGGGCACACGGTCGCGATGACCGGTGACGGCGTGAACGACGTGCTCGCGCTGAAGGACGCCGACATCGGGGTGGCGATGGGCTCCGGCTCGGAGGCGACCCGGGCGGTGGCGCAGATCGTGCTGCTGAACAACAGCTTCGCCACCCTGCCGTCGGTGGTGGCTGAGGGCCGGCGGGTGATCGGCAACATTACGCGCGTGGCGACCCTGTTCCTGGTGAAGACGGTCTACTCGGTGCTGCTGGCGATCCTGGTGGTCTGCTGGCAGGTGGAGTACCCGTTCCTGCCCCGCCACCTCACCCTGCTGTCCACGCTCACCATCGGCGTCCCGGCCTTCTTCCTGGCGCTCGCGCCCAACAAGGAGCGGGCGAAGCCGAACTTCGTGCGGCGCGTGATGCGGTACGCGATCCCGGGCGGCGCGCTGGCCGCGCTGGCGACCTTCGCGACGTACCTGATCGCCGGCCACCACTACTCGGGGCCGGGCGCGCTGGACGCGGAGACCAGTGCCGCCACGCTGACGCTGTTCCTGATCTCGATGTGGGTGCTGGCGATCATCGCCCGCCCCTACACCTGGTGGCGGATCGCGCTGGTCGCGGCGATGGGCGGAGCGTTCGTGGTGGTGCTGGTGGTGCCGTGGCTCCAGGACTTCTTCGCGCTGAAGCTGGTCGGGGTGACGATGCCGTGGATCGCGGTGGGCATCGCGGCGGGAGCGGCGGCCGCCCTGGAGCTGCTGTGGAGGTGGGTCGGCCGCCGGTTCCCCGCGTGAGGGTCCCCGAGGGTTACTGCACGTCGACGAGGTCGCCCGCGGCGTTCACGGCCGGGACGGCGACGTTGCCCGCGAAGCTGTAGCGGTAGTAGCCGTCGGCGGACGCCTTGACCGTGGTCTTCAGGACACCGCCGGCGGCCGACTTGACGGTCTTCACGGTGGTGTAGCTGGTGGCGTTCTTCGTGCGGAACTGCAGCTTCACCGACTGGTTGGCGTACCCGGAGTACTTGTGGGTCTCCCAGTTGGCGATGGACAGCTTGCCGGCCACGGTGAGGGTGGCACCCTTCTTCACCGGCTCCGGCGTGGCGTCGACGGTCAGCAGGGAGGCGCGCTGGATCAGCGCGGTGCCGAGGTTGCCCTGGTCGGCGTAACCGACCTTGGTGATGTCGAAGTCGAAGCCTTCCGGGTCCTGGCCGTTGTAGTCGATGGCCAGGGCCGCGCCCTTCCAGGTGCCGGCGTCGCGGTTGAGCAGGTCGTCCTGGGCCGGGTAGATGTCGATCTTCCCGGTGCAGGCGGCGGTGGTGGCCGAGGTGGCCTTGCAGGTGGCGGGGTTGTTGCCCGCCAGCGGCACGGCGGTCGGGGCGTCGAAGCTGCCGCGGTACAGGTAGGGGGCGGTGAGGAAGTCGGCGGACTTCACGTCGACGTCCGCGCCGTGGGTCAGGGTGTAGGTGACCGTGCGGGAGACGTGGGCGCCGGTGCCGACCTTGATCTCCTTGGCGACCTTGAAGTTGGAGAAGGTGACGTTCAGGTCGTACGGCTTCCCCGGGGCCCGGTCGTTCGCGGCCCGGGCGATCTTCGCGGCGTCGGCGCGGTAGTCGCCGTCCTGGGCGGTCCCGCCGGCGGCCTGTGCGGCCGGGACGGCAAGGGCGGAGAGGGCCAGGGCGCCGGAGACGGCGGCCACGGTGGCTCGTATGCGCATGCGTTCCCCAAGTGAATGTTCGTGAAGTCGAGTCATGACTCAAGTGGTCAGATGGACTTGAGGGGCGGGTGGTTGCCCGGGCCGGGCACGACGGCTGAAAAACGCGTCCGGACGCGGAAAGGCGCACGGCCCCGGATGGCGTCCGGGGCCGTGGTCGCGGCGGATGCCGCGGGAGGTGTTCAGCGCACGTCGACGAAGTCACCCGCGGCGTTGACGGCCGGGGTGGTCGTGGTGCCCGCGAAGCTGTAGCGGTAGTAGCCGTCGGCGGACGCCCTGACCGTGGTCTTCAGGTTGCCGTAGCTGTTCGTCTTGATCGTCTTGATCGTGGTGTAGCTGGTCGCGTTCTTCGTGCGGTACTGGAGCTTCACCGACTGGCCGGCGTAGCCGTTGTACTTGCCGGTCTCCCAGTTGGCGCGGGAGAGCTGGCCGGTGACGGTGAGGGTGGCACCCTTCTTCACCGGCTCCGGGTTCGCGTTGACCGTCAGCTTGGAGAAGCGCTGCAGACGGGTCGTGGCCAGGTTGTCGGCCTCGGTGTAGCCGACCTTGCTCCAGTCGGGCTCGTCGGCCATGAGCTGGTCGTTCCAGTCCACGGCGTAACCGACGGCCTTCCAGGTGGTGGCGTCCGCGTTCATCAGGTCGCCGTCGGCCGGGCGGATGTCGACGGTGCCCTTGCAGGACGCGGTCGTCGCCGAGGTGGCGGTGCACACCGGGTAGTCGTCGCCGATCAGCACGTTGACCGGCTTCTCGAGGGTGCCGCGGTAGATGAAGACGTCCATCTCGAAGTCTTCGGCGGTCAGGTCGATGTCCGCGGCGTGCGTCACCTTGAAGGTCAGCGGCACGGTCTTCTTGGCGGTGGTGCCGACCGCGATCGGCTTGCCGCCGTTGACCTTCACACCGGAGAAGGTGAGGTTCAGGGCGTAGGGCGTGCCCTCGTCCGCGGCGGCGGCGGAGAAGGCGCTGCGGTCCGACCCGGCGGAGGCGGCCTCGTGGGCGGCCAGCACCGAGGCGACCCGGTCACCGCGGCTCGGGGCGTCGGCGGCCTGTGCGACCGGCGCGACGACGACGGACAGGGCGAGGGCACCGGAGACGGCGCCGAGGGTGGTGCGGATACGCATGTGTCTTCCCCGTGGAGAGAAAGGGGCCCCGCCGCCCGTCGAACCG
Source organism: Streptomyces glaucescens (assembly GCF_002154375.1). Taxonomy (GTDB): domain Bacteria; phylum Actinomycetota; class Actinomycetes; order Streptomycetales; family Streptomycetaceae; genus Streptomyces; species Streptomyces glaucescens. The sequence goes on along the minus strand of NZ_MUND01000402.1, from coordinate 4,220 downwards.
CACGGCTGGTGAGGTGCGTACGGGGCCCAAGTGATCACGGAGTCTGTTGACTCGCATGATCAGATCCATGGCGCGGGCCAATGGTTGTACGTCCGGTGAGGAATTCGTGCGAGGAATCGCGAGATCCCTCACCGGCCCGCCCCGCGACGGTGGTGCCGGCCGTACCCAGCGGTGTCAGTCGAACCAGCGGTCCCGCGCCAGCTCCTCCGTCCGTGACGGGTCCTCCAGCAGCGCCGCGACCTCGAAGCGGCGCGGCCACTGCCCGGCCGCCCAGGCCAGCCCGGCGGCGACCCCCTCCAGGGTGGCGGCGTGCAGCACCCCGTCGGCGGTCACCCGCCAGTCGATCTCCACGCCGTCCACGACCAGTTCCTCGTGCTCGACGTACGACCGGGGCGTACGCGGCCCGAGCAGTGTCCGCACCGCGTCCGGTACGTCGTGCCCGGTGCCCTCGCTCGTCACCTCCCCGGTGACCGACTCGCTCAGCCGCCGCACCTGGAACAGCTCGGCCAGCTCGGCGGCCCGGCTCGGGCGCACCGGCAGCAGCGGCACGCCGCCGGTGAACGGCAGCAGGTCGGGCGAGTCGACGACGACCGCGTCGGCGGCGTCCACCACCTCCACCCGCCCGTCCACGACGGCCCGCAGCTCGTCCGGCAGCGTCACCTGGTCCGGGTCAAGCTCGGCCAGCGCCCCGTACAGTCCGTGCAGCTGGGCGGCGGTCACCCGCCGCTCCGGGTCGGCGAGGCGGTCCAGCAGCTCCGCCGCGCCGCCCGGCTCGTCGAGCAGCGCGGCCACCGAGGTGCGCACCCCGAGCGCCCGCAGCACCTGCTCGTCGTCGAACCCGGTGGCGTCCGCCTCCTCGTACAGCCCGCGCAGCAGCGGATCACCGCCGGCGGCGAGCAGTCCGGCCGGGCGCCGGCCGTCGAGCACCGGGTGCCCGCGCAGCCACCACGCCGTGTACGGCCGTACGACCTCATGGGTGCCGTCGGGCAGCAGGATCCGCACCGGCTGGGTGAGCGCGTCGCGCAGCGGCGGCCGGGCGAGCAGGGCGAGCGCCTGCGGCCACTTGTCGTCGTCGACGAGGTCCAGGTCCCGTACGGCGACCAGCTCGGTCGCCACCGGCGGCACCGGCGTGTCCGGGAACCGGTCCAGGATGTCCTCGCACCACACGTCCACGGCGTCCAGCAGCCCGGGGTCGTCGGGCTCGGCGAAGTCCCCGTCCCGGGGCTCCAGTTCGTCCGGGTCGAGGACCACGTCCGTGGCCCGCACCAGCGCGAAGTCCGCCAGCACCCCGCACGCGGCGAGCGGCGCCTCACCGAACCGCTCGGCCAGCTCGGCGTCGAGGAAGGGCAGTTCGCCCTCCCGCATCACCCGCGCGAAGGCACTGTCCGGGAAGACCAGCTCACCGGCCGGGGTCAGCTCCCCCTCCTCGTCCGGCAGCGCGAGCGCGCCCAGCCACGGCTCGTCACCCGGCTCCAGACCCGCCTCCCGCACCAGCGTCAGCACGGTGTCGGCCAGCTCCTCCGCGTCGAGCGCGTCCTCCTCCCAGCCCGCGCCGCCCCCGTCCTCGTCCAGGGAGGCGGCGACGGCGGCCCGCACCTGCGGGGTGGTCAGCACCGCCCGCGGGGTCGCCGGGAGCGCGCCCAGCTTCTCCAGCAGCGGATGCGCGGCGTCCGGATGGGCCACCTTCAGCCCCAGCCGGGCCAGCACCTCCGGATCGGACACCGTGGCGTCGGCCAGGGGCAGCAGCACCCGCCGCGGCCCGATCGTCGTCCGCATGTCGGCGAGCGGCACCGGCAGCCCCGACAGCCGGTCCGGGTCCACCCCGGCGAGACTGTCGTAGAGCCGCCACCACCAGCCCGGCTCCTTCTCCAGCCCGGCCAGCCGGTCCACCGCGTCCGTCAGCGGCACCCGGGCCACGCCCAGGGTCCGCAGCTCCACCCGCCGCTCCAGTCCCGCCGGAAGCAGCGTGGGCAGCACCTCGGCGAGCACCCGCACGGTGTCCGCCCCGGCGCCCTCCACCACCTCGGCGTCCCGGGGCCGCAGCGACTCCGGCACCTCGCCGTCGCCCTCGACGGGCGGCAGCGCGGGCGGCAGGAACGACGTCCGGGGCAGCCGGGCGAGGATCGCCTGTCGCAGCGCCCCGTCCAGCTCCCCCTTGCCCAGCGGCCCGGGCACCAGGTCGATGATTCCGTCCGTCACCGGCCGCCAGTCCGCCAGCAGCTCGGCGTAGGCGTCCGCCGCCCGCTCCACCAGGAAGTCCGTGAGCGGGCCGGGCGCGGCGTGCCGCCGGGTGGTGTCCAGCGGGAAGGAGGCGATGAGCAGCGCGGGCACGCCGAGGGGCTCGTCACTGGGCGTCGGAGCGTGCACGACCGGCGCGGTCCGGGGCCGCGCGGGCGCCCCGCTCCCCTGCTCCACGGGCACGGCCCAGGTGACCGACCAGTACGGCCGCAGCCGCTCCTCGACCGGCCGCCCGGCGAGGAGACCGGGCTCCACCGAGCCGTTCGCGGACGAGGTACGCCAGGTCGTCGTCCCGTCCCGCGAATCCTCCACGACGGTCAGCGCGCCCTCGGCCCGCCGCCACAACGTGCGCGGGGCGTCGTCCCCGATCTCGACGACGACCTCCTCCAGCCCCGGCAGGGTGAGCAGGAGCGCGTCGTCGACGGCGTGCAGCAGCCGCTCCGCGAGATCGGCCGCCGCCGCGTCCCGCAGCGGCAGGATGACGGCCGTGTCGTACGGCTCCGGCGCCCGCCCCTCGGCGGCGAACGGCAGCCGCAGCAGCGGCACGTGCCCGTCCCGCCGTCGGATCTCGTCACCCAGCCCCGGGCTGTGCCGCGCCACCTCGGCGGCCAGATCCCGCGCCTCGGCCAGCGACCAGCGCACCCCGCCGTGCCGCCCGACGACAGCGGGCTCGTCGGTCACGGCGAGCACGGCCGCGAACCCGACGCCGAACCGCCCGACGGCCCGGTCATGGGTGTCACGCTTGGCGGAGGCCCGCAGCGTGGACAGGGACTCGACACCGGCCGCGTCCAGCGCGGCACCCGTGTTCGCGGCGACGAGCACCCCGTCCCGGAGGGTGAGCCGGAGCCGGCCGGGCACGTTCGCGCGCGCTGCGGCATCGGCGGCGTTCTGCGCCAGCTCGACGACGAGCCGGTCCCGGTACCCGCCGAGGACCAGGTCCTCCTCGGCGTTGGCGTCCTCCCGGAACCTCGCCGGACTGGTCGCCCACGCGTCCAACACCCCACGCCGCAGCCGCCCCGTCCCGAACGGATCGGCCCCCTCGGCCGCCGGCCGCACGTACTTGCTCACGTTGCCTTCTCCTCCTCGACGAGAGGACGAAGGTACCGCGAGCGAAGGCCCCGCCTAGCCGCGGGACGCGTACACCAGGAAGTCCGTCCAGGCCTCGGGGGCGAGGGTGAGGCGAGGGCCGTCGGTGTGCTTGGAGTCGCGGATGTGGATGGTGCGGAGGGTGGTGGCGACCTCTACGCAGGAGTCGCCCTCACTGCCGCTGCTGTAGCTGCTCTTGCGCCAGTCGAACGCGACCTCGACGCAGGAGTCGCCTTCACTGCTGCTGCTGTAGCTGCTCTTGCGCCAGTCGAACGCGACCTCGACGCAGGAGTCGCCTTCACTGCTGCTGCTGTAGCTGCTTTTGAACCACGTCAGCTGGGAGCCGTCCCCGGCCGTGATGTTGCGGATCATGTCTCCCCCAGCAGTTCTTCGATGAAGACCCTCGACTCACGCGGGGTGAGCGCCTGAGCCCGGATGATGCCATATCGCAGTTCAAGGATACGGAGCTGTTTCGGCTCTTCGACGGGTCGTCCATTGGCCAAAGCCGGGGAACGGCCTACCAGCCGTCCTTGAACTTCAGCAGCTCGATGCTCCCGTCCACACCTGCGTGCTCTTCGCGATTCATCGGCATCACCTGAAGCTCGACATGGCGCAGCTGCGCCACCTCCAGCAAGTGCTCCAGCTGGCGGCGGAGCAGCGCCCGCCCGCCGATCGGACGCCGCAGCGTCCACTCCTCTAGGACAAAGCCAAGCTCGGGAGCCGACTCCCGCTCGAAGACCGACTTGCGGGACATGCGCGCGGCGAAGAACCGCTCCACCTCCGCCTCGGTGTACGCGGGGCGCCTCATCATGAGCAACGTCCGCGTGTAGTCAGGCGTCTGGAGCAGTCCGTGGACGATCAGCGGCTCGTAGAGCTGCATCTCGACCGCCTTGGCC
>NZ_MUND01000401.1 GCF_002154375.1 Streptomyces glaucescens | reverse complement strand
CGTGGGTGGCGAGGTTCTCGGGGAGGTCTCCTGCCGCCCACAGAACGGTGTCGTCTTCGTCGATCTGCCAGCGGGTGGTGTCCCACCGGTACCAGCCGATGTTGGGCACGTGCCGGTAGTCGTTGGCGTACAGCTTGACGAACAGCTTGGCGTTGCCGCGGTCGGAGAGGGTGTCGGGCAGCAAGCCGTGTGTGGTCGCCTCGCCGGCAGGGGTGCGTCCGGATGGGGTGCGCACGCGCAGGGTGGTTTCATCGTCGGCGGGACTGGGCTGGCCGCGGAGTGCAGCGAGGACGGCGATGGTGTGGAAGCCGTTGGCGAGACCGGTGAGGTCGACGCTGTCGCTGATCGGGATGCCCGGGAGGATCCGGTTGCGGGTCGGCGGCTGGGCGGGGTGTGCGTCGATGTCGATGACGATCAGGCCTGCGGGGCCGCAGGCGACTCCGATGTTGAAGTCCGGGCGGGCGCTCCACCACCGCTGGATGCGGTCCTGGTTGAGAGTGGCGGCGTGGAAGCCGTGGCACCAGCGTCCGGCCGGGATGCATGGGCAGTCGGCAGGGGCGTGTGGAGTTGTGCGGCAGTCGCTGCAGTTCGCCGCCGGGGTCTTCAGGCCAGGGGCCAGAGGGTGGACGGGCCAGCCGCGGCGGGCGCACCAGCTGGCGGTGGCCAGCGAGCTGCCAGCGACTGAGGACTCAGGGCTGGTCATCGTTGAGTCGCTGGCAGAAAAGGGGGTGCAGCTCAGCAGGCATCTGCACCCCCTCACCAGCGACCGAGGCGACTCAACGACGGACACGCACTGGCGTCTGGAGCTGAGTCGGTGTGGAGCACGTGCGGAACTGTCGTAACGCTGTATCGGCGAGGCCCCAGAGCCCTGGAGTGGACGGACCCGCCCGAGCGTTCGGCGGACTTCCGGACTTGGGGCATGCGTCAACTTCCGTAGTTGGTGGTTTGCGGCCAGGCTGCGGGCCGGTTGGCTCGACGCACGCCTTCGGCGAAGTCGCGGGCAACGGCGGCCGCGGCCGCCGCAGGACTGTCGGCCTGGGCGTGCATACGGCGGATCACGGCGGAGCCGATTATGACCGCGTCGGCGTAACCGGACACTTGTGCCGCCTGGTCGGGGGTGCTTATGCCGATACCGGCGGCGACCGGCAGGCGGGTCGTCTCGCGCAGGCGGCGGACCAGGCGGGGCAGGTGCGGGCTGAGTGGGCGGCGGGCGCCGGTGAATCCGGGGGTAGCCGGGGCGTAGACCATTCCGCTGGTCGATGCGCCGATCGCAGCCAGGGTCGCGGCGGACGCGTGGGGCGGAACCAGGTTGATGGTGTGCAGCCCAGCCTTCTCGGCCGCATCGTGCCAGGTCTCTGCCGCTGTGTCCGGAAGGTCGGGGATGAGGGCCCCCGATGCGCCAGCCGCCGCCAGTTCCTGAGCGAACGCCTTGGCACCGTACTGCTCGATGGGACTCCAGTACGACATGGCTAGCAGAGCGGCGGTGCAGGTGGCGGTGAGTTCGGAGGCGGCGGCGAAGAGATCACTCATCTGGAAACCGGCTTCAAGGGCCTGCGCGGCGGCCTGCTGGATGACTGGGCCGTCCAGAACGGGCTTCGTGTGCGGAACCCCCAGCAACAGCACGTCCGCACGACTGGCCATCAGGCGCAGCGCGTCCCGGCTCGTTGCGAGTGTCGGATAGCCGACGGGAAGGTACAGGCCGAGTGCGGCCCGTCCCTGTGCGCGGCTGGTCGCGAGGGCATAGTCGAGGCGCGCGGCGGACCAGGATGGCGGTGTGGAGGTGATCACACGGGCCTCCGTTGGTAGCGGATACCGGCGTTGCCGCGGCGTCCGGTGCTGTGAGCGGAAACGGAAGCGGGATCCGGCGCAACAGGTCCTGTGGCCAAGCGGGGCTCCAGTGCAGAGAAAAGGAGAAGGGGACGAGTGCGGGGTGCCGCAGGGGGATACGGCACCCCGCTCTGACCCAGGTCTTGGCCGTGGTGCCGCTGCCACGGCTCCGTATGCGGCCCTGCGGCCGGATCGAGCCGCTGCCACGGCGTGGTCCCGGCCGGGACCTGGGCAGCTGATGGAGGGTCAGTGAGTGGTTAGACAGCGTCTGAGCAGGCGGTGCCGTGTGCCGCTCTCCCTACCAGGTGGGAGGCAGCGTGGCGCTCTCTGCCCCTCAGCGTCGCGGAGGGGCAGAGAGCCCTCACCTTTTGGTGTATCTGCCGTTCACCCATCCCTTGATGCCCTTGTGGGGCCGGACGTGACCCAAGACTGATTGCCCCGCCTTCGGCAGTAGAAGTGGAACTTCGTCCCCTTCGACAGCAGGCCCCTTCGACGCGTGGCTGGTACCGGGACCACTCCGCAAGTTGACCGCGCTACCAGTGATGCGGCCGGGGAGGCCGTACCAGGCTGAGTTGCAGGCAGAGGCGGTCGGCGCCGTCGCGATCGTCGCGCCGGACGCTGCGACCAGAACGGCGGCCGTCGTTGCTGCCGCGCGGCCTGCACTTCCGGCGGAACCGTCTGGATACGGTCGGGGTAAGGCACAGAAGACTCCTTCTGTAGGCCTCGGGGAGCCCCAGTGCACGGAACAGTCAGGTCCGTTTCTGAGGGCGGCGTCCTCCTTGACGGGCATGACTATCCTGATCGTGGCGTGGTCACAACACGCCTGCTAGGGCACCCCAGTGGTGGGTCGGATCCATTACTGGTGGTGCTTGACTCGGCCAAGAGTCAGATGGTGGCCGTTCCCTGCGCCAACAGGGGGCGGCCATCACGTCTTTATGCGGTTGTCAGGCGGCTGTGGCGGCCGCGGGGACCCGGATTCGGCGGATCGTTTCCGCGTCAACAGAGAACGATGCCTGCTGTTCCGAGCACTGCGTGCGGCCGCTGCCCACGCCCGCCCCAGGACGCAAGTCCCGAGGTGCCGGCGGGGTAGCCACTCGTGATCCTCATGTAACAGCGCGCAGGCTGTCAACGTTTGGAAACAGCCACCGCAATCGCGCCTACTTAGACGTCATCTCATTTGG
>NZ_MUND01000400.1 GCF_002154375.1 Streptomyces glaucescens | reverse complement strand
GTGCTGCCGGACGCCGACCTGAAGATCTTCCTCACCGCCTCGCCTGAGGCGCGTGCCGCCCGTCGCAGCGGCGAGCTGCAGGGCGCCGACGTCAACGCGACCCGCGAGGCCCTGCTGAAGCGGGACGCGGCCGACTCCAGCCGCAAGACCTCCCCGCTGGCCAAGGCCGACGACGCCGTCGAGGTGGACACCACCGACCTCACGCTGGCGCAGGTCATCGAGTGCGTGGTCACCCTCGTCGAGGAGAAGCGGGCCGGGAAGTGAACGAGGCTCCGTCGGCGCGGGGCGCCGAGGTCGGGCGGCGCATCGGCGTCGGGCTGATGTACGGGCTGTGGCGGCCCCGGGTGCTCGGCTCCTGGAGGGTCCCGCCGCACGGCCCGGTGATCCTCGCGATCAACCACTCGCACAACATCGACGGGCCGATGGTCATGGGCGTGGCGCCCCGGCCGACGCACTTCCTGGTCAAGAAGGAGGCGTTCGTCGGCCCGCTGGACCCCTTCCTGACCGGCATCGGACAGCTGAAGGTGGACCGCGACACCACCGACCGCACCGCGATCACGCGGGCGCTGGGCGTGCTGGAGAACGGCGGCGTGCTGGGCATCTTCCCGGAGGGCACCCGGGGCGAGGGCGACTTCGCCTCGCTGCGCGCCGGGCTCGCCTACTTCGCGGTGCGCAGCGGGGCGCCGGTCGTGCCGGTCGCCGTCCTGGGAAGTTCCGAGCGGCGTGGACGGTTGATAAAGGCGCTGCCACCGCTGCGCAGCCGCGTCGACGTCGTCTTCGGCGACCCGTTCCAGGCGGGCGACGGCTCGGGGCGGCGCACGCGTACGGCGCTGGACGAGGCGACCGAACGCATCCAGAAGCAGCTCACCCTGCACCTGGAAAACGCCAGGCGCCTGACCGGGCGCTGAGCGACACTGAGTAGTGGATCATCCCGAAACGGGACGTTCCACCGATCACCACGATGAACGACGAGGTACGGACTTCATGAACGACCAGATCCAGCCCGGCGGCTCGGACGGTTTCGAGCACGATCACGGGGCGCTCGGCGACGCCGAGTACGCGGAGTTCATGGAGCTCGCCGCGGAAGAGGGCTTCGACCCGGAGGAGGTCGAGGGCGCCATCGAGGCGGCCGGGCACGGCCCGCTGCCGGTGCTCGCCGTCGTCGGCCGCCCCAATGTCGGCAAGTCGACCCTGGTGAACCGGATCATCGGCCGCCGCGAGGCGGTCGTCGAGGACCGGCCGGGCGTCACCCGCGACCGCGTCACGTATGAGGCGGAGTGGGCGGGCCGCCGCTTCAAGGTCGTCGACACCGGCGGCTGGGAGCAGGACGTCTTCGGCATCGACGCCTCCGTCGCCGCGCAGGCCGAGTTCGCCATCGAGGCCGCCGACGCGGTGGTCTTCGTCGTCGACGCCAAGGTCGGCGCCACCGACACCGACGAGGCCGTCGTCCGGCTGCTGCGCAAGGCGGGCAAGCCCGTCGTGCTGTGCGCCAACAAGGTCGACGGGCCGAGCGGCGAGGCCGACGCGGCCTACCTGTGGTCCCTGGGCCTCGGCGAGCCGCACCCGGTCTCCGCGCTGCACGGCCGCGGCACCGGCGACATGCTGGACGCCGTTCTGGAGGTGCTGCCGGAGGCCCCCGAGCAGACCTTCGGCGCCGCCGTCGGCGGCCCGCGCCGCATCGCCCTGATCGGCCGCCCGAACGTCGGCAAGTCCTCGCTGCTGAACAAGGTGGCGGGCGAGGAGCGCGTCGTCGTCAACGAGCTGGCGGGCACCACCCGCGACCCGGTCGACGAGATGATCGAGCTGGGCGGCAAGACCTGGAAGTTCGTCGACACGGCGGGCATCCGCAAGCGGGTCCACCTCCAGCAGGGCGCCGACTACTACGCCTCGCTGCGCACCGCGGCGGCGGTGGAGAAGGCCGAGGTGGCGGTCGTCCTGATCGACGCCTCCGAGTCGATCTCCGTGCAGGACCAGCGGATCATCTCCATGGCCGTCGAGGCGGGCCGCGCGCTCGTCATCGCGTTCAACAAGTGGGACACCCTCGACGAGGAGCGCCGCTACTACCTGGAGCGGGAGATCGAGACCGAGATGGGCCAGGTCGCCTGGGCGCCCCGGGTCAACGTCTCGGCGCGTACCGGCCGGCACATGGAGAAGCTGGTCCCGGCGATCGAGACCGCCCTCGCGGGCTGGGAGACCCGGGTGCCGACGGGCCGGCTGAACGCCTTCCTCGGCGAGCTGGTCTCCGCCCACCCGCACCCCATCCGGGGCGGCAAGCAGCCGCGCATCCTGTTCGGCACCCAGGCGGGCACCAAGCCGCCGCGGTTCGTGCTCTTCGCCTCCGGCTTCATCGAGGCGGGCTACCGCCGCTTCATCGAGCGCCGGCTGCGCGAGGAGTTCGGCTTCGAGGGCACGCCGATCCACATCTCGGTGCGAGTGCGCGAGAAGCGCGGCGCGAAGAAGAAGTGACGTGACGACGACGTGAAGGGGCGGCCCCCGCCGGGGGCCGCCCCTTCACGTCGTCGGTCAGCGGTTGCCGCGCCGGGCCGGGGGCAGTGCCGCCGGGATCTGTCCGACGCGCTGCCACTGCGACGGCTGGCTGCCGCTCTGCCGGGCGCTCTGGGCGCCCGCGCCGTAGTAGGCGCTGTACGACCCCCCGAGCGTTCCACCCAGTGAGCCGCTCAGCGAGCCCGCCCCGTACGGAATGCTCCCAAAGGCGGTGAACCCCAGCTTCTCCTCACCGCTGCGGTCGCCCGGCAGGGTGCGGAACGACTTGACGTACTCGGCGTAGAGCTTGTCGTAGATCGGCGTGGGCGAGGGAGCGGTCCGATCATGGACCGAGCGGGGCGGGGGAGGAACCGACGGATAGGGCTGGCGGCGGGGAGCGTCGTATGCGTGCACGTATGTCCAAACGACACCGGCACAGCAGAAGATGCGGGGCCCGCCCCACGAGGGGCGGGGGACAACGCCGGGGTGCGGCTGCCGCCGGACGCTCAGGTCCCCGCCAGCGGCAGGGTGCTCCCGACCAGCCGCCCGTGGGCGGCGGCCTTGTCCAGCGCGTCGCGCAGGAGGTCCTCCCGGGGCTGCCGTCCGATGGACCCCGCCGGCGCGGCGAACAGCAGCACCTGCTGGTGCTTGTTGGCGGCGGCCCGCCAGCCCTCGGTGACCTGCAACGGCTGGTGCGCCTGCCACCAGGCCACCGGCTGACCGCCGTTCGCCGCGGGCTGGAGCACCGCGTGCAGCTGTCCCATCGCCAGCAGCACCGACCAGCCGTGGAGCACCGGCGGCACCGCGCTCAGCTCGGCCACCGGCATGAACCCCTGCTCGATGAGGAGCGGCAGGAAGTCGTCGTCGACGGAGGTCGAGCCCGGCCGCACGATGGGGCCGGTCGGTTCGACGACCAGCGCGGGGTGCAGTTCCCCGGCGATCAGCACGAGTCCGCTGGTCACCCCGAGCACGGCCTGCTCGGGCACGACCTTGTCGGGCTCCACGTCCACGGTGTCGCCGCTGATGGACCTCACCGCGCCCTGGAGCTGTTCCTCGGTGACCTGGACGACCTGCGAGGGCAGGCAGGCGGCGTGGGCGAAGGCGAGCACGGCGGTCTCGTCGCCGATGAACAGCACGGTGCTGGTGCGCTCGCGCTCGGAGTCGCCCGGGGTGCGGCAGGACGTGCAGTCGTAACTGCCCGGGGTGTTGTATCCGGCGAGCAGCCGGTCGGCTTCTTCGTCGCCGATCTCGGCGCGTACCTCGTCGCTGACGTCGAGCATGCGCGGCACGGGGGGCTCCCTGGGGATGCGGTGCGTGGCCAGGCCGGGTGGCTCCCGGCCCGTGGTCCGGGACGGTCCCGGGCTCATGAAGAAGACAACGGCCGATCTGTGGCGGGAGTCACGCTGGGCGGCGAACGGAATCGAACCATCCGACGCTCACGGTCACCTTCGGGTCCGAGTCGGGCACTCACCGTCAACTCCCGTGCAGAGTCCGGCACTTGTTCCGGTCAAGTGCGTCACGAGGAGGCCGGGTGCGTGGTCGACAAATCCCGAAATCAGGGAACGAATAGGGTGGCCGGAATTCGCCGATACTGGCGGTAACTTCGAACTGGTCTGCGTCAATCGGCAGTCGGCCGCTCCGGGCCCGGCCCGGCCCCTGCCCGTGTGCAACGAGCACCGCTCGGGGCGTCCGCCGGCCCAGGCCGGTGGCACCACGCCGGCTCGCGGCACAGCCTCCGGCGGACCCGTACGACGGCGGCACTCGCGGGAACGGCCCTGCTCGCCCCGTTCGGGCTGCTGACCACGGCCGGCACCGCCCGGGCGGCGGGCGGCGGAGTGCGGAGCCGCATCCCCCCTGCGAGAGGGCCAGCAGATCGCGGTCGCCAACAAGGTCCGGCGCGGCCAGGGGCGGGACGCGTGGCCGGCCTGCTCGGTGCGCGCCGGGGCGTACGGAAGCGCGCCCGCCGCGACAGCGCCCGCCTCCCGGGCGGCCCGCGCGTCGGCGAGGATCCGGCCCTCGTCGATCAGGTTGACCGCCCAGGGCTGTCCGGCGGGGAGCGGGTGACCGTTGGTGCCGTAGGTGTAGGCGAGGTGGGCGACCCGTGCGGCACCGGCGTGGAGCAGGGTCGCGGTGCGCGCCTCGGCCTCGGCGCGCGCCGATCCGGCGTGCCGTACGCCCGCCCGGTCGAGGGCGTCCAGAGTGCGGCGGATGCCCTCCGCGCCGTCGTCCAGGCTGTGGTTGGAGGCGGTGGAGCAGCCGTCGTAGCCGGTGTCGGCGAGGGCTTGGGCGATCTCGGGCGGGGACTTGAAGGACGGGTATCCGTTGTCGTCGCCGTTCGCGCCGTACACCGTCTCCATGTGGCACAGCGCCAGGTCCGCGCGGGCGACGACGGGGCGGACACCGGAGAGCATCGGCCGGAAGTCGTATCCCTGGCCGCCCGCGTCGAAGCGTGCGCGGTCGATGACCGAGCTGTGCGGCAGGACGTCACCGGAGGCGACGAGGGTGAATCCGCCGGGGCCGGCGGCGGAGGGCGCGGGGCGGCCCGCCCCTGCGGGCTGTTCCTGGTGCTGGGCCTGACAGGCGGCGCCTGCGGCGAGGAGGGCCGTCAGGGCGAGGGCAACCTGCCGTCTGCGTGCGATGCGTACGATCATCAGCTTCCCCTGTGCGGTCGTATTTACCCACAAATAGGTACGAAGCTGAACGAGACGGCAAACAGGCGCGAGGGGCCCTTTAACCCGTCCGGTGTGCGCGGTCGGACGCGCGGCGAGCCACCCGGGACCGTTCGTCGAACCGTTCGTCGACGCGTTCGACCGTCCGTCGCAGAGCCGTGTGCGCGCCCTGTCCCGCCCGGGGCGCCCTGCGATGCCATACGGCCATGACGGCCGGAACCACCCTCACCCACCAGACGACCGCCGAGCACGAGCTGGCCGCGCTCCAGCGGGAGCACGGCCGGCCGCTCTTCGCGCTGCTGCTGCGGCTCTGCGACGGCGACCGGCAGCGCGCCGAGGACCTGGTCCAGGAGACCCTGGTGCGCGCCTGGCAGCACCCCGAGGCGCTGCACGCCGACGACTTCGACTCCGTACGGCCCTGGCTGCTGACCGTCGCCCGGCGGCTCGCCATCGACGCGCCGCCGGAGGTCGGGGACGCGGTGCTGGAGAACGCCCGGGTGATCTCCGATCACGCCGAACGGGCCGCGGCGACGCTCGATGTGCGGGAGGCTGTGAAGACACTCACTCCGGAGCACCGTGAAGTCCTGGTGCTGGTGTATTTCCAGGGGGCGAGTGTGGCGGAAGCGGCGCACACGCTGGGGATTCCGCCCGGTACCGTGAAGTCCCGCGCGTACTACGCGCTGCGCGCCCTGCGCCGGGTGCTTCCGGGCTACGCACCCGACCTGCGGTGAAACCGACGGCCGAGTCAAACCTCCGTAAAGCGCCTTGCCGACGACCCCCGTTGAGTAATCGGCTGTCCTCATCCGTGTTCCGGACGGGGACAGGTCCCGCGGGCCCGGGGTCGGGCGACGCGTACGCACCGGAGGAAGGCAGGAAAGGATGCTCCACAGAGGTCATCAGGGCACGGACGGCACCGGCGGCGGTGAACTCACCGTTCCCATGGGCTGGTTGTACGCCGAGTACATCGCCGACGAACTGCTGCGGACCG
>NZ_MUND01000040.1 GCF_002154375.1 Streptomyces glaucescens | reverse complement strand
AGATGTGTATAGGCGACAGCAAAGTCCCGTCGTCCGCCCGAAGGGCGGGCCCCGCGGCGTCTGGTGCGTGCTCTCGGCGCGCCGGGCGGAGTCCCTCGTACTGGATGTACTTGGGGCTTCGCCCGGCGCGGCGAGAGTGCGTGCCAGGCGTCGCGGGGCAGACGGGACTTTGCGGACACGGCCTAGGGGCGCTGTCCCGGGACGTCGGTGACACGCGTGCCGGGTGCCTGAAGAGGTGAGGTTTTGGCGGTGCCCCGCCGATCCGGCCTGATCGGTGAGACGCCCGTCCTAGCCCTTGTCCTCCCCAGTCCCCTCGTCCGGGCCGTCCGCCCTGCCCGCCCCGCCCGTCCGGTCCCAGGGCCGGTCTCCGCGCGCCGTGCCGGCGAAGCCGCCCCAGCCGCGGCGCACCCGGTCGCCCAGGTCCCCGGCGCCCCCGGCGAGGTCCGTGACCAGCTTCATCAGCGGGTCCTTGGAGTCGCGTACCTCCGAGGCGTAGGCCGCCGCGGACTCGCGCAGCGACTCCGAGACCTTGGTCTCCCCGTCCTCGCCGCGCTTCGGGTAGTGGCCGTCCATGAGCCGCTGGTAGTCGCGGGAGGCCGCCCACTTGTTCAGCTCGGCCGCGCGGACCGTGGCGAAGGGGTGGGAGCGCGGCAGCACGTTGAGGATCTTCAGCACCGAGTCGCGCACGTCCCCGCCCGCCTCGTACTCCTCGGCCTGCTCCAGGAACGCGTCCACGTTCATCTCGTGCAGATGGTTGCCGCCCGCCAGCTTCATCAGCCCGCGCAGCGAGGCCTGGAGGTCCTGCCCGGCCAGCAGGCCGGCGCGGTCGGCCGACAGCTCGGACTTGCGGAACCACTCGCGCAGCGCGGTCACGATCGCCATGATCGCGACATTGCCGAGCGGTATCCAGGCCACCCGGAGGGCGAGGTTGGTCAGGAACAGCAGGATCGTGCGGTAGACGGAGTGGCCGGACAGGGCGTGGCCGACCTCGTGGCCGATCACCGCCCGCATCTCCTCCTCGTCCAGCAGTTCGACCAGGCCGGTGGTGACCACGATGATCGGCTCGTCCATGCCGACGCACATGGCGTTCGGCTGGGGATCCTGCTGGACGTACATCGGCGGGACCTTCTCCAGGTCGAGGATGTAGCAGGCGTCCAGCAGCATGGTGTGCAGATGGGGGAACTGCCGGTCCGAGACGCGCACCGAGTCGGACAGGAACAGCAGCCTCAGGCTCCGCTCGGGCAGCAGCCCGCTGAGCGCCTTGAAGACGGTGTCGAAGCCGCTGAGGCGGCGCAGCGCGACCAGGGCCGAGCGGTCGGCCGGGTGCTCCCAGGCGCGGGAGGAGATCTCCGGGAAACGCCGGCGCCGCCTGCCGGGCAGGCGCTCGGAACCGGTCTGCGGATGGTCGTAGGACATCGGGTCCCCCAGGTGCGTCGGTGTGCCCGGTCCGGACGCCGTGCCCGGACCGCTGCCGGTCCGTGCCCCCGAGGCAAGGCCCAGCCTAGGCGGAGTTACCGTGGACGGGCAGCTCAGCGAAGGGGTCCACGTCATGCAGCACCACGCCGCGTCCGCCTGGCTCATGGCCGCCGCCGAGGAGCCGGGGGGCGGGAACCTGCTCCGGATCCTGCTGATCGTGATGCTGGTGGGCTGTGCGCTGACCGCCTGGCTCCTGCTCCGGGGGTACAGGCGGAAGGACGACTGATCGCGTCCGATGGTTGCCCCGGGGGAGGAGTCGGGGTGATCGTCGCGGAGTCGCCCGCTTACGATGGGCCGACATCTTCATCCCGCCCACACGCGATAGGTCCTGACGACGATGAGCCTCCACACCACCGCCGCCCAGCTGGTCACCCTCGCCTCCGAGGGCGGGGAGCACGGCGGCAACCACGAAAGCCTCAGCCCGCTGCTCACCGGGGGCGGCGCGTTCGTCATCCTGATGCTGCTGCTGTGGGTGACCACGCGCTTCAACCGGGACCGCTGACCTCGGGCGACGACTCCGGCCGTCAAGCTCCGCCGACCGGGCCGGTAGGGTCTGCACGCATGGGAGAGCAGGACATGCCTACCGGTCCGGTGAACGACACGCCGCGAGGCGCGAGCGATGGCGGCAAGCGCCGTCTCGGCGTCATGGGCGGAACCTTCGACCCGATCCACCACGGCCACCTGGTGGCCGCGAGCGAGGTCGCCGCGGCGTTCCACCTCGACGAGGTCGTCTTCGTGCCGACCGGCCAGCCGTGGCAGAAGAGCCACCGCACGGTCTCCCCGGCCGAGGACCGCTATCTGATGACGGTCATCGCGACCGCCGAGAACCCCCAGTTCTCGGTGAGCCGGATCGACATCGACCGCGGCGGGCCCACCTACACCGTGGACACCCTGCGCGACCTGCGCGCGCTCAACCCGGACACGGACCTGTTCTTCATCACCGGCGCCGACGCCCTCGCCCAGATCCTCACCTGGCGGGACACGGAGGAGCTGTTCTCGCTGGCGCACTTCATCGGGGTCACCCGTCCGGGACACCACCTGGACGACCCCGGACTCCCGGAGGGCATCGTCTCGCTCGTCGAGGTCCCGGCCCTCGCCATCTCGTCCACGGACTGCCGTGCGCGAGTCGCCAAGGGCGACCCCATCTGGTATCTGGTGCCGGACGGAGTCGTGCGCTACATCACCAAGCGCGAGCTGTACCGCGGCGAGTGAGCCGAGAGGGGCACCGGTGAACGACCGATACGACGCGGACCACGGGGGCGACGGCCAGTACGAGCTGGTCGGCTACGACGAGTACGGCCGGCCCGTGTACCAGCAGGCGCAGCAGCAGCCGTACGACCCCTACGGGCAGCGGCAGGCCGCCCCGCAGGAGCCCCAGGGCTACGGCTACGACCCGTACACCACGGGTCAGCAGCCGCCGGCCCCCTCCTACGACCCCTACGGGACGGGCGGGCAGCCCCCGTCGGCCCCGTCCTACGGCTCCTACGACGCGTCGTACGGCTCCTACGAGGGCTACGAGGGGTACGACGCCTACGGGCAGCAGGCCCCCGCCCCGCAGCAGCCCCGCGTCGCCGAGCAGACGGCGTACATCCCGCAGCAGGCCCGGCCGGCCGACGACGAGGACGCCCCCGCGCGGGACGCCGGGCCGTGGGACGACGCGCACCCAGACGACGCGCAGCGCGACGACCGCGACTACCGCACCGAGCAGTTCGCGTTCGTCGAGGAGCCCGACGGCGACTCCGAGGACGTCATCGACTGGCTGAAGTTCACCGAGAACCGCACCGAGCGCCGCGAGGAGGCCCGCCGCCGTGCCCGCAGCCGGCTGATCGCCCTGGCCGTCGTCCTCGCCCTGGTCGCGGCCGGCGGCGTCGGCTGGCTCTGGTACGCCGGGAAGCTGCCCGGACTGTCCTCCTCCGACGGCAGGACCGGCAGCGGCGTCGCCGCGGGCGCCCAGAAGCGGGACGTGATCGTCGTCCACCTGCACGACACCAAGGGCGGCGGCACCTCCACCGCCCTGCTGGTCGACAACACCACCACCAAGCAGGGCACGACCGTCCTGCTGCCCAACTCCCTCGCCCTGACCGGTGACGACGGCTCCACCACCACCCTCGCCAAGTCCGTCGAGGACGACGGCTCCTCCGGCACCCGCGAGGCCCTGGACACCGTCCTCGGCACCTCCATCCAGGGCACCTGGCGGCTCGACACCCCCTACCTGCAGATCCTCGTCGACCTCGTCGGCAACATCGAGGTCGACACCGACACCGACGTGCCCGACCCGGCCGCCGAGAAGAAGGGCCAGACGCCGCTGGTCAGCCAGGGCGAGAAGCAGACCCTCAGCGGCAAGATGGCCGTCGCCTACGCCACCTACCGTGCCCCGGGCGAGGCGCCGAACGCCCAGCTGGAGCGGTTCGGGCAGGTCATGCAGGGCGTGCTGCGCAAGATGTCCTCCGACCCCGGGGCCGCCACGACCACCGTGCAGACGCTGGCCCAGATCCTCGACCCGTCGCTCACCGACAAGGACCTCGGCACCTTCCTCGCCGCCCTGTCCGACCTCGCCAAGAGCGGTGACCACAAGACCGCCCTGCTGCCCGTCCAGGACGACGGCACCCTGACCGCAGAGGCCGGCGACAGCGTGGTCAAGGACATCCTCGGCGGCACCGCGAAGAGCCCCGACCAGGGCGCGGCCGTCCGGGTGTCGGTGCGCAACGCCTCCGGCGTGAAGGACAACACCGAGAAGGCCCGCGTGGTGCTCCTCAACGGCGGCTTCACCTTCCTGGAGGGCGGCACGGCCTCCGCCGAGAGCGCGTCGGAGGTGGTGTACGCCGATCCCGCCGACCGGCAGGACGCCACCGAGGTCGCCAAGACCCTGGGCCTGCCCGCGAGCGCGGTCGCCGAGGGCGAGGTGTCCGGCAACGCCGACGTGACCGTCGTCCTCGGCCAGGACTACGAACCGTAGCCACCGCGGGGCCCCGCGTAATGCCGTGGGGCCCCGTCGGCGGTCGTGAGACCCTGGGAGGCAAACGACCGCCTACGGAAAGCCTTGTAGTGACCGCGACCGACCGCTCTCTCGAACTCATCACCACCGCCGCGCAGGCCGCGGCCGACAAGCTCGCGCACGACGTCATCGCCTACGACGTCAGCGACGTCCTGTCGATCACGGACGCCTTCCTGCTGGCGTCCGCCCCCAACGACCGCCAGGTCAAGTCGATCGTCGACGAGATCGAGGAACGCCTCCTGAAGGAACTCGGCGCCAAGCCGGTCCGCCGCGAGGGCGACCGCGAGTCCCGCTGGATCCTGCTCGACTACGTCGACATCGTCGTCCACGTCCAGCACAGCGAGGAGCGCGTCTTCTACGCCCTGGAGCGGCTGTGGAAGGACTGCCCCGAGATCGACCTGCCCGAGGACGCCCGCGCGACCCGCGGCAAGGCCGCGGAGCACGCCAAGCTGCAGGCCGCCGAGGATGCGGCGGAGGCGGGCGGTGAGTGGCGGTGAGCACCACCGGTGAGGTGACCGCCGGGAACCAGGGCCGGGGCCGCCGCGTCATCCTGTGGCGGCACGGGCAGACCTCGTGGAACGTGGAACGCCGTTTCCAGGGCACCACGGACGTCGAGCTGACCGGGACCGGCGTCGCCCAGGCCCGCCGCGCGGCCCGGCTGCTGGCCTCCTTGGGGCCCGACGCGATCGTCGCCTCCGACCTGTCGCGGGCCGCGAACACGGCCGCCGAACTGGCCGCGCTCACCGGTCTGGACGTGACCCTCGACGAGGGCCTGCGGGAGACCTACGCGGGCGTCTGGCAGGGCCTGACGCACGACGAGATCATCGCCCGGTACGGCGAGGAGTACGCCGCGTGGAAGCGCGGCGAGCCGGTGCGCCGCGGCGGCGGCGAACTGGAGACCGAGGTCGCCGACCGCGCGGCCCCCGTGGTGCTGCGGCACGCCGAGAAACTGCCCGACGACGGCACGCTCGTCGTGGTGAGCCACGGCGGCACGATCCGGACCACCATCGGCCGGCTGCTCGGCCTGGAGGCCCACCACTGGGAGAGCCTGGGCGGCCTGTCCAACTGCTGCTGGTCGGTTCTCGGCGAGGGCGCCCGCGGCTGGCGGCTGCTGGAGCACAACGCCGGCACGCTGCCGGAGCCGGTCCTCGGGGACGACGACTGAGCGGCGCCACCGCCCCGGGGACCCGGATTTCACTTTCCGGCAGGTCGCAGGCTAAAGTTCTTCTTGTTCGCCCGGCCGACGAGCAGGGCGAGACACCATGCGGCTCCGGCCGCGTGGCACCAGGGGCTATAGCTCAGTTGGTAGAGCGCCTGCATGGCATGCAGGAGGTCAGGAGTTCAATTCTCCTTAGCTCCACAGGACGAATCCCGTCCCCCTCAGGGGGGCGGGATTTTTTCGTCCCGTTCATGAACACCTGCCTCACGAGTGGCGTATACCTCTGTGGAGACCGGTCCGGCCGGTGCCGTGTCCGGACCGGTACGCGGGCGTCGCTGACCGTGTCGGTCCGGTCGTGGCAGAATCAAACGGCCGGAAGGGGGCGCGGCCCGACGGGAGGGAGTAGCGATGCCTTCGAGCATCACCGAGGAGGTCGGCCACCTCCTCGGCGCAGCAGTGTCGACACGGAACACGGCCACCCGGCTCAGCTGCCCTTCCTGTGGTTCCGCGCACGTGGCCCAAGTGCTCGGCGACAACGGCGGGATCTCCTACGTGTGCACGGCCTGCGGCCACAGCTGGAGCTGATCGATGGGTGCCCACAGGCGAAAGTGCGACTGGTGCGGCAGCGGTACGCCGATCGTCCGGGACATGGAACCGGTGAACCCCGACTACCAGTACTGGTGCGAGGAATGCGCGCGGGCGCTGATCATAAAAGGCGACCCCATCGAGACGTACCGCGAGCTGGAGGGCGAGCCGATCTACGGCCGCCTCCTGGAGGAGCACTGCACCCTCAAGCGGTTCTACTCGTTCGTGACGGCCTGAGCGCGGCGCGCGGCAGACGCAGCAGGAAGCCGCAGCCCGCCGCCGCGTAGAGCCCGGACAGCAGCAACTCGGCGGCTCCCTGGCTCAGTTCGGGCCGCCCCGCGCCGTGCGGCACCCACCACAGGGCGTACGAGCAGAAGACCAGCAAGGTGCCCGCGGCACCCGCGCGGTGCCCGCGGACGGCGAGCAGCAGCACCAGGGGCACGCACCACACCCAGTGGTGCGACCAGGACACCGGGCTGATCAGCAGCGCCGTCACCGCGCACCCGAGCACCGCCCACGCGCGCTGCCCGCGCAGCTCCGCGGCGACCGCGGCGGCGAGCCCGGCGGCGCCGACGAGCAGTGTCGACACCACCCAGGCGGCCCCCGGCTCCGGGGTGTGCAGCGCCCGGGCCAGCACACCGCGCAGCGCCTGGTTCGCGGTCTCCTCCGCGTGCCCCACCCGCCC
>NZ_MUND01000004.1 GCF_002154375.1 Streptomyces glaucescens | reverse complement strand
TCGTAGACGGCGAGGTGGACGGTGTGCCCGCACTGTTCGTTGAGGCGGACCAGGTGGGAGTGGGCGATCTCCCGGATGTCCAGGTTCTCCATGGCCTCCTGGGCGAGGGCGAAGAGCCGGGCGCCGAGGCGGTAGCGCTGGTCGGACTGGCGGTAGACGAAGCCGTGCTCGTTGAGCGTGCGCAGCAGGCGCAGGGCGGTGGACTTGTGCACGCCGAGGCGGTCGGCGACCTGTCCGAGGTCGGCGGGTCCCTCGGCGAGCAGCGGCAGGATGCTCAGCGCGCGGTCGACGGTCTGGCTCATGGCGTACGTTCCTCCTCGTCGGCCCCTTCCGTGGCGGCTGTCCAGCCGGGGCCGAGTCGAAGTGTCCCCCACGCGGTGCCGTCGAGGGCGGCGAGCCGGTCGGCGTGGTCGCGGGCTGGGGGCGTCGCGAGGTCGCCGGGGACGGTGAGGGCGGCGGCGGCCCACAGGTGGCCGTGGCGCAGCCGTTGCCGCGGGGGCAGGCCGCGCAGGGTGGCGGAGAGGAATCCGGCGGCGAAGGCGTCTCCGGCGCCGGTCGTCGCGACGACGTCGACGGTGAGGGCCGGGACGAAGGTGCCGGGTGACGGTGCCCGGTTCGCTCCGAACAGCGTGGCGCCCCGCGCACCCTCCTTCACCACCAGCAGGCCCGGCTCGGGCAGCAGCGCCCGGACGGCTTCCGGGCCGCCCGTCACGCCCCAGGCCTCCTCGGCCTCGTCCTCGCCGACGAACACGACGTCCGCGGCCCGGGCCAGTTCCAGCAGCACCGCGGCGCCCTCGCCGTCGCGCCACAGCCGGGAGCGGTGGTTGACGTCGAAGGAGATCAGCGGGCGGCCGGGGCGGGGCGCGGTCAGTTCGCGCAGCAGGCCGAGGCAGTCGGCGGACAGGGCCGCCGTGATGCCGGACAGGTGCAGGACGCGGCCCGCGCGGGCGGCCGGGAGGTCGACGGTGGCCGGGCTCATCGCGGAGGCCGCCGATCCGGCGCGGTAGTACGCCACCTCGTGCGCGTCCGTGGCGCGGTCGCCGGCGGTGCGGAAGTAGACGCCGGTCGGGCGGGCGGGGTCGCGCCGTACGGCTGTGACGTCCACGCCGTACGCCCCGATCGTCTCCACCAGGTGGTCGCCGAACCCGTCGTCCCCCACCCGGCTCACCCACCGCGCGGAGTGTCCCGCGGCGGCGAGCATGCAGGCGACGTTGGACTCGGCGCCGCCGATGGAGCGGTCGAAGGAGGGAACATCGGCGAGACGGCCCGGACGGATGGGCAGAAAGGTGACCATGGACTCGCCGAGCGCGACGACGTCCACGGCGCCGGGGGTGGTGCGCGGTCCGGTGGCGGTCACGGTCGTCGTTGCTCCTCGGCGTCGTACGGGTGTCGGCGGCTTTCGTTGACCCCGCGTTGGCCGAGATGTTAGACAGCGGTAAGCGATATACGCAACGGACGTTGCAATGTGTGCAACGGACCTGATCAGGGAGGTTCCATGGGCAGCGAAGCCCTCGCCCGGCTCACCGAGGAACGCGTCGACCACCGCTTCCGGGGCCTCCCGCCGGACGCCGACGGACTCACCGTCGGCGAGCTGGCCGCCCAGCGCCGCAACCTCTTCACCGGCGGTTTCACCACTCCGGTCCTCGCGCTGTCCGCCGAGCATCTGGAGCACAACCTGCGGCTGATGGCGGAGTACACCGCCCGGCACGGCCTGGTCTTCGCGCCGCACGGCAAGACGTCCATGGCGCCGCAGCTGTTCGCCCGCCAGATAGCGCACGGCGCCGTCGGCATCACCCTCGCCGTACCGCACCAGATGAGGGTGGCGCGGGCGTTCGGGGTGGAGCGGATCTTCCTCGCGAACGAGCTGGTCGACCCGGTGGCCCTGCGCTGGATCGCCGCCGAGCTGGCCGCCGACGACGACTTCAAGTTCATCTGCTACGTCGACTCGGTGCGCGGCGTGGAGCTGATGGAGGCGGCCCTGGCGGACGTCCCGGTCCCCCGCCGCCTGGACGTGGTCGTGGAGCTGGCCGCAGGGGAAGGTGCCCGCACCGGGGTGCGCACCGAGGCGGAGGCCGCGCGGGTCGCGGACGCCGTGCTCGGCACCCGGGCGCTGCGGCTGGCCGGTGTCGCCGGCTACGAGGGCGAGGTGCCGCAGGCGACGCCGGAGCGGGTGCGGGCCTGGCTGGGCCGGCTGGTCTCGCTGGCCGTGGAGTTCGACAAGGCGGGCCGGTTCGCCGGGCTGCACGAGATCGTGGTCAGCGCGGGCGGCAGCGCCTGGTTCGACGCGGTGGCGGAGGTCTTCGCCCAGATACCGGACCTGTCGGCGCCGGTCCTGAAGCTGCTGCGCTCCGGTGCGTACGTGTCGCACGACGACGGCCACTACCGGAAGCTGACCCCGTTCACCCGGATCCCGGAGGAGGGCGCGCTGGAGCCCGCGTTCCGCCTCTGGACGCAGGTCGTCTCCCGCCCCAGCGCCGAGCAGGCCTTCGCCAACGCGGGCAAGCGGGACGCCGCGTACGACCTCCACCTGCCGTTCGCGCAGGTGGTCCGCCGGGACGGGGTGGAGCGCCCGGCCACCGGGATCGAGGTCACCGGCCTGTCCGACCAGCACGCCTGGCTGCGCACCGCCCCGGAGGCGGATCTGGAGGTGGGCGACTGGCTCGGTCTCGGGCTGTCCCACCCGTGCACCGTGTTCGACAAGTGGCAGCTGATCCCGGTGGCCGAGGCGGACGGCACGGTCGTCGACTACATCCGCACGTTCTTCTAGGGGGTACGGCGGTGGAAGATCTCGTCATCCGGGACGCGGACGTCGTCGACGGCACCGGCGCCCCCTCCTACCGCGCCGACGTGGTCGTGGACGGCGGCCGGATCGTGTCGATCGTCAAGGAGGCCGCCGCGGCGGGCTGCCAGCGCCCGTCCGCCGTGCGCGAGCTGGACGCCGAGGGGCTGGTCCTCTCCCCCGGCTTCATCGACATGCACGCGCACAGCGACCTCGCCCTGCTGCGCGACCCCGACCACAGCGCCAAGGCGGCGCAGGGCGTCACGCTGGAGGTGATCGGCCAGGACGGCCTGTCGTACGCGCCGGTCGACGACCGTACGCTCGGCGAGGTCCGCCGGGCGATCACCGGCTGGAACGGCTCCGGCGACGACATCGACTTCGACTGGCGGTCGGTCGGCGAGTACCTGGACCGGCTGGACCGGGGCATCGCGGTCAACGCCGCCTATCTGATCCCGCAGGGCACGGTCCGCGCCCTCGCCGTCGGCTGGGAGGACCGGGAGGCCACCGCGGCCGAGCTGGAGCGGATGCGGCAGCTCGTCGCCGAGGGGCTGGAGCAGGGCGCGGTCGGCATGTCGTCGGGGCTCACGTACACGCCCGGCATGTACGCGAAGGACGCCGAACTGACCGAGCTGTGCCGGGTGGTGGCGTCGTACGGCGGCTACTACTGCCCGCACCACCGCTCCTACGGGGCGGGGGCGCTGGAGGCGTACGAGGAGATGGTGGCGCTCGCCCGGGAGGCGGACTGCGCGCTGCACCTGGCGCACGCCACCATGAACTTCGGCGTGAACAAGGGCCGCGCGCCGCAGCTGCTGGCCCTGCTGGACGACGCACTGGCCACCGGCGCCGACATCAGCCTCGACACCTACCCGTACACCCCCGGCTGCACCACCCTCGCCGCGCTGCTGCCGAGCTGGGCGAGCGAGGGCGGCCCGGAGGCGGCCCTGAGGCGGCTGACGGACCCGGGGACGGCGGCGCGGATCCGGCACCACATGGAGGTGACCGGCGCGGACGGCTGCCACGGGGTGCCGGTGGAGTGGGAGACGATCGAGATCTCCGGCGTCACCGATCCGGCGCTCGCCGGATACGTGGGCCGTACGGTCCTGGAGTCGGCACGGGCGCGCGGCGAGGAGCCGTGGACGGTCGCGCACCGGCTGCTGGTGGAGGACCGCCTCGGCCCCACGATCCTCCAGCACGTCGGCCATGAGGAGAACGTCCGGACGATCATGCGCCACCGGGTGCACACCGGTGGCTCCGACGGCATCCTCCAGGGTGCGAAGCCCCACCCGCGGGCCTACGGCACCTTCCCGCACTACCTCGGCCACTACGTCCGCGAGCTGGGCGTGCTGTCGCTGGAGGAGTGCGTCGCGCACCTCACCGCCCGCCCGGCGGCCCGGCTGCGACTGCCCGACCGGGGCGTGGTGCGGGAGGGCTACCGGGCCGACCTGGTGCTGTTCGACCCGGCCACCGTGGCGGCCGGGTCGACGTACGACCGTCCGCGCACCCTGCCGGCCGGCATCCCCTACGTGCTGGTGGACGGCCGGTTCGTGATCGACGAGGGGCGGCGGACGGACGTCCTGGCGGGCCGTTCGGTGCGCAGGACGCCCGTCTGACCGGTTACGGCCGCGGCGCCGGTCACGGCTTGGGCAGGGTGCAGCCGCTCGCGTACAGGTCGAGCTTGCTGTCGAGGCCGAAGCAGGCGGCGAACTGGTAGGTCTGCTGGGCGTAGTTGATGCCCTGGCGGACGGTGACGGTGCCGTTCGCGTCGACCTCGCACGGATTGTTGACCGTGCAGCGCTCGCCGCTCTCGTTGCCGGTGTTGTTCACGGCGACGACCCGGCCGGTGGCCTGGTCGACGACCGGGGAGCCGGAGGTGCCGCCGATGGTGTTGCAGGCGGAGGTGTAGCGGACGGAGTCCTTCCAGGTCCAGTCGCCCTCGCGCATCTGGTACACGAAGCCGTCTATGGAGCAGTTGTAGATGCGCTTCCAGTACCCGGAGACGACACTGATCGCGGTTCCGGCGACCGGGTGGGAGTCGTTGAGGGTGAGCGCGTTGATGCCGTAGGCGCTTCTGATCTGCCCGTAGGTGCGGGTGAGCTGGTAGACCGCCGCGTCGGTGTCGGTCATGGTCGCGTAGGCGATCTTGCTCGCGCGCAGGGTCGCCACGCGGGTGCCGGCGGAGTTCAGCAGGCCGAAGGAGCGGGTGGAGGCCCGGTCGACGATCACCTCGCCGGGCTCCGGGAAGCCGGACTCCAGACAGTGGCCGTTGGTCAGCACCAGCGCCGGGTCGTCGTCGGCGGAGTCCGGCATGCGGACGACCGAGCCGGAGCAGTTGCTGAGCGCCACGGTCCCGGCGAAGTTCACCGCCTTGACGGCGGGCGCCGCCTCGGCGTCCGGCGTGGCCGCGACGGCGGGTGCCGCGCCCGCCCCGGTGATCACCAGGGCCGCGAGCGTGGCGAGGAGAGGCTTCTTCATGTGGGGATCCCCTCTGGTACGACGGGGGCGACCGGAGGTCGTCCGGCCGCCCGCTGTCTTGTCATGCGCATTGTTAATGCCGGGGCGTGAGGGGACAAGGAGGCGTTTCCGGCCCCCCGTGGCGGGTTTTCGCGCGTACGGGGCCGCTACTTGGGCCGCTTGGTACTGCCGGGACCGTGCCCCGGGTTGCCGTTGGCGTTGCCCGGACCGTCGGCGGAGAGGGAGGCGGTCGGCGCCGGTGACGGCGTGGCCGTGGCCGTGGCCGTGGGCGACACGGGTGCCGCGGTCACGGGGGCTTCGCCGCCGCCCTCGGCGGGCCCCGGCGCAAAGGAGCGGGAGGAGGGGCCGGAGGAGGCACCCGGAGTGGTGTCACCGGTCGCCACTGCGGGCGCGGCCGTCGGAGCGGCGCCGCCGCCGTCGCCGTCGGCACCGACCGCGTCCGCGTCCGCGCTCGCGCCCGTGCCCGAAGGCGCCACCGTGCCCGGGTCGTCCGCCGACGGGCTCGCCCGGCTCCGCTCCCCCTGCGCCCCGCCGCCGGAGGACCCGGAGAAGGAGAACCCGGCGATCAGTGCCACCGCGGACGCCGCGCCCACCGCACCGGTGGCCACCAGCGCCCGCCGCTGCCGCCAGGGGCTGGGCTTGCGCCGGGAACCCCGGGCGCGCCGGGATCCGGGGGCGGTCACCGGCGGCAGTTCGCGCGTCTCGTCGTAGGCGTTCTGCCAGCCGTGCGCCACCGCCGGGTCGGCGTACTCCTCGTAGGCCGGGATCTGCTCCGGTCGCGGCTGCGGCTGGTACACCATCGGCGGACGCTCGTGGTCACCCGTTCTGGGGGGCTCGGACATGGCCGCGCATTCTAGAGACTGGAGTGACTCCAGGGACAGCGTCGACGCATTTCACCGCAAACCACACGTCTCACGTGTCGGAAAACACGACCCACGGGACGACACCCGGCCGTAAGCTCCCAGGCATGCAGGTGATCCAGTCGACCAAGCTCGCCAACGTCTGTTACGAGATCCGGGGCCCGGTGCTCGAGGAGGCGATGCGGCTCGAGGCGGCAGGCCACCGCATCCTCAAGCTGAACACCGGCAACCCGGCCGCCTTCGGCTTCGAGTGCCCGCCGGAGATCCTGGAGGACATCCTCCGCAACGTCTCCACGGCCCACGGCTACGGCGACGCGAAGGGTCTGCTGGCCGCCCGCCGGGCCGTCGTCATGCACAACCAGACCCTCGGCATAGAGACGGACGTCGAGCACGTCTTCATCGGCAACGGCGTCTCCGAGCTGATCGTGATGGCGATGCAGGGACTGCTCGACGACGGCGACGAGGTGCTCGTCCCGGCGCCGGACTACCCGCTGTGGACCGCCGCCGTCTCACTGTCCGGCGGTACGGCCGTGCACTACCGCTGCGACGAGCAGTCCGACTGGATGCCGGACCTCGCCGACGTCGAGCGCAAGGTCACCGACCGCACCAAGGCGATCGTCATCATCAACCCGAACAACCCGACGGGCGCCGTCTACGACGAGGCCATGCTGCGCGGGCTGACCGACATCGCCCGCCGTCACAACCTGCTGGTCTGCTCCGACGAGATCTACGACAAGATCCTCTACGACGGCGCGCAGCACACCCCGACCGCCGCCGTCGCCCCCGACCTGCTCACCCTCACCTTCAACGGCATGTCGAAGGCGTACCGGGTGGCCGGCTACCGGGTGGGCTGGATGTCGATCTCCGGCCCGCGCGCCCACGCCGACTCCTACATCGAGGGCCTGACGATCCTGGCGAACATGCGGCTGTGCGCCAACATGCCGGGCCAGCACGGGGTGGTCGCCGCGCTCAGCGGGCGCCAGACGATCAACGACCTGGTGCTGCCGGGCGGGCGGCTGAAGGAGCAGATGGACGTCGCCTACGAGATGCTGACGCAGATCCCGGGCGTGAGCTGCGTCCGCCCCAAGGGCGCGCTCTACCTCTTCCCGCGCCTCGACCCCCAGGTCTTCAAGATCAAGGACGACCGGCGGATGGTCCTGGACCTGCTCCGGCAGGAGAAGATCATGGTCGTCCAGGGCACGGGCTTCAACTGGCCGGAGCCGGACCACTTCCGGGTGGTGACCCTGCCGACGGCGGGCGATCTGCGGGACGCGATCGGCCGGATCGGGAACTTCCTGGACGGCTACAGCCAGCCGTAGGAGGCACGGGGACCCGTTTTCGGGATCATGCTCAACTTTAGAACGGATCTAATGTAGGATGCCTTCTGTCAGAGCACAGGAGGCCATCCCATGTACGAACCGATCCGCACCAAGTCGGTCCACACGATGGCCGGCGCCTCGGACTTCCCCCACCGGTCCCGTGAGGAAGAGCTGGACATCCAGCTCGCGGGCCATCTCGCGGCACTGCTCGCCGTCACCGACGAGCTGCGCGCGCTGGCCCCGTCCGACGACCTCGACGCCGCCGCCGCACGGCTCGCGGACCAGGTCGCCAGGCTGCGCGGAGGGCAGGCGCCGGTCCGCTCCGTGGTGAGCCCGGTCTCCGAGCCGCACCTCGCCGCGCTGCACGAGCGGGCCCACGCGCTGGCCGGCCGGGCCCTCGTGGTCGCGGCCTCCCGTGCGGACACCGCTGCCGCGATCCTCGCCGCCGAGCGGATGGACGCCCACGCGGAGGCCCTCGGGCCGCGTCAGGTCGCGGCCGGCTGAGCCCCGCTCGTCGAGCAGGGCTCCCCCTGACGGCCCCGGTCCGCGTGCACCCGCAGCGACGCGCGGACCGGGTTGCCATCACACCGCGTTCGGCCTGAGCCGGTTCCCGCCGTGGGGCCCGAGGGCGTGTCGCGGCCGCGGGTGGTGTGCGGTTGCCCGCGCGGTTCCCCGCGCCCCTCGGCGAGCCGCGGTGCCCTCGGCCGCCACGCTCAGCGGCGGACGAACACCGTCGCCGACGCCGTGGAGGCCGTGTGCAGGTCGTCGCCCGGCCAGCTGACCGTGTAGGTCACCTCCCGGCGCGTGCGCGGGATGTCGTTGATCGTGAAGGTGCCGTCCGCGGCGACCGTCACCGGGGTGAGGATGCCGCTGCCCAGGCGGTCGGCGCGCTCCACCGAGAGCACCGCGCGCTCCGGCAGGGCCTTGCCCTGGGCGGTGAACGTGCCGGTGATCCGGATGCCGCCGCCGAGCGTCGCCTCCGCGGGAGCGGTGAGCGCGATCGAGCTGGCCGCCTTGCCGACGGACACGGTGTGGGTGACGTCCGAGGCGGGGCGGTGGGTCAGATCGCCGAGGAACGAGACCGTGTACGTGGCGTCGCCGACCAGGCCGGGCTCGTCCAGAACGGTGTACGTGCCGTCCTCCCGGACGGTGAAGGTGCCCAGCTCGTGGGTGCCGCCCGCGTCGGTGCGGGTGGCCGTCACCTTCAGCGGCTGCGCCGGGGCCGGGCCGTCGGCCTCCAGCCGCCCGCGCACCGCCAGCGGCTCGCCCGCCACCGCCTGGGCGGGGCTGTGGGAGAGGCCGCCGGCGAGGCGGACGTCGTACTGGACGGCCGGGGGCTGGATGACGTGCAGCCAGTACTGGCTGCCGGTCGCGTTGGTGGTGACCGTGAACAGCCGGGAGCCGTCCGCGGACCACTCCATGCCGCGCGGCACGACCCGGTCGCCGTCGAGGCTGCCCTCGAAGACGAACTCCAGCGGCGTGGTGGCGTCGGCCGGGTCGGCCGGCTGGACCAGCAGGTCGGGGGTCGAGCCGGAGGCCGCGGCGCCCCGCGCGATGTACCTGCCGTCGCCGCTGAAGGCGACCGCGCTGGCGGCGGCCCCGGCGGGCAGCGGCTGGTAGCCGGCCGCCGCGTCCGACAGGTCGTCGCTGTTCAGCAGCCGGGTGCCGGCGGACGCGTCGGCGAGGGCCACCTTGCTGCCGTCGGCGGACAGCGCCATGTCCTTCAGGTTCAGGGCACCCTTGCCGTCGCTGTCGGCGAAGCGGCGCGCGGCATTCCGGACCAGGCTGCCGCCGCTGGTGTCGAACACGGTGACGAACGGGTTGGGCGCCTTCGCGTTCAGCGGCTGACCCATCAGCATCCGGTCCCCGGCCCCGGCCTCCAGCAGCAGATCGCCGGAGTCGTTCCAGCCGGTGCGCGCGTACAGACCGTTGATGATGCCGTCGACGTGGGTGGTGGCGGTGGGGCAGTCGGAGCTGTACTGGGCCTGCGGCGCCGTCATGTAGAGCTGGCCGCCGGACTCGGCGACCTCGCGGCCGCAGGTGTCGGAGGAGGCGTTGGCGACGAACGTGCGCTGGTAGGTGACCGTGTCGTAGGCCTCGACGCGCTCGCGCAGGCCGACCCACAGCTTGCTGCCGTCGGCGCTGACCGAGAGGCCGGAGACGTGCTGCTGGTTGGTGGTGATGGTGGTGAGGCGCTCGCCGTCGAAGTCGTAGACGGCGATCGTGCCGGAGTTGAGGTAGTAGCCGACATTGCTGTCCGCCACGAAGACGCGCTGGTGCACGTTGTCGACGGCCAGCGCCGAGAACGACGAGATCGGCAGCTTGGCCACGACGTCGGAGGCCGCCGCGTGTGCCGCGGGCGCGGCGGCGACGGTGAGGCCGGTTCCGGCGAGGGCGGTGACGAGAGCGGTCGCCGCGAGTCGTCCGGAACGGTGTGCTGTATTCAACTGTGCCCCCCACAGGCTGTTCTGAGCGTCCCTCAGGGAACTGCGGGACGCCTGTGAAGAGCATGAAACCTCGGTGAAGATCGGCCAGGCAAGGGGCGACACGCGAGACGCCCGCCCGAAGAAGACCCGGCGGAGACACCGAAGCCCCGCACGCCGTTGTGCGGGGCTTCGGTGCCGTGACGAGTTCACCGCGGCCGGCCGTGACGATGTAGCTGGTCAGGGCACAGTCGGTTCCAGCCGGCCGCGGGGTCTTGGTGGGGCGGGCTCAGCCCAGGCGCTCCACGAGGGCGCGGTACTCGTCCCACAGCTCCTTGGGCGTGTGGTCACCGAAGGTGTTCAGGTGCTCGGGGACCAGGGCGGCCTCCTCGCGCCACACCTCCTTGTCGACCGTCAGCAGGAACTCCAGGTCGGAGTCGGACAGGCCGAGGCCGTCCGTGTCGAGCGCGCCCTTCGCCGGCAGGATGCCGATCGGGGTCTGAACGCCCTCGGCCTTGCCGTCCAGGCGCTCCACGATCCATTTCAGGACGCGGGAGTTCTCGCCGAAGCCGGGCCAGACGAACTTGCCCTCGTCGTCCTTGCGGAACCAGTTGACGTAGTAGATCTTCGGCAGCTTGGACTGGTCCTTGTCCCTGGCCACGTCGATCCAGTGGGCCATGTAGTCGCCCATGTTGTAGCCGCAGAACGGCAGCATCGCGAACGGGTCGCGGCGCAGCTCGCCGACCTTGCCCTCGGCGGCGGCGGTCTTCTCGGAGGCCACGTTGGCGCCGAGGAAGACGCCGTGGTTCCAGTCGAAGGACTCCGTCACCAGCGGGACGGCGGTGGCGCGGCGCCCGCCGAAGAGGATCGCGGAGATCGGCACGCCCTTGGGGTCCTCCCACTCGGGCGCGATGATCGGGCACTGCGAGGCGGGCACGGTGAAGCGGGCGTTCGGGTGGGCCGCCGGAGTCGGTGCCTCCGGGGTCCAGTCGTTGCCCTTCCAGTCGGTGAGGTGGGCCGGGGTCTCCTCCGTCATGCCCTCCCACCACACGTCGTTGTCGTCGGTGAGGGCGACGTTGGTGAAGACCGAGTTGCCCCACAGGGTCTTCATCGCGTTGGCGTTGGTGTGCTCGCCGGTGCCGGGCGCGACGCCGAAGAAGCCGGCCTCGGGGTTGATGGCGTACAGGCGGCCGTCCTCGCCGAAGCGCATCCAGGCGATGTCGTCACCGATGGTCTCGACCGTCCAGCCGGAGATCGTGGGCTCCAGCATGGCCAGGTTGGTCTTGCCGCAGGCGCTCGGGAAGGCGGCGGCGACGTACTTGGACTCGCCCTGCGGCGGGGTGAGCTTGAGGATCAGCATGTGCTCGGCGAGCCAGCCCTCGTCACGGGCCATGACGGAGGCGATGCGCAGGGCGTAGCACTTCTTGCCGAGCAGGGCGTTGCCGCCGTAGCCCGAGCCGTAGGACCAGATCTCGCGGGTCTCCGGGAAGTGGGAGATGTACTTGGTCTGGTTGCAGGGCCAGGGGACGTCCTCCTGGCCGGGCTCCAGCGGGGCGCCCAGAGTGTGGACGGCCTTGACGAAGAAGCCGTCGTCGCCCAGCTCGTCGAGGACGGCCCGGCCCATGCGGGTCATGGTGCGCATGGCGACGGCGACGTACGCGGAGTCGGTGATCTCGACGCCGATCGCGGACAGCGGCGAGCCGAGCGGGCCCATGCAGAAGGGCACGACGTACATGGTGCGGCCGCGCATGGAGCCGCGGAACAGGCCGCCTTCGCCGCCGGAGCCCTGGAAGATCTCCCGCATCTCGGCGGGGGCCTTCCAGTGGTTGGTGGGGCCGGCGTCCTCCTCCTTCTCGGAGCAGATGAAGGTCCGGTCCTCGACGCGGGCGACGTCGGTGGGGTCGGAGGCGGCGTAGTAGGAGTTCGGGCGCTTGACGGGGTCCAGCTTCCGGAAGGTGCCCTTCTGGACGAGCTCTTCGCACAGTCGCTCGTACTCGGCCTCGGATCCGTCGCACCAGACCACGTTGTCCGGCTGGGTCAGTTCCGCGATCTCGTCGACCCACGAGATCAGTTCCTGATGGTTGGTCGGGCTGGCGGTGGTGGGAGCCGCGTTGTCGCGCGCCACGATCGCTCCTAAAAGAGGGTTTTTGTCCTGTCTGCCCCGTGGGGGCTGCGACCCGGATGCTTCGTAGCCGCTCATCCGGTGCCGACCGCACTCATTTGATCATCCGAGGTAGCCGCCCATTTGTCCAGAGGGCCGCACACCTGAGCGCCGTGAGGAAGGCCACGTCCTGCGGCTTTCGCCGAGATTCTTTGCGTACGCCTTGGATCCGGCTGACCTTTTCTTGGCGATCCACACGGGTGATCGCAGGTGGCGGCGCCGAGGCTCTGATCGCTCACTTACGACTCCGTAGGTACGATGCCCGCCATGACTGCGTCCGCCTCCGATGCGCACACGCACACGCCGGTCGCCGACCGCGGTTCCGTGGCGCGCCATCTGCCGCACCCGTCCCTGCCGGACTCCGTCAAACCGAAACTGCGGGGCTGGCTGCACCTCGGCATGTTTCCCGCGGCACTGATCGCGGGCCTGGTGCTGACGGCCCTCGCCGACTCGCCGCGCGGCCGCATCGCGTGCGGCATCTACGCGCTGACCGCGTGTCTGCTCTTCGGCGTGAGCGCGCTGTACCACCGGGGCGACTGGAGCCCCCGGATGGACGGCGTGCTGCGCCGCCTGGATCACGCCAACATCTTCCTGATCATCGCGGGCACCTACACCCCGCTGACCCTGCTGCTCCTGCCGGCCTCCAAGGGCCGGTGGCTGCTGTGGGGCATCTGGGCCGCGGCCCTGGCCGGCATCGCCTTCCGGGTCTTCTGGGTCGGCGCCCCGCGCTGGCTGTACACCCCGTGCTACATCGCGATGGGCTGGGCGGCCGTGTTCTTCCTGCCCGACTTCATGCGCGCGGGCGGCGTCGCCGTCCTCACCCTGGTGGTCGTCGGCGGACTCCTCTACAGCCTGGGCGGAATCGTCTACGGCATCAAGCGCCCGAACCCGTCGCCGCGCTGGTTCGGCTTCCACGAGGTCTTCCACGCCCTGACGGTGGCGGCGTTCACCGCCCACTACATCGGCATCTCCCTGGTGGCGTACCAGCACCCGTAGGGGAACCGGACCCCGCCTCGGGCCACGGCTTGCGAGCCGTGGCCCTTTCTCATGCCCGCACACCGGCTCCATATTGACAGCCACTGGATTTTGACGGTTACTTTCATTTCATGGTTACTGTCACACATCGCCCCGGGGTCCAGCCCGACCCCCGCCGCTGGTGGGCCCTCGCCGCGCTCGTGGCGAGCATGCTGACCCTCGGCTTCGACATGACGATCCTCAACGTCGCACTGCCGACCATGGCCGGACAGCTCGGCGCCGGCACGGGAGAGCAGCAGTGGATGGCGGACGCGTACGTCGTCGTCTTCGCCGCGCTGATGCTCCCCGCGGGCCTGCTGGGCGACCGGTTCGGCCGCCGCCGCATGCTGGTCGCCGGGCTCGCCGTGTTCCTCGCGGGCTCCGCGGCGGGCGCGCTCGCCGACGACGTGTCCGCGGTGATCGCCGCGCGGGCGGTGATGGGCATCGGCGGAGCGCTGGTCACGCCGCTCTCGCTGTCCGTGCTGCCCTCGCTCTTCGGGCCGGGAGAGCGCACCAAGGCCGTGGGCGTCATCTCGGCCGCCTCCGCACTCGGCATGCCGCTCGGCCCGATCATCGGCGGCTGGCTGCTCGACCACTTCTGGTGGGGCTCGGTCTTCCTGGTCAACGTGCCGATGGCCGCCCTCGGCATCGCCGCCTGCGTGCTGCTGCTGCCCGAGACCCGCGACCCGGCCTCCCCCACGGTGGACGGCGTCTCCACCACGCTCACCGCGGCCGGGCTCGGCCTCCTCGTCTACGCGATCATCGAGGCGCCCGAGCACGGCTGGGCCGCCCCGCCGACCCTCGGCATGCTGGGCGCCGCCCTGGTGCTGCTCGCCCTGCTGGTGCTGCGCGAACGGCGAGCCGCGCGGCCCATGCTGGACATGGCGCTGCTGGCCCGGCGCGGGTTCCTCGTCAACACCCTCGCCGCGACCCTGGTGATGTTCGTGCTCTCCGGGCTGCTGTTCGTGCTGCCGCCCTACCTCCAGGCGGTCCTCGGACACGACGCCCTCGGTACGGGCGTCCGGCTGCTGCCGCTGATGGGCGGGCTGCTCGTCGCGGCGCGCGCCGCCCAGCCGGCCGTCGCCCGGTTCGGGGCCAGGCAGGTGGTGGGCGCGGGCCTCACGGTCCTGGCGTTCGCCGCGCTGCTGGGAGCGCGTACGACGGCGGAGTCCGGCTACGGCTTCACCGCGCTGTGGTTGTCCGTCGCCGGAGTGGGCTTCGGTCTGGCGGTCGTGCCCGCCATGGACGGCGCGCTCGCCACGCTGCCCGCCGACCGCGCGGGCAGCGGCTCGGGACTCCTCATGACGTTCCGTCAGGTCGGCGGCGCGATCGGGATCGCCCTGCTCGGCTCGCTGCTCAGCGGTGCCTTCCGGGACCGGCTCGACGTCGCGGGGCTGTCCCAGCGGGCCGCCGACACGGCCGGGGAGTCGGTGGTCGCCGCCCACCTCGTCGCCGAACGGGCGGGCGCACCCGGTCTGGTCGCGTCGGCGGACCACGCGTACGCGCACGGCATGACCCTGGTGCTGCTGGTGTGCGCGCTGGCCTCGCTGGTGTCCGCGCTGCTGGTGGTGGGCTTCCTGCCCGGCGCCCGGAGCGCGCCCGCCGCCCCCGGCATGGCCACGCCCGCCGCCGATGCCGGACAATGACACGCATGACGGCCGCACGCACCTCCGCCCCCGCCGACCGCCCCCAGCTGGGACTCCGGGAACGGAAGAAGATCAAGACACGGGAGGCGATCCGTGCGGCCACCTACGCGCTGATCGAGGAGCAGGGGTACGAGGCCACCACGATCGAGCAGATCGCCGACCGGGCCGAGGTCTCCGCGTCGACCGTCTTCCGCTACTTCCCGACCAAGGAGGACATCGTCCTCACGGACGAGTACGACCCCCTGCTGCTGGCGGAACTGCGGGAGCGGCCCGCGGACGAGCCCTGGCTGGAGTCCCTGCGGTACGTGCTGCGCAAGGCCGTCGGTTTCGGCGCGCACGAGGATCCCCGGGTGACCAGGCTGCGCACGACGCTGATGACCGAGGTGCCGGCGGTGCGCTCGCGGATGATGGAGAGCATGGCGGCCACCGGCGACCTGCTCGCCGCGGCCATCGCCGAGCGCACCGGCCGCGACCCGGAGAGCCTCGAGGTGCGGGTGTTCGCGATGTCCCTGATCGGCGGTCTGATGGAAGCCACCCGGCACTGGGTGAGAGGTGGCTTCAGCGAGGACTTCGGGGAGCTGGTGGACCGCGCCCTCACCGTCTTCGAACACGGCCTGACATCCT
The DNA here is from genome assembly GCF_002154375.1 of Streptomyces glaucescens. Lineage (GTDB taxonomy): Bacteria > Actinomycetota > Actinomycetes > Streptomycetales > Streptomycetaceae > Streptomyces > Streptomyces glaucescens. The sequence goes on along the minus strand of NZ_MUND01000004.1, from coordinate 12,656 downwards.
GATCCCGTGAACGCAGCCGAGATCCACGTCGAAGTCGCCCCCGAACTGGCCCTGTTCGTGCCGCAGGAGCGCCGCCGCGGCGCGCGCCCCCTCGCCACCGACGGCGTCTCCACGCTCGGGCACGTCATCGAATCCCTCGGGGTGCCGCTCACCGAGGTCGGTGAGCTGGTCGTCGACGGGCGGCCCGTGCCCACCCGGCACATCCCCCGGGACGGCGAGCGGGTGAGCGTGCGGGCCGTGGCCCGCCCGCAGCGGGTGCCCGGTGCTCCCCTGCGCTTCCTCCTCGACGTGCACCTCGGCACGCTGGCCCGCCGGCTGCGGCTGCTCGGGGTGGACACCGCCTACGAGTCGACGGACATCGGCGACGCCGCCCTCGCCGCCCGCTCGGCCGCCGAGCAGCGGGTCATGCTCAGCCGCGACCGCGGTCTGCTGCGCCGCCGGGAGCTGTGGGCCGGCGCGTTCGTCTACAGCACCCGGCCGGACGAGCAGTTCCAGGACGTCCTGGACCGGTTCCGGCCCGAGCTGCGGCCGTGGACCCGCTGCACCGCCTGCAACGGCCTGCTGAAGGAGGCCACCAAGGAGGAGGTGGCGGACCGGCTGGAGGCCGGCACCCAGCGGACGTACGACGTCTTCGCGCAGTGCGGTGAGTGCGGGCGCGCCTACTGGAGGGGCGCGCACCACGAACAGCTGGAGGCCATCGTGGAACGCGCCCTGGCGGAGTTCCCGCAGCGCGGCTAACGCCGTCGCAGGTCCCCCTTTCCGCAGGCCATGCCGTCCTTGTCCGGGTCGAGGCCGAGCGGGTCGTCGGTGCCGTTGATCCTCAGGCGGCCGTAGTCGTTCCGCCCCAGCCAGGCGCAGCGGGCGGCGGTCGTCTTCTTCACCTGGGGCGGGAACGCGGTGGGCACGCAGACGTTGGCGGAGCCGTAGTGCCGGTCGCAGCCGGAGACGGCCGGGCCGACCGGCTGGGAGGCGCGCTTCTTGCCGGGGCGCTGCACCTTGCCTTCGAGGTCGTCCGCGAAGGAGTGGATGTGCGGGGAGGCGTCGGCGGCCCTGAGCGCGGCCGGGCCCTGCAGGTGCACCCATCTCGCCACCGAAGGAACCCCGTTGGCGTCGACCGCGAAGAGCATGTACCAGCCGGGCGGGGCCAGGTTGGGGTTGCTCGTCACGTTGAGGTCGACGTTGTTGCCGTCGACGGACAGCGGCAGGTCCACGAACCGCTGGTTGGGGTCGGAGGAGTGGGTGACGGCGGCCGGGCGGATCAGTTCGGCCTTGGCGATGGGCCGGTCGACGGTGATCCGCTGGGTGTCGCCGTAGGTCCACTCGGTGTCGATCACCGAGGTGATCGTCGGGCGGGGGCCCTTGAAGAGGTAGGGCGGGGTGTAGACGGACACGTTGTGGTTCCAGCTGCCGTTGCCCGGGTTGTCCCCGGTGGCCATCACCCGGCCGTCGGGCAGCAGGAACGCCGAGGAGTGGTAGCCGCGGGCCTCCGGGTCGGCGGCCACCGGGTCGAAGGTGTTCGTCCCCGGGTCGTAGAGGGAGGTCTCGAAGACCGGGTTCGCGCGGTTGTGCAGGGCGCCGCCCGTCTCCAGCACCTTGCCGTCGGGCAGCAGCACCGCGGAGGCGTACATCTTGCCCTGGTCGCCGGTCTGCGCGACCTTCCCGTTGCCGAAGTCGACGGTGCCCTGCGGCAGCGGCGGCCCCGCGGCGTACTGCGGGTTCGGCTGCTTGAGGTCGATGACGTCGGTGAGGCGGTTGGCGTCGGGGTTGGAGTCGATGTTGCCGCCGCCGATGGTGAGGACCTTCTGGTCCTGCGCGGGCGGCAGCAGCACGCTGGCCGACTGGTCCCGTTCGTCCTTCTTCTGCAGGCCGGGGACCTGGGTGATGGTGTTGGCGTCGTAGTCGTAGATCGCGGCGCCGGTGCCGGGGATGTTGTTGCCGAAGACGTGGCTGCCGGAGTAGAAGAGCCGCCCGTCCTGCATGAGGATCATCGACGGGTACAGGCCCCAGTAGGACCAGGTCTGCTTGACCTGCCAGGCGGGCAGCCAGCGCTGCTCGGCCTGCGACCAGCGGTCGGCGGTGACCGAGCCGGTGGAGTCCTCCTTCAGCCCGCCGAAGGAGAGCACGTCGCCGTTGCCGAGGATGGTCGCCGACGGGTACCAGTGCCCGTCGTTCATGTCGTTGGTCTTCGTGTACGTCTCGGTCTCGGGGTCGAAGACGTACGAGTCCTTGTACCCCTGGTAGCCGATCTTCCCGTCCGCCGACGGGTAGCCCTTGTTGCCGCTCATCACCAGCACCCGCCCGTCCTGGAGCTGGACGTGCCCGGCGCAGAACATGTCCTTCGGGGTGGGGATGATCTTGTAGGTGCCGTTTGCCGGGTCGTAGACCGCCGAGGTGAAGGTGCCCGCCTCGAACTTCTCCGGGTCGTTGCCGGAGCCCGCGATCAGCAGGACCTTGCCGTTGTGCAGGACCACCGAGTGCATGGAGCGGACCGGGTTCTGCGCGGGCAGCACGTCCCACCTGCCGTCGGCGCAGCTCTGGGCGGTGCCGGTGCACCGCGGGGGCTGGACCGGGTCGGCGACCTGCTCCATGGTGTAGTCGTCGGTGGTGGCCGAGCCGGTGCCGTAGACGGAGACGCCCCAGCTGATGCGGTCGGTGCCGGCCGGGACCTCCGGGGTGCGGACCGTGGCCCGGGTCCAGTCCGCCGCCATTTCCAGCGTCTTCAGGTCGGTCCAGTACTGCCAGCCCGCCGTGGTGTCGTGCCGGAACAGGGTGATGTTGGCGTCCGGTGTGGTCGTCCGGTACCAGAGGGACAGGTCGTACTGCTCGCCGACGGCGACCACCGGCGCGCAGTCCGCGGACTCCGTGATCAGCGCCTTGCGGTCGCCGTCGGCCCGCCGGGTCAGCTCGACCTTCATCGCCTTGCCGCCGGAGTGGGCGTCGGCCGTCGTGGTGAAGGTGAAGTCGTTGTCGCCCCAGCCGGACTTCTGCCAGCAGTACGGCATGTCACCGGTGCCGGCCGTCTCGAACCCGGGGTTCTTGATGAGGTTCGCGGCGGAGGCGGACTGGGGGGTGGAGAGCAGGAGGCCTCCGGCGAGGCCCATCGCGGCCAGCAGGGCCGTTCTCCGTCGGGATCTCATGCAGTGCTCCTCGCTGTGCGGCTCCTGCGGGGCAGATAGACCAGCGCCTCGGTACCGGCGAAGCGCAGGACGAACGTGATGACCAGGGCGAAGGCCGTCGCGGGCAGCACGGTCAGCCCGAACTGGGCGACCAGCAGCGCGATCAGCGGGATCCGCAGCACCAGGTCGGCGTTGGCGAGCAGGGCGAACCGCAGGGTGCGGTCGGCCCAGTGGCGGTGCCGGCGCCGGTCGCGGAACAGCAGCTTCTCGATCAGCAGGAAGTTCCAGGCCACCCCGAACTGGTTGGCGACGATCTCCGCGGGCAGAAAGTGCAGGCCCGCCTCGGTCATCGCCCACAGAGCGGCCAGGTTCGGCACGAAACCCGTCAGCCCGATCAGCCCGAACACCACCATGCGGGCCAGCGGATCGGCCGTACGCAGTCCGGCCAGGTGCCGCAGGAAACGCATCCCCTCCTGGGCCGTGGACTTGGAGGCCCCCGCGAACCGCTCCTGGAACACGAAGGGGACTTCGCTGACCGCGCGCGGACGGCTGCGCACCGCCAGCTCCAGCAGGATCTTGTAGCCGAGCGGCTTCAGCGCCTCCGCGGTGACATCGCCGCGCCGGATCGCGAAGAAGCCGCTCATCGGGTCACTGATGCCGTGCAGCCGGCGGGGGAAGAGGGACTTGGTCAGCCAGGTCGCACCCCGGGAGACGGCCACCCGGTAGCTGCCGGCGAGTCCGGCGCGGCTGCCGCCCTTGAGGTAGCGGGAGGCGACGACCAGTCCGGCGCCCGCGCGTTCGCCGGTGGCGACCAGGTCGGGGACGAGGGACGGCGGATGCTGGCAGTCACCGTCCATGACGACGATCCAGTCCGACCCGGCCGCCTTCATGCCCTCGACGACCGCGCCGCCGAGCCCGCCCACGGGCTCCTCCCGGTGCAGCACGGTCACCGGGAACGGGCAGTCCCGCGCGGCCTCCCGGATCACGTCGGGGGTGTCGTCGGTGGAGTCGTCGACGAAGACCACCTCGCAGGGCAGCCGGGACGGCACCGACTCGGTGATCTGGTGCAGCAGCCGCCGGATGTTCGCCGACTCGTTGAAGGTCGGTACGACGATGGTGACGGCGCCCGGCTCGGGGACCTCCGCCGCCGCGACGGCCTCTTCCGGGACGGTGTAGTCCTGGCTCATCGCTCGCCTCCCGGGGTGCCCGCCTGCTGGATGCGCCGGATCTCGATCCGGTCCGCTCCGGTGCCGAAGACGGCGACCGGTGCCGAGTGCTCGATGGCGGCCCTGACGTTCGGCAGGTCGACCGCGTCGCGCCGGACCGTCGGCGAGGCGACCACGTAGTCGAGGTCCCGCCAGCCGCGTGGCATGGTCCGGGTGACGGCGGGGTCGAGGTCGGCCTTGTAGAACCAGATGGCGCCGAGACCGGGTTCGTAGCCGTGGTGGACGAGGTCCAGCCAGAGGGCGTCGTCGACGAGGACGCGGGTGTCAGCGGGGTGCTCCACCTCGGTGCCCAGCCAGTGGGCGGCGGCCTGGTAGGGGGCGTTGGCGTCGGTGGTCATCGCGGTGCGGGCACCGTCGTACCAGCGGGGCACGACGTAGGCGCTCGCGGCGAGCGCGAGGACGGCGGCGAGCGCGTACCGGGCGTGCGGCCGGCGGCCCTCGCGGCGCCGCTTGCGCAGCACGGCGTGGGCGACGCTGGCGGTGCCTCCGGCGAGGACCAGGGCGAGGAACGGCAGCGCCTGGATGATGTACATCGCGGGCAGGTAGCCGTCGGGGCGCAGGGCGACCAGGGCGAGGATCGCCACGGTCAGCGCGGGTCCGGCGAGCGCGCGGGCGGTGACCGACCAGCGCCAGGTCAGCAGGAGCAGCAGGGCACCGGCGAGCCCGCCGAGGGGCAGGACGCGGTCGTAGTAGAGCCAGGACTGCAGGACGCCGTGAGAGCCGGAGCCCTCGTCGAGGATGAAGCCCGACCCGGGCCGGCTCATCTGGTACGTGATGCCGTCCCACAGCGACACATGGCCCACGCCCGGCAGCAGCTCCCCTTTGAGCAGCGCGAACAGGGGGTACGACAGGCCGATCAGGACGCAGGCGGTGATCGCGCCGGTGACCGCGAACTTGCGGGTGTCGCGGTGGCTGTGCCGCCACATGGTGAGCAGCAGAGCGGGCAGGACGACGAGCATCGTCTCCTTGGTGAGCACGGCCGTCGCGGCGGCGATGCCCGCCCCGAAGTGGTGCCAGAGGTGGCGGCTCGGGGAAGCGGCGAGGGCGAACGCGAGCAGCGTCCACATCACGGCGAGGTTGTCGAGGAAGATCTCGCGCTGGAGGACGACCGACAGCGGGGAGAGCCCGAACAGGGCCATGCCGAGTGCGGCGGCCCAGCGGGGCAGGGCGAGGCGGCGGCCGAGGACGTAGACGAGGACCGCGCCGGCCGCGGAGACCAGCAGCATCGCGGCGCGCATGGTGCCCACGGTCATCGTGTCCGGGCTGATCAGGGCGGGTATCCAGGTGAGCACGGCTATCTGGATCCAGCCGAGCGGCGGATGGTCGTACCAGTAGGTGTAGTGGGCCAGACCGCGGCCCTCCTGGACGGCCCAGGCCTGGGCGAGGTAGGTGCCCTCGTCGTCGCTGAGGGTGGGGTAGTCGGCGATGTTCCAGCCCTGGACGACGAGGATCGCCACGAGGAGGAGACCGCACACGAGGAGGTCGGGACGGGAGGAGCGCAGTCGCTGCGGAGGCTGCGTCCGACCGGTCGAACGGGGCGTGGGCGCAGCCGTCCGCTGCGCGGGGACCTCGATGCCGGTCGCCGCGGGAAGGGTGGAGGTCACGCAGGAACGTCCTCTCGGTTCACGTGCGCGAGATGAGCACCGACATGGCTGGTCAGCTCCCAGTCGCTCCGGCCGCGCTGTTCCCGCCAGACGGCGCGGACGGCGGCTCCGGCGAGGAGCACCTGGTAGAAGGGGCCGCCCACGATCAGCTTCACGTAGTGGACGAAGCGCACGCGCAGCCCGTACTGCTTGCCGAAGTCGTGCAGGCCGACCAGCTCGAAGACGAAGGTCACCAGGGCGGTGACGGCCGGCAGGAAGGTGATGAAGGCGACGCCGACCGGCACGTCGAGGAAGAGCGCGATGGCCACGTTGAGCGGGATGACCACGCCGGAGACCGCCTGGAGATACGGCGTCATCAGGGTGTAGCGGGCGAGCAGCCGCTGCCCGAAGGTGGGCAGCTGCTTCCAGTCCCGCTTCCGGTAGACCTGGAGGAAGCCCTGGTTCCAGCGGGTGCGCTGCTTCAGCAGGCTCATCAGCGAGCCGGGGGTCTCCTCACGGGTGACCATCTCGGAGTCGTAGGCGACGACGACCTTCTTGCCGACGCTGGAGAGCCGGACGCCCAGGTCGCAGTCCTCGGCGAGGCAGTTCGGGTCCCAGCCGTCCGCCTCGCGCAGCACGTCGGTGCGGACGAAGACGGTGTTGCCGCCGAGCGGGATGAACCCCTTCTGCGCGTGCAGGTGCAGCCGCGAGCGGAACCAGAAGAAGTACTCCAGGCAGTTGCGCAGGCTGTACCAGCTGGAGTGGAAGTTGATCAGCTGCACCCCGCCCTGGACGACGTCCGCGCCGGTGGCGCGGAAGGCGTGGTCCACGTGGGCGAGGAGTTCCGGATGGACCTGGTCCTCGGCGTCGAAGACCCCGACGACATCGCCGCGGCAGTGCGGCAGCGCCGTGTTCATGGCCTTCGGCTTGTTCTTCTTCTCATGGGTGTCGACGACCACCCGGACCCGCGGATCCCGCGCGGCGGCCGTGTGCGCCACCTCGGCGGTCGCCGGGTCGTCGTGCCCGACGATCACGATGATCTCGAAGTCGGCGTGCGCGGACTCCAGCAGCCGCCGGATGGTGTGGTCCAGCACCGCCTGCTCGTGCCGCGCCGGAAGGAGCAGCGAGAACGACAGCTGCTCGGCCCCGTCCGGACGGCTGAAGCGGGTGGAGGCCAGCACCTCGGGCGTACGCCACGCGTGCATCTGCCACCACAGGGTGAACGCGGCCATCCAGAACAGGGCCAGTGAAACGGCAGCGATGAAGACAGACGTCAGCAAACAGATCCCCCCAGATCCCCGAAACCCCCCACTCGCAACGGCCGGCCGGAGCCGTCGCCGTCGCGGCATGTGCAGAGACTAGGGGGGAACGGTGAAGCGCGGGAGCTGTTCCGATAAAAACCCTGTTTCTGCGCGGGGCGGTGACTAGCGGGACCTACCCGAACACCTGCTCAACTATCGATCATTTCAGACAGGGCTCACCGCCCCGAGAGCGCGGTGCGCAGTCGCTCGGGGTCGGTCGTCGGAGCGTCGCAGGTGAAATTACGGCAGACGTACGCGGTCGGTTCACCCCCGGCCAGCGGCCGGTCCGCGAGCAGCGGGAACTCCTCGTCGCCCACCGTGCCGTACGCGACGACCGCACCCGGCGCCGTCCCGAGCAGCGCCGTGCGGTGCAGCTCCCGCGCCGCCGCGTCGTCCATGGCGGGACCCACCACCGCCACCTCGCGCGGCCCGTCCAGCAGCGCCTCGGCGACCGCGAGTCCCCAGCCGATGAACCGCGGCACCCGCGGCCCGAGCACCCGCACCACTCCCAGCGCCCGCTCGGCGGCGGTGCGATGGGCCTCCGAGCCGGTCTGCGCCGCATAGCTCAGCAGCGCGCCCGCGGCGGCCGTCCAGCCCGACGGGGTGGCGTTGTCGGTCGGGTCCTGCGGCCTGCGGATCAGCCGCTCGGCGTCGGCGGCGGTGTCGAAGAGCGCGCCGGACCTGTCGTCGGCGAACCGCAGGAGCACGTGGTCGAGCAGCAGCCCGGCGAAGTCCAGCCACACCCCCTCCCCCGTCACGGAGGCGAGCGCCAGGAACCCCTCGGCGACGTCCGCGTAGTCCTCCAGGACGCCCGCGTTGGCACCGGCGCGGCCGTCCTTGCTGGTCCGCGCCAGCCGGCCGCGGTCGTCGAGATGCACCCGCACCAGCAGATCGGCGGCGGCGAGGGCGGCGGAGACGAGGTCGGGGCGGTCGAAGTAGGCGCCGGTCTCGGCGAGCGCGGCGATCGCCAGGCCGTTCCAGGCGGCGACGACCTTGTCGTCCCGGCCCGGAGCGGGCCGCTCGGCGCGGGCGCGCAGCAGCCGCTGCCGCACGTCCGCCACCCGCGCGGCGTCGAAGACGCCCTCGTGCTGCGGGAGTTGCAGGACGGAGGCCCCTTCCTCGAAGGTCCCCTCCTCGGTCACGCCGAAGTACTGCGCGGCGAGCCGGGCGTCCTCCTCGCCGAGGACGGCCCGCAGCTGCTCCGGGGTCCAGACGTAGTACGCGCCCTCGACGTGCCGTCCGGTCCCGTCGTCGCTGTCGGCGTCGAGCGCGGAGGCGAACCCGCCCTCGGCCGTGCGCAGTTCGCCCACCATGAAGTCGGCGGTCTCCAGCGCGACGCGACGGGCGAGCTCGGACCCGGTGGCCCGCCACAGGTGCGCGTAGACCCGGCAGAGCAGCGCGTTGTCGTAGAGCATCTTCTCGAAGTGCGGCACGACCCAGTCCCGGTCCACGGAGTAGCGGGCGAACCCGCCGCCGAGCTGGTCGTAGATCCCGCCCCGGGCCATCCGCTCACAGGTGTCCGCCGCCATCTGCAGCGCACCCTCGGACCCGGTCCGCGCCGCGTGCCGCAGCAGGAACTCCAGCACCATGGACGGCGGGAACTTCGGAGCCCCGCCGAACCCGCCGCGCTGCGGGTCGTACTCCCGGGTCAGCCCGAGCAGCGCCTGCGCCAGCTCCTGCTCCCCCGGCACCTGCTTCCCGGCGCCGTAGTCGATCTCCCGCCCGGCGAGGTCCCGCACGATCTTCCCGGCGACGTCGGCGACCTCCTCGCGCCGGGCGTCCCAGGCCTGCCGCACCCCCTCCAGCACCTGCCGGAACGACGGCATGCCGTGCCTCGGCGCGGGCGGGAAGTACGTCCCGAAGTAGAACGGCTCGGCGTCCGGCGTCAGGAACACGGTCATCGGCCACCCGCCCTGCCCGGTGGCGGCCTGCACGGCCTCCATGTAGACGGCGTCCACGTCGGGGCGTTCCTCGCGGTCGACCTTGACGCTGACGAAGTGCTCGTTGACGTAGGCGGCCGTCGCCTCGTCCTCGAAGGACTCGTGGGCCATGACATGGCACCAGTGGCAGCTGGAATAGCCGACGCTCAGGAGCACCGGCACGTCCCGCCGCCGCGCCTCCTCGAACGCCTCCTCGGACCACGGCCACCAGTCGACGGGGTTGTCCGCGTGCTGGAGCAGGTAGGGAGAGGTCTCATCGGCCAGTCGGTTCGCCATGGTTCCCATCCTGCCGCAGTACCCGGGAATCGGCGCACGGCACCGGATGCGCCGCGTGGGCTCCATGGTCACGCCCTCTCCCCTCGGCTCGTCCCGCACAGCACACTGGGCCGGGAACGCCGTTGCCGCCGGAGGGGGACGTGCCATGCGGGACAGTCATCGGACCGAGGCCGAGCGGCTGCTTGCCCGGGCCGTGGAGGAGGAGGTGCGGCGGTCGGGCGGCCGTGCCGACGGGAAGGTGCTGCTGGCGCGGGCGCGTGGAGCACTGGACGTGATGGCGCGGGCGGCGCAGGAGGAGTACGAGGCGTACGCGCGGGCGCTGGACGAGGCGGAGGCCGGGCGGCTGACGTTCGGGCAGCGGTACGCGCGCGAGGGAGCCGGGACGCCGTTGCTGGTGGCGGTGGTGGCCGCCGTCGCGGCGGCCGCCGCCGACCTGGCGCTCGGCACCGGGCCGGGGACCGCGCTGGGCGCCGGGGTGACCGTGGGGTTCGCGGGCGCCGCGGCGACCGTGGTGAAGGTGGCGGGGACGCATCTGCCGGCCGCGCATCACCGCGCGGGGGCGGCCGGGCAGCCGGGCGGGCCGGAGCAGCTGCGGTTGCAGTGGCTTACCGCGCTGGAGGTGCGGGGCATCCGGCCGTTCCTGGACCAGCAGCGGGTGCTGGCCGCCTCGACGGGGCCGAAGAAGGGCGGGCCGCAGCTGCTCGGCGCCGACAAGAGCGCGGCGGCGCGCGGCCGGGCGGCGCTGGAGCAGTCGTTCGGTCACCTGCCGGAGCCGGCGGGCTCGTTCGCGGGGCGGCGGCAGGAGCTGGCGCGGATCCGGCAGTGGGTGCAGGCGGCGCGGGCGAACACGCAGACCCGGCCGACGGTGGTGGTGCTGCACGGGGCGCCCGGAAGTGGGCGTACGGCGCTCGCGGTGCGGGCCGCGCACGACCTGCGCGACCAGTTCCGGGGCGCGTGCGTGGTGGATCTGCGTGGCGGCAGCCCCGAGGAGCCGCCGCTGTCCACCCGTGAGGCGCTGCTGCACCTGCTGAACCGGCTCGGCGCGCCGCGCGAGCAGTTGCTGTTCCGGGAGCGGTCGTCGGCGGACCAGCAGGTCAAGCGGCTCGGCGAGCTGTATCACCAGCATCTGACGGGGGTGCCGGTCACGGTGGTGCTGGACGACGCCTCCGATCCGGAGCAGGTGCGCACACTGGTCCCGGAGCGCTCCGACAGCCTGGTGCTGGTGACCGCGCGGGAGTCGCTGGAGCTGCCCGCGGACTTCCCGGCCTGGGTGCACCGGCTGGAGGTGCCGGCGCTGGACGCGGCGGGCGCGGAGGAGCTGCTGCGCGAGGCGGCGCAGGGGGATCCGGGTCCGTACGACGCGGAGTCCGCGGACCGGGTGGGGGAACTGTGCGGCGGGCTGCCGCTGGCGCTGCGGATCGCGGGTTCGTCGCTGGGGGCGCGCTCGCCGCGGCAGCTGGCCGCGGATCTGGGGGCGTACGGTCCGGTGGGGCCGGTGGAGCGGGCGCTGTGGCTGCGCTACACCGACCAGCCGGACGCGGGGCGCCGGCTGCTGCGCCGCCTGGCGCTGGCCGGGCGGACCTCGCTGGGTGCCGCCGCGGCGGCCTCGCTGCTGGCGACGGACGAGCCGGAGGCCACCCGGCATCTGGTGGCGCTGTCCCGCGCGGGTCTGATCGACCACGTGCGCGGCAACCGCTACCGCCTGCACGACCTGGTCCGCGCCTTCGCGCACGCGAGGCTCGTCGACGAGGAGGACCCGGCGGAACGTGCGGCGGCGCAGGAGCGGCTGATCGTGAACTACGCGGAGCTGGCCGACTCGGTGCTGCGCCTGGTCGACGGCAACATGTCGACCCGCTCGGACCGGTTCGGCCCGCACGGGTTCACCTCGCTGGACGAGGCGCTGCGCTGGCTGGACGACGAGTCCAGCTTCATCACGGCGGCGCTCCGGCACGCGGAGGGCGTGGACCAGGGGGCGGTGCTGAACCTGCTGGGCGCGCTGTGCGACTACTGCCTGCTGCGCGGCGACCTGTACCGGCTGGGGGAGATCAGCGAGCTGGCGCAGGCCGTGGACCAGGGGCTGCTGATCCGGTCGGTGCAGTGGCGTACGGGCATCGCGGCCCGGCAGCTGGGCGAGCTGGACCGGGCGCGGGCGACGCTGACGTCGGTGGTGGACCTGTACCGGGAGGCGCACCATGACGCGGGGGCCGCGCGGGCGCTGTGCTCGCTCGGCATCACCTTGCACCATCAGGGCCAGCTCGGTGAGGCGGCCGGGAAGCTGCGGGAGGCGCTGGACCTGCAGGCCGCGCCGGAGCTGGCGACGGACCGGGCGTGGACGATGCACGCGCTGGCGGCGGTGGAGCGGGACCGGGCGCGGCTCGCGGAGGCGCTGGAGCTGCTGACGCGTTCGCTGGAGCTGCACCGGGCAGGCGAGTCGGTGCACGGGGAGGCGTGGGCGCACTTCCAGCTCGGCCAGCTGTACATCCGCCTCGGTGATGTGGCGCTCGCCGGGGCGGAGCTGCGGCAGGCCCTGGAGCGCTACGGCCGGACCCGGGACGCCCGGGGTGAGGCGTGGGCGCTGACCCAGCTGGCGCGGACGCTGCTGGTGGCCGGGGAGGGCGGCCCGGCGGTGGAGGAGCTGCGGCGGGCGGCGGCCCGGCACCGGGAGAACGAGGACGCGCGCGGTGAGGCGTGGACGTTGTACTACCTGGGCAGGCGCTGGAGGAGACCGGCGAGCTGGATCCGGCGGTCCGGGAGCTGGAACGCTCCCGCACGATGTTCTCCCGGATGCGGGACGTGTACGGCCTGGCGTGTGCCCGGCATCACTCGGCGCGGGTCACCCGTGACCAGCGGGCGGCGCAGACGGGGTCGCTGCGCAACTCCGGTTTCGCGCGCCAGCTGCTGGTCGACGCGCGGGCCGACTTCCAGCGGATCGGCGTCGCGCACGGGGAGGCGTGGACGTGCCTGGAGCTGGCGGTGGTGGACGCGGGCAACGGGCGTACCGCCCAGGCGCTGGGGCTGTGCGACGAGGCGGTGGGGCTCTTCGCGTCGTACGGGGACCGGCGCGGCGAGGACTGGGCGCGTTTCCTGCGCTGCACGCTGCTGCCGTACGCCGCCCCGGGCGGGGTGGAGGTGGGGACGGCTGTGGCGCAGGAGGAGCTGGCCCAGCTGGCCCGCGCTTTGCATCCGGCGCGCGTCGGGCAGCTGGACGGGTACG
>NZ_MUND01000399.1 GCF_002154375.1 Streptomyces glaucescens | reverse complement strand
GTGCTCCTCCTGGGTCGTGTCCGCAGAGTCCCGTCGTCCGCCCGAAGGGCGGGCCCCGCGGCGTCTGGTGCGTGCTCTCGGCGCGCCGGGCGGAGTCCCTCGTACTGGATGTACTTGGGGCTTCGCCCGGCGCGGCGAGAGTGCGTGCCAGGCGTCGCGGGGCAGACGGGACTTTGCGGACACGGCCTAGCGCTGCGTCCGGTGCTCCGGCCCGTACTTCCGCCCCGCGCGGGAGCTGATCCCCCCGAGCAGCCCGCGCGGCACCAGCTTCGTCGCGCCCAGCAGCACCTTGTAGCGCGGGTCCGGAACCGACAGGGACTTGCCGCGGGCCAGGTCCGCCAGGGCCGCCGCGACGAGCTTGTCCGCGTCGAGCCACAGCCAGGCGGGGATGTTGTCCGTGCCCATCCCGGCCCGCTGGTGGAACTCGGTCCGCACGAAGCCGGGGCAGAGCGCCATCAGCCGGACGCCGCTGCCCGCCAGGTCCTTCGCGGCGCCCTGGGTGAACTGCACGACCCACGCCTTGGAGGCGCCGTACGTCCCGCGCGGGACGAAGGCCGCGACGGAGGCGACGTTGACCACGCCGCCGCGCCCGCGCTCGCGCATCGCCTCGGTCGCCGCGGAGGTCAGCCGCAGTACGGCCTCGCAGTGCACCTTGAGCATCTTCAGCTCGTCGGCCATCGGCACGTCGAGATAGCGGCCCTTGTGGCCGAAGCCGGCGTTGTTGACCAGCAGGTCGACGGGGTTCTTGCGGTCGGCGAGCCGGGCGGCGACCGCCTCGATGCCGTCGTCCGCCGCCAGGTCCGCCGTCAGCACCTCGGCCTCGATGCCGTGCCGGTCGTGCAGTTCGGTCGCCTGTTCCCGCAGGCGCCTGGTGTCCCGCGCCACCAGGACGAGGTCGTGCCCGTCAGCCGCCAGCCGCCGTGCGAAGGCGGCACCGATTCCCGCGGTCGATCCCGTAATCAGAGCCGTTGTCATGCGGCAAGCGTAGTGACCCGGACGGACGGCGTCCGCTCCCGTGACGCCCGTTCAGCAGCTGTTCGCGCGGCCTTGCCCGGCCCCGCCCGTCTGCTGCCCGCCCGCCACACTCGCGCCGTACTTCTCCATGTACGTACGGGCCACCGCCAGCACCTCCGGGTGCAGTGCCGCGCCCGCCACGGGCAACAGCGGCAGCAGCTCCCGCTCGGTGGTGACCGCGCGGAACTGGAGGGCGACCGTGATGTCGTGGGCGGGACGGTGGAGGATCTCCACCGCGTCGCCCGCGCGGATCTCGCCCGCCTCGATCACCCGCAGATACGCCCCCGGCGCCGCACGCTGCGTGAACCGCTTCACCCAGCCCTGTTCACCCAGATGGCCCTGGAAGGTGAGACAGGGAATCCGCCCGGAGGTGACCTCCAGGACCACCCGCGGCCCGATCCGCCACCGCTCGCCGATCCGGGCGCCGGAGACGTCGATGCCCGAGGTGGTCAGGTTCTCGCCGAACGACCCGTTCGTCAGCGGGCGGCCCAGCTCGCGCTCCCAGGCGTCGAGGTCCTCCCGGGCCATCGCGTACACCGCCTGGTGGTCCCCGCCGTGATGGCGCACGTCGCAGACCGCGTCCCCCGCGAGCCCGCTCGCCCCGGACCCCTTGGCGCCGGGCGCCGCCACCCGCACCGGCCCGTCGACCGGGCGCTTGTCGATGCCGGTCAGGCCCTCGGGCTGGTCGGTGTACGGCACGGCCCGGGGCCGGCCCAGATTCACTGACAGAAGCCTCATGGCGGCACGGTAGACCCCCGCTGCCAAAAGTGTCGACGCACTATTCGTCGCCATGTCCAAGAACCGCTTATGCTGAAAGGGTGATCGAAGCCCGTCATCTGCGCGTGCTGCGCGCCGTCGCCGCCACCGGTTCCTTCTCCGCGGCGGGACGCGAGCTGGGCTGCACCCAGCCCGCCGTCAGCCAGCAGATGAAGGCCCTGGAGACCTCCGTGGGCACGCCGCTGCTGGTGCGCAGCGGACGGGAGATGCGCCTGACGCAGGCGGGCGAGGCGCTGGTGCGGCACGCCGCCGGGATCCTCGCCGGGCTCACCGCGGCCGAGGAGGAGGTCGCCGCGATCGCGGGCCTGCGGGCCGGGCGGGTGCGGCTGGTGTCCTTCCCGAGCGGCAGCTCCACCCTCGTCCCCACCGCCCTCGCCGCGCTGCGGGCCGCGCATCCCGGGACCCGGGTCTCCCTGGAGGAGGCCGAGCCGCCGCGGTCCGTGCAGCTGCTGCGCGAGGGGGACTGCGACATCGCGCTCGCCTTCCGGTACGAGGGCGCGTCGGGTGCCGAGGAGTGGGACGACCTCGTCGTGCGCCCGTTGCTCACCGATCCGCTGGTCGGGCTCGTCCCGGAGAGGCACCGGCTGGCCGGCGCGGCTTCCGTGCCCATCGCCGAGCTCGCCGACGAGCCCTGGATCGCGGGCTGCCCGCGCTGTCGCGGTCAGTTGGTCGAGGTGTGCGAGGGCGCCGGCTTCACGCCTCGGATCGACTTCGCCACGGACGACTATCCGGCGGTGATCGGCCTGGTGGGCGCGGGGCTCGGCGTGGCGGTCCTGCCGCAGCTGGCGATCGAGTCGGTACGGCCAAGGGGCGCGCGGACGGTGACGCTGGAACCGGCGGTGCGGCGGGAGGTCGTCGCGCTCACGCTGCCGGACCTGGCGCAGGTGCCGGCCGTGGCGGCGACGCTGGACCAGCTGGGGCGGGCGGCGGCGCGCTGACGCGCTGAACGGCTGGGGTACGAACTGAGGGCACGCGCACGCGTGCCCTTTGCCGTGTGGATGTGTGCTCGGGCGTGCGTGCGGACGGTGTGCGCGGCTCGTGCGTGAAGAAACGTTCCTTCAGTTGTTCGAGGCGGTGGTTCCGCCTGCGGTCGACGCCGACACCAGCCGGTGGCGCGCCCGGCCCATGAGCTCTTCGCGCTCGTCCTCGGTCAATCCGCCCCACACGCCGTACGGTTCGCGCACGGCCAGCGCGTGCGCCGCGCACTGCGCGCGGACCGGGCACCTCATGCAGACCTCTTTGGCCGAGTTCTCACGAGCGCTCCGCGCCGCCCCGCGCTCGCCCTCCGGATGGAAGAAGAGCGAGCTGTCCACCCCGCGACAGGCCGCGAGGAGCTGCCAGTCCCACAGGTCCGCGTTCGGTCCGGGAAGGCGGGAGAAATCTGCCATTGCGTGACCCCTTGTAGCCGTTCTGACGGATACGGTGCCCACGACCGTACATCTACGATCTAAGGAGATGAAAATATGACTCATTGCGAATCTAGCCTCAGACATCACCACATGGGAAGAAATAGGGCTAAATGGGGCATGGTTGTGATGAAAGCTTGAGAGTCTGCCGCGCGCGTCTGCATCGTGTTCGAGCCCTCACGTAGAGTGCCGAAGATGGCACACGGCTCCGTAACTCTTTCGAGTGACCGTCGTTGAGAGGGCGGAGGCGGTTGAAAACACAAGCGCTCGGGCAGGTGTCCGAGACGGTCGACCGCACAGGTGACGATTTCGTACCAGCCTGGAGGCTCAAGGTGACGTGCATCAGCTGCGGAGGGCGGCCATGACTTCCGTCCTCGTCTGCGACGACTCCCCGCTTGCCCGAGAGGCGCTTCGCCGTGCGGTCGCGACCGTGCCCGGTGTGGAGCGTGTGACGACGGCGGCCAACGGCGAGGAAGTCCTCCGCCGCTGGGGTGCCGACCGCTCGGACCTGATTCTGATGGACGTACGCATGCCCGGTCTGGGCGGCGTCGAGACCGTGCGGCGGCTGCTGTCCGCCGACCCCGGGGCGCGCATCATCATGCTCACCGTCGCCGAGGACCTGGACGGCGTGGCCCTCGCGGTCGCCGCCGGTGCGCGCGGCTACCTGCACAAGGACGCCTCCCGTGCGGAGTTGCGGGCCACCGTGACGCAGGCGCTCGCCGACCCGACCTGGCGGCTGGCCCCGCGCCGGCTGCGCTCCGCCGAGATGGGTGCGGCGCCCACCCTCACCGCCCGGGAGATCCAGGTCCTGGAAGGCATGAGCCACGGTCGCTCCAACGCCGAGATCGGCCGCGAGCTGTTCCTCTCCGAGGACACCGTCAAGACCCACGCCCGCCGGCTCTTCAAGAAGCTCGGCGCCTCGGACCGGGCCCACGCGGTGGCGCTCGGCTTCCGCTGGGGCCTGGTGCGCTGACCGGCCGCCCGACCGGCTCGTAGGGCACGGGAGCGACCGGTGGCGCGGGCGGTCCGCGCGGCGGTCCGCGCGGGGCGACGGAGAACCCGGCCGGTCGACGGGCCGTGAGGCCCGCAGTGGTCCGGCCGTGCGGTCGATGCGTACGGCGCGGGATCATCCAGCCGCGAGGGCGGAGGAGGGAGTCGACCCGATGGGGACATCCCCCTGCGCCGGCCCCGCGGAGAGCCGGGTTCCCCCGCGGAGCCGGTTTCCCGCGGCGAGGCGCGGCCCCCGCATGTCCCGGGACGCCGAGCGGCCCGCCGCGACCCCGGCCGGGCGCCGCACGCGACTCGTCCGGACGCCCATGACGGACGGCACATTCGGACCCGGCCCCGCTCCCGGACCAGCGGTACGGTCCGGACCGGGTGGCCGCGCGGGGCGGTGCCCCGGCCGTACGGCCTCCTCCGGCGCCCTCGTCCGGTGCGGCCGGCTGAGCGCGCGGAGGCCGGGACGCGTATCCCACAGTGACCCCGAGGGGTGCCGTGGTCGCAGGTCAGCGCGTCGGAGCGGCCGATCGGCGGGTGCCCGCTGCTCGTTTCGGCGCGGATGCCGCATCCTTGAGGTGTGGAGTTCCTCGGGGACGAGTCGGTCGAGCGGAAGGGGAGGGCGCAGGGGATGAGTTCCGGCGCACCTGCTCATAACGCTTCGGTGCACAACAACGGACGCGGTGCCGCGGATCGGGTGGCCGCAGGGCACGATGGACCGATGCGCGACGACGAGGCGGTCACGGCCCCTGGGGGGATCGGCGCACTCGTGCACCGCGCCGTCGACGGGGACGAGCAGGCCACGCACGATCTGCTCGCCCATGTCCACCCGCTCGCGCTGCGCTACTGCCGCACCCGCCTGTCGCGGCTGCCGGGTGACGCCCGGCACTTCGTGGAGGACCTGGCGCAGGAGGTCTGCGTCGCCGTCCTGCTCGCCCTGCCGCGCTACAAGGACACCGGCCGCCCGTTCGAGGCGTTCGTCTTCGCCATCGCCGCGCACAAGGTCGCCGACCTCCAGCGGGCCGCGATGCGGCACCCGGGTTCGACGGCGGTGCCCTCGGACGAGATGCCCGAGCGGCCCGACGACTCCCTGGGGCCCGAGGAGCGCGCGCTGCTCAGCAGCGACGCCGAATGGGCCAAGAAGCTGCTGGCCAACCTGCCGGAGAACCAGCGCGAACTGCTGCTGCTGCGGATCGCCGTGGGCCTCACGGCGGAGGAGACCGGCCAGATGTTGGGAATGTCACCCGGGGCCGTCCGGGTGGCTCAGCACCGCGCGCTGAGCAGGCTGCGCGCGCTCGCCGAGCAGTAGGCGCCCCCCCCCGTACCCAGCCCCTTCGCGGCCCGCGCTGAACGGGCCGGACCGCATTTCCGTACGAACATACGAAGCTCGGGGCCGCCCCGAACCGTGGAATGAGACGGCCGTTTATCCCGTTAGCATGGACATCCGCACCGATCAAGGCCATTTGGGGAAGGTGTCATGACTGCCAACGTCGACGGAGTGCCCGGAAAATTCGCGACACTCGGGCTGACCTACGACGACGTGCTGCTGCTGCCGGGCCCGTCGGACATGGCACCCGACGAGATCGACACCGCCTCGTACGTCTCCAGGAACGTGCGGGTGAACATCCCGCTGCTGTCCGCCGCCATGGACAAGGTCACCGAGTCCCGCATGGCGATCGCGATGGCCCGCCAGGGCGGTGTCGGCGTGCTGCACCGCAACCTGTCCATCGAGGACCAGGCCAACCAGGTCGACCTGGTCAAGCGCTCCGAGTCGGGCATGGTGACCGACCCGATCACCATCCACCCGGACGCCACGCTCGCCGAGGCCGACGCGCTGTGCGCGAAGTTCCGCATCAGCGGTGTCCCGGTCACCGACGGCGACAAGAAGCTGCTCGGCATCGTCACCAACCGCGACATGGCCTTCGAGACCGACCGCGCCCGCCGGGTGCGTGACGTCATGACGCCGATGCCGCTGGTCACCGGCAAGGTCGGGATCTCCGGTCCGGACGCCATCGAGCTGCTGCGCAAGCACAAGATCGAGAAGCTGCCGCTGGTCGACGACGAGGGCGTCCTCAAGGGCCTGATCACGGTCAAGGACTTCGTCAAGGCGGAGAAGTACCCGAACGCCGCCAAGGACGCCGAGGGCCGCCTCATCGTCGGTGCCGCGGTCGGTGTCGCCGGTGACGCCTACGAGCGCGCCCAGGCGCTGATCGAGGTCGGTGTCGACTTCATCGTCGTCGACACCGCGCACGGCCACTCCCGCCTGGTCGGCGACATGATCGCCAAGATCAAGTCCAACTCCTCCGGCGTCGACGTCATCGGCGGCAACGTCGCCACGCGGGACGGCGCCCAGGCCCTGGTCGACGCCGGCGCGGACGGCATCAAGGTCGGCGTCGGCCCCGGCTCCATCTGCACCACCCGCGTGGTCGCCGGCGTCGGCGTCCCGCAGGTCACCGCGATCTACGAGGCCGCGCAGGCGGCCCGCGCGGCCGGTGTCCCGGTCATCGGCGACGGCGGTCTGCAGTACTCCGGCGACATCGCCAAGGCCCTGGTCGCGGGCGCCGACACGGTGATGCTCGGCTCGCTGCTCGCGGGCTGCGAGGAGTCGCCGGGCGAGCTGATGTTCATCAACGGCAAGCAGTTCAAGTCGTACCGCGGCATGGGCTCGCTGGGCGCCATGCAGTCCCGCGGCGACCGTAAGTCGTTCTCCAAGGACCGCTACTTCCAGGAGGGCGTCGCCTCCGACGAGCAGCTGATCCCCGAGGGCATCGAGGGCCAGGTGCCCTACCGCGGCCCGCTGTCCTCGGTCGTCCACCAGCTGGTGGGGGGCCTGCGCCAGTCGATGTTCTACGTCGGCGGCAAGACCGTGCCGGAGCTGCAGGAGAACGGCCGGTTCGTCCGGATCACCTCGGCGGGCCTCAAGGAGAGCCACCCGCACGACATCCAGATGACGGTCGAGGCGCCGAACTACAGCCGCAGCAAGTAGGCACCACGCTCGGTCGGGGCGGCTCCGGGAACTCCGGGGCCGCCCTTGCCGTACCCGTCGGGGATACTGGAAGGCGCTGAAACGCATCAGGGAAAGGCCACACACGTGACTGAGATCGAGATCGGGCGCGGCAAGCGCGGCCGCCGGGCGTACGCCTTCGACGACATCGCCGTCGTCCCCAGCCGCCGTACGCGGGACCCGAAGGAGGTCTCGATCGCCTGGCAGATCGACGCCTACCGCTTCGAGCTGCCCTTCCTGGCGGCCCCCATGGACTCGGTCGTCTCGCCGGCCACGGCGATCCGGATCGGCGAGCTGGGCGGCCTCGGCGTGCTCAACCTCGAAGGCCTGTGGACGCGGTACGAGGACCCGCAGCCGCTGCTGGACGAGATCGTCGGCCTGGACGCCGAGACGGCCACCCGCCGGCTGCAGGAGATCTACGCGGCTCCCATCAAGGAGGAGCTGATCGGGCAGCGCATCAAGGAGGTGCGCGACTCGGGCGTGGTCACCGCGGCCGCGCTCTCCCCGCAGCGCACGGCCCAGTTCTCCAAGGCCGTGGTGGACGCGGGTGTGGACATCTTCGTCATCCGCGGCACGACGGTCTCGGCGGAGCACGTCTCCGGTTCGCACGAGCCGCTGAACCTGAAGCAGTTCATCTACGAGCTGGACGTCCCGGTGATCGTCGGCGGCTGCGCCACGTACACCGCCGCCCTGCACCTGATGCGCACCGGCGCGGCGGGTGTGCTGGTCGGCTTCGGCGGCGGCGCCGCGCACACCACGCGGAACGTGCTGGGCATCCAGGTGCCGATGGCGACCGCCGTGGCGGACGTGGCGGCGGCCCGCCGGGACTACATGGACGAGTCCGGCGGCCGGTACGTGCACGTCATCGCGGACGGCGGCGTCGGCTGGTCCGGCGACCTGCCCAAGGCGATCGCCTGCGGCGCCGACGCGGTCATGATGGGCTCCCCGCTGGCCCGCGCGACCGACGGCCCGGGCCGGGGTCACCACTGGGGCATGGAGGCCGTCAACGAGGAGCTGCCGCGCGGCAAGAAGGTCGACCTCGGCACGGTCGGCACCATCGAGGAGATCCTCACCGGTCCGTCCCACACCCCGGACGGCTCGATGAACCTCTTCGGCGCCCTGCGCCGCGCCATGGCCACCACCGGCTACAGCGAGCTGAAGGAGTTCCAGCGGGTCGAGGTCACGGTCGCGGACTCGCAGCACAGCCGCTGACCCGTACGTCGGCGAAGGGCCCGTCCACCCCGGTGGACGGGCCCTTCGCCGA
>NZ_MUND01000398.1 GCF_002154375.1 Streptomyces glaucescens | reverse complement strand
ACCTCCAGCAACGACGCCGACAACCCGGCCGAACAGGTCGGCGGCAACCCGTCGGCCAGCCAGGGTGTCGGCGACGGCGGCCCGGGCGACGGCGAGGCGGACAGCGACGGCGACGGCGCCCCCGACACGGGCAGCGCCACCAGCCGCCCCACCGACCCGGGCCCCGACGGCACCTACGGCACGTCCGACGACCCGACCCCGACGGACGCGGCGACCGGCCCGGAACCGGGCGGGCCGTCCGACGACCCGACCGGTACGGACCCGGGCGACGACCCGTCCGGCTCGGCCTCCGGGCCGCCGTCGTCGACGACGAAGCCTCCGACGTCCCCCCGGCCTTCGACGTCGTCGTCCAAGCCGCCGTCGCCCACCGAGTCGGAGACCACCGGCTCGCCCACGCCCACGGACACCCCGACGGAGTCGCCTACCAGCAACCCGACGGACACCCCGACCACCACGGACTCGGCCGGCGCCCCGACGGAGACGAGCAGCTCCGTGAGCGCCCCGGAGAGCGGCGCCGCGGGCTCCTCCGGCAGCGTGGAGCCGGTGATCTGAGGGCTGTGACAGCACAGGGCCGGGTCCGCTCACGGACCCGGCCCTCACTGTCGTGTCGGAACGCTCAGAACAGCCGCAGCTTGTCGTCCTCGATGCCGCGCAGCGCGTCGTAGTCCAGCACGTGGCAGCCGATCCCGCGGTCCGTGGCGAGGACCCGGGCCTGCGGCTTGATCTCCTGCGCGGCGAAGATGCCGCGCACCGGCGCCAGATGGGGATCGCGGTTCAACAGCTCCAGATAGCGGGTGAGTTGCTCCACACCGTCGATCTCACCGCGCCGCTTGATCTCGACGGCGACGGTCTGGCCGTCCGCGTCCCGGCACAGGATGTCGACGGGGCCGATGGCCGTCATGTACTCACGGCGGATCAGCGTGTAGCCCTCGCCGAGCGTGTCGATGCGGTCGGCGAGCAGTTCCTGGAGGTGTGCTTCCACGCCGTCCTTGATCAGGCCGGGGTCGACGCCGAGTTCGTGCGTGGAGTCATGGAGGACTTCCTCCATGGTGATGATCAGCTTCTCGCCCGCCTTGTTGATGACGGTCCACACGCCCTCGTCCTCGCCGGTGCCCTCCTTCAGCGTGCAGGGCGGCGACATCCAGTTGAGGGGCTTGTACGCCCGGTCGTCCGCGTGGATGGACACACTGCCGTCCGCCTTCACCAGGATCAGACGGGGTGCCGAGGGGAGATGGGCGGTGAGCCGGCCGGCGTAGTCGACCGAGCATCGGGCAATGACGAGACGCATGGTCGGCAACGCTACTCGACACCCCGGGCGGTACGCGATTCGCGTCCTGTTTATCCGGAACACTCGTGTTCGGACGTGGCCGATTGTGCGCCCACCGGGATCGGCCTGTATCCGCATTCTCCTGGTGCCGTCACGTTCTGTTGCCTACCGTAGGGAACGGGAGGTCGCGACGCGTGTACTCAGGGTGTCCGTATCGCGAGCTCCCTCATCTGTCCGGCAACCCCTGCTGTCCGGGGGTGCGAGAGGAGTACCCATGTCGCTCGACGTCTCACCGGCCCTACTCGAACAGGCCGAGCGAGGCGAGGTCGACGAAGCTGACTTCGTCGACTGCGTCCGGACCTCCCTGCCCTACGCGTGGGAGATGATCAGCTCCCTGGTGGCCCAGCTGAAGGTGGACGGCGGCCAGTTCGCCGACAACCAGACGCCCCCGCCGGACGAGCAGGCACGCGGTCAGCTCCTGCGTGCGCTCGCGAGTGACGCCATTCGCGGTGCGCTGCAGCGGCACTTCGGTGTGCGGCTCGCCTTCCAGAACTGCCACCGGGTGGCCGTGTTCCCGCTGGACGCCTCGGTGGACGAGACGCTGACCCGCTTCACGTCGGTGCGCAGCCAGTTGCTCAACCAGTCCCCGGAGTTTCGGGACTGCTGACGCGGTGGGCCGGTCCCAGCTTGCCGCTCCCGTCAGCGGGAGGTGCGATCTCTGTCGGGGCGGCAAGCTCCTCGTGCAGCCGGGCCGTCTCGTCCGGCCCGTTCGGCGCGCGGTGCGCTCAGCGCAGTTGCGGCAGCACCTCCGCGCCGAGACGCCGCAGGTTCTCCTCCGTCGCCGACAGGTCTCCTGAGCCCTCGGCCAGCAGGGCGAAGCGGGAGATTCCGGTCCGCTCGCTGGTCGCCGCGAGCCGGTCCGCGCACAGCCGCGGTGTGCCCACGGGGTGCAGCCCGCAGAGGAGTTCGGTGTAGGCCAGCGGGTCGCGCATCCGGCGCTCCCGGCCGTCGACCGTCACATGGGCTTCCAGGCCCTGCCTCAGCCAGCCCGGCATCGCCTTGGTCAGGATCTCGGCCGCGTCGGCTCGCCGGTCCGCGATCTGGCAGACGCCGGCCGACACATGGCCCGGGTCGGCGATCTGCTCCGCGGGCCGGCCGGCGGCCCGGGCGAGGCGGCGCCACAGCCCGGTCATCTCGGCCTTCTCCTCGTCGCCGACGTGCATGCCGAGCAGCATCGGCAGTCCGCGCTCGGCGGCCGTCCGCACGCCGGCGGGGGAGGTGCAGGCGACCAGCACCTCCGGGCCCCCGGTCTGCGTCAGGGACTCCGACGGCCTCGGCACGACGGGCACCTCGCGGAAGGCGTACCGCTCCCCGGAGGCCTCGACGCGGGGATCGCGCAGCCAGCGCACCAGCAGATCGAGTGATTCCGGGAAGCACTTCTCGTACGCCTCCAGGCCGGTGCCGAACACCTCCAGGTCGACCCACGGGCCGCCCCGGCCCACCCCCAGGGAGAGCCGGCCGCCGCTGGTCACATGGAGCAGCGCCGCCTGTTCGCCGAGGGTCACGGGGTGGGTGGTGGGCAGTACGCTGACCGCCGTGCCGATCCTGATACGGCGGGTACGGCCGAGCAGCAACGCGGCGAGGGTGATGGCCGACGGACAGGTGCCGTAGGGCACGAAGTGGTGCTCGGCCAGCCAGACCGAGTCGAGGCCCGCCTCCTCGGAGACCTCCGCCGAGCGGACCGCGCGGTGGAGCGCCTCCCCCTGGCCCTGACCCGGGAACTGGGCCCCCAACACGAAAGTTCCTACGCGCATCGCTCTTCCTGCTTCCTTGGCTCCGACACGGAGCTCCCCAGCCCGGCATAACCGTCCGACACGTGCCGAGGACACGGGCCGGCGGATGAATTGGCCGATTGTCTGCAGAATGCCTGGCCCGGGCGGGGGACTTGGGTGCTTCGCCCCTTCCCGCGTACCCCTGTCCAGGGCGCGTAGGCTGGATGGGACCCGCTTCCTGTAGAGCTCCGTGAGGTGTTCCGTGTCCCCGCGTCGCAATCGACCCAAGGGCCCGAAAAGCGCCGAGGACGACCGGCCGGGCCGATACGGCGGCTGGCAGTCCAGCGTGGACTGGCAAGGCGACGAGTGGAGCGTGCGCCATGTCGCGGGCGCGAGCGCGCAGGGCAAGAGCTACCGCTGTCCGGGCTGCGACCAGCTGATCCCCGACGGCGTCCCGCACGTGGTCGCCTGGCCCGCGCACGCGGGCGTCGACGACCGCCGGCACTGGCACAAGTCCTGCTGGAACGCGCGGGACCGCCGCACCACGCGGGTGCAGCGGTCCCGTAACGCGCCGAGATTCTGAGCGGCCCTGCTACACGTCCCGTCGCTCCAGCAGCGCGTAGGCGCCCGCGAAGGCGACGGCGGTGACGCCCAGCATGATCCACAGCGGGTCCCAGCCCGACGGGCCCGATTCGCTGAGGGAGTTGGCGTAGAAGACGCTGAGCTGGTTGGGGATCGAGTACTCGAGCAGGAAGTTCCGCAGGTCCTCCAGCGACGCGGAGAACATGAACAGCGCGATCACCAGCGGGGCGAGCACCGCGCCGATCATGATGGTGATGGCACCCGCGGAGTGCCGGATGATCGAGCCGACGACCAGCGAGAGCAGACCGAGCAGCGCGAGGTAGAGCGAGACGCCGACCGTGGCCTTCAGCCACTCGCCGCCGGACGGCTCCCGGGCGTCGACCATGCCGACCTGGGCGACGGCCACCAGACTGGACGACACCAGCGTGCTGATGAACGCGAGCGCGAAGAACACCAGCGCCTTCGCCGTCAGCACCCGGCCCCGCGAGGGGCAGGCCGTCATCGTCGTCCGGATCATGCCGGTGCCGTACTCGGCGGCCGTGGTCAGCACGCCGAGCGTGATGATGCAGATGCTGCCGAGCAGCAGCCCGAAGAAGCCGAGCGCCAGCGCGCTCTCCGAGCCGAGTTCGCCCTCGGACGCGGAGCCGCCCACCACCGAGCCGGTCAGCAGGCCGATGCCGATGACGAGCGCGAGGAAGACACCCAGCGTCCACATCGTCGACCGGACCGACTTGATCTTCGTCCACTCCGAGGCGAGCGCGTGCCCGAGGTGGGTGCGCACGACGGGAATGGGCGAGGTGTATCCGGAGTACGGCGTACCGGGCGCGGCCGGCGGCATCGGGGTCTGGGGCGTGCTCATCGGGCGTCCTCGGACTGGGTCGGGTCGGAGACGGGGGCGGGGGCGTCCTGCGGCGCGGCGGGCGCGGCGGATGCCGTGGGAGCCGACGGCGCCGCGGTGGCGGCCGGGGCCCGGTCCTGCGAGGCGGCCGGGGCGGGCTGCTGAGGGGCCGGCTGGGCGTACGGGTTCGGCTGTCCGGCGCCGGGCGCGGCGGCGGGCGCCTCCGGGCCGCCGTACGCACCCGGGGCGCCGTACGGTCCCGCCCCCGGCGGCATCGCGAACGGCTGCCCGCCCTGCTGGGGCGGCGGCGGGGCGTACCAGCCCGGCTGGCCCTGGCCGGGCACCGGCACCGGCGGCTGCATGCCGGGCGGCAGGGGCTGCTGGAGGCCCGCCTTCTGGTCGGTGGTGGAGCGGTAGTCGACGGCGGCCTGGGTCATCCGCATGTACGCCTCCTCCAGGGAGGCCTGGTGCGGCGACAGCTCCCACAGCCGTACGTCCGTGTCGTGGGCGATGTCGCTGATGCGGGGGAGCGGCAGGCCGGTCACCCGCAGCGCCCCGTCCTGCTCGGGGAGCACCTGGCCGCCCGCCTCGGTGAGCGCGGCCGACAGCTTCTCGCGCAGCTGCGGCTCGGTGTCCGGGGTGCGCACTCGGGCGAAGCCGGCCGAGTTCGCCGCGATGAAGTCCCGCACGCTCATGTCGGCGAGCAGCTGACCGCGCCCGATCACTATGAGGTGGTCGGCGGTCAGCGCCATCTCGCTCATCAGGTGCGAGGAGACGAAGACGGTACGGCCCTCCGCCGCGAGCGACTTCATCAGGTTCCGCACCCAGAGGATGCCCTCGGGGTCGAGGCCGTTGACCGGCTCGTCGAACAGCAGTACCTGGGGGTCGCCGAGCAGCGCGGCGGCGATGCCGAGCCGCTGGCCCATGCCGAGCGAAAAGCCCTTGGAGCGCCGCCGGGCCACGTCCTGGAGGCCGACCACGCCCAGCACCTCGTCCACCCGGCGGGCCGGGATGCCGGACAGCTGGGCGAGGGAGAGCAGATGGTTGCGGGCCGTGCGGCCGCCGTGCACCGCCTTGGCGTCGAGCAGCGCGCCGACCTGGCGGGGCGCGTTGGGCAGCTTGCGGTAGGGGTAGCCGCCGATCGTGACCTGCCCCGAGGTCGGGTTGTCCAGGCCGAGGATCATCCGCATGGTCGTCGACTTGCCCGAGCCGTTGGGGCCCAGGAAGCCGGTGACGGCGCCGGGCCGTACCTGGAAGGAAAGGTTGAACACAGCGGTCTTGTCGCCGTAGCGCTTGGTCAGGCCGACTGCTTCGATCATGCTCCGCACCCATCGACAGGTTCAGGACAGCGGGGCACACGCCCCCGTAAGGGTTAGGAGGATATCGAGGCGCTGACGGTTCCCTTCAAGGGCGAGTAAAACCTGCCTGTGAGGTTCGCCGCCGCCGTGTCTAGGCGTCCCGCCGCTTGAGCAGCACGTATCCGCCGAGCAGGGCCGCGACCACCCACAATGCCATGATCCCGAGCCCGCCCCAGGGGCCGTACGGGGTGTCGTCGTCGACCGGCGGCACCACCTGCATGATCCTGTTGCCGGCCTGGTCCGGCAGGAACCGGCCGATCTTCTCGGTCGCGCCGACGTTGCCCAGGATGTTGGAGATCAGGAAGAAGAAGGGCATGAGGATGCCCAGCGACAGCATCGGCGAGCGCAGCATCGCGGCGACGCCCATCGAGAACATCGCGATGAGGGTCATGTAGAGCCCGCCGCCGATCACCGCGCGCAGCACCCCCGGGTCACCGATCGACGCCCTGAGGTCGCCCAGCATCGCCTGGCCGAGGAGGAAGGCGGCGAAGCTGGTGGCCATGCCGACGGCCAGGGCGAGCACGGTGGCGACGGCGAGTTTGCCGAACAGGAAGGTGCCGCGCTGGGGCACGGCGGCCAGCGAGGTGCGGATCATGCCGGAGCTGTACTCGTTGGATACCACGAGCACCCCGAACACGATCATCGCGAGCTGGCCGAGACTCATTCCCGCGAAACTGATGAACGTCGGGTCGAAGGACAGTCTGTCCCGGGCGCTCATGTTGTCGAACTCGTTCTTCGAAAGCGCGGAAATGAGCATTCCCAGCGCGATGGTGACCAGTAGGGTGAGAGAAAGTGTCCATACTGTGGACGCGACCGAGCGGATCTTCGTCCATTCGGACCGGATGACCTGGGTGGCCGCCACGCCCCTCACCCCTTCTTCCAGTCATTGCCCCACTGCGGACCCGCCGGCGCGCCGGAGTGGGCGTGGTACTCGACCGACCCGGCGGTCAGCCGCATGAACGCCTCCTCCAGGGAGGCCTGCTGCGGGCTCAGCTCATGCAGCACCACCTGCTGCTGCGCGGCCAGCTCACCGATCCGCTCCGGCTTCTCGCCGTCCACCTCGAACGCCCCGCCGCCGGCCTCCACGGCCGTGATCCCGGCCTCGTGCAGCACATCGAGCAGCCGCTCGGGCTGCGGGGTGCGGATCCGGACGTAACTGCGCGAGTTCCGCGCGATGAAGTCCGCCATCGACGTGTCGGCGAGCAGCCTGCCCTGCCCGATCACCACAAGATGGTCCGCGGTCAGCGCCATCTCGCTCATCAGATGACTCGACACGAACACCGTCCGGCCCTGCCCGGCCAGCGACTTCATCAGCGTCCGGATCCAGTGGATGCCCTCCGGGTCGAGCCCGTTGACCGGCTCGTCGAACATCAGGATCCGCGGATCGCCCAGCAGCGCGGCGGCGATGCCCAGCCGCTGGCCCATGCCGAGCGAGAACCCCTTGGCCTTCTTGCGTGCCACCGCCGTCAGACCGACGGTGTCCAGCACCTCGTGCACCCGCTTCCTCGGGATGCCGTTGCTCTGCGCCAGGCACAGCAGATGGCTGAAGGCGCTGCGCCCGCCGTGCACGGCCTTCGCGTCGAGCAGCGCGCCGATGTACTTCAGCGGGTCCTTGAGCCGGTCGTAGTGCCTGCCGTCGATCCGCACGTCCCCGGCCGTCGGCCGGTCCAGGCCCAGCATCATCCGCATCGTGGTGGACTTGCCCGCGCCGTTCGGACCGAGGAACCCGGTGACGATGCCCGGTCTCACGGTGAAGGTCAGGTTGTTGACCGCCACCTTCTCGCCGTACCGCTTGGTCAGCCCCTCGAGCTCGATCATGCGGCCACGCTAGAACGGGACAAAGCCCTCTGCCACCGGAGTGGCGGAGGGCTTTGCACGTGGTGCTGGGACCGGGGAGGTGCCCGTTACCGGGACTGCTGAGCCGGCACCCCGCGGGAGATCGGCTCGTCCTCGGCCGGCGTGCCGGCGGCGGCCACCGCGGCGCCCGTGAGCGTGGCGAGCATCTCGCGCACGTTCGTGAGCTGGGCGTTGATCGAGTCGCGGCGGTTGGTGAGGGCGGCCAGCTCGCGCTCGGATTCCGAACGGATCCGGTCGGCCTTGGCGTTGGCGTCGGCCACGATGTCCTCGGCCTGGCGCTGGGCGGTCTCCACCGTCTGGCGGGCCCGGCGCTCGGCGTCGGTGCGCAGCTTCTCGGCCTCCAGGCGCAGCTGCTCCGCGCGGTGCTCGATCTCGGCGAGGCGCTTCTCGGCCTTGGCCTGGCGCGACGCCAGGTCCCGCTCGGACTGCTCGCGGCGCTTGGCCAGGTTCGTCTCGAAGTCCGCGGCGGCCTGCGCGGCCTTGGCGCGGGTCTCCTCGAACAGCGCGTCGGCCTCCTCGCGCTTGGACTGCGCGTCCTTCTGCGCCTCGGCGCGCAGCTGAGCGGCGTCGCTCTTCGCCTTCTCGACGATCCGGACGCCCTCGTCCTCGGCCTTCGCCTTGCGCTCCGCCGCGAACGACTCGGCGTCGTTGCGCACCTGCTGGGCGGCCGACTCGGCCAGCTCACGGTGCTGCTCGGCCGCGCGGCGGGCCTCCTCGCGCAGGTCCTTGGCCTCTTCCTCGGCGAGCCGCAGGATCTTCTCGACGCGGGCACCGAGACCGGCGTACGACGGCTCGGCGTCGCTTACCTGGGCCTGGGCGTTCTGCGTTTCGAGGTGGAGCTCCTCGATGCGCTTTTCCAGAGCGGTGATGCGGGCGAGAGCACTGTCACGGTCGGAGACGAGCTTGGAGATACGTTCGTCCACCTGAGCGCGGTCGTACCCACGCCGCACAAGCTCGAAGCCGTAGGGGGAAGTGTCGCTCATGGGGTTCCTGTCGAATGAGACCGGTGAGGTGATAGGTGGAATCCTAGGGGCCAGAACGGTGTGTCATCGAGCGGATGCGTGTTTGATCTGGAGAATGACACCCCTTTTGAGTGGCTAACCGTCGGACTGCTTGCCAAACACGCCGTCAAAGGCTTGGCCAAAGGCCACGTCGGCGACGTGGCCAAAGACCCCAGGAAACACCCACGCACCGCCTCCTGACTACCCGTCCGACGACTTGCCACCCGATCGGGGCGCGCCCACCGTCGCACCGGCCTTGACCCCGCCGTCCTTGCCGGCCGCCGGCGCCTCGAAGGACTCCAGCGCCTCCAGGACGTCCTGGACCCGG
>NZ_MUND01000397.1:1409-7432 GCF_002154375.1 Streptomyces glaucescens | reverse complement strand
GTCGCCCTGGGCCGGGTGACCGACCTGGAGGGCTTCCTCGCCGACGTGGCGGCGCGCGAGGCGCAGATGCCGACCGGGCTCGACGGCGGCATCGGCATTCCGCACTGCCGCAGCGCCCACGTCACCGAGCCGACGCTCGCCTTCGGGCGCAGCGCTGCCGGTGTCGACTTCGGCGCGGCGGACGGCCCGGCCGACCTGATCTTCCTGATCGCCGCCCCCGCCGGTGCCGAC
This sequence comes from Streptomyces glaucescens, assembly GCF_002154375.1. Classification (GTDB taxonomy): domain Bacteria; phylum Actinomycetota; class Actinomycetes; order Streptomycetales; family Streptomycetaceae; genus Streptomyces; species Streptomyces glaucescens. Next base: position 7,201 of record NZ_MUND01000397.1, on the reverse strand, counting down.
GACGCCCATCTGACGATCCTGTCGTCGCTCGCCCGGCAGTTGATGAACACCGAGTTCACCGACGCCCTGCGCGCGGCAGGCGACCCGGCCGGCGCGGCGGCGCTCATCCGCGGCGAAGAACCCCCGGCGACTGCCGAGGGCGGCTCCGCATCCGAGGACTCCGTGGCGGCGTCGGCGGCGGCCTCCGCCGACGCCGCCACGGACACCACCGCCACGGACACCACGGCCGCTGGCACCTCCGCCGCGGGCGCCGTCGCTCCGGCCGCTTCCCCCGAGGGTGCCGTCGGTGCGGGAGAGGGAGCGGGCGGCGGCGAGGACGCGCGCCCCTTCCGTGTCGTCGCCGTCACCTCCTGCCCCACCGGCATCGCCCACACCTACATGGCCGCCGAGTCCCTGGAGAACGCGGGCCGCGAGGCAGGCGTCGAAGTCGTCGTCGAGACCCAGGGATCGGCGGGCTACGCCCGGCTCGACCCGGCCGTCATCGCCGCCGCGGACGGCGTGATCTTCGCCCATGACGTCCCCGTCCGCGACAAGGACCGCTTCGCCGGGAAGCCCACCGTCGACGTCGGTGTGAAGGCGGGCATCAACCGCGCCGCCCAGCTCATCACCGAGGTGCGCGAGAAGGCGGCGCGCGGCGAGGTGACGGGCGCCCCCAAGCCCGGTGGCACGCCGGTGGAGCGCGCCGGTGAGCCCGGCGAGGGCTACGGCACCAAGCTGCGCAAGTGGCTGATGTCCGGCGTCAGCTACATGGTCCCGTTCGTCGCGGCCGGCGGTCTGCTCATCGCCCTCGGTTTCGCGATCGGCGGCTACCAGATCAACGAGGCGAAGTCCGTCATCGAGCACTTCGACTGGGGCCAGGCCGACAGTTGGGGCGCGCTCTTCTTCCAGATCGGCGCGGCGGCCTTCGGCTTCCTCGTCCCGGTCCTCGCCGGTTACATCGCCTATGGCATGGCCGACCGGCCCGGACTCGTGCCAGGGTTCGTCGGCGGCGCGATCTCCCTGACCATCGGGGCGGGCTTCCTCGGCGGACTCGTCGCCGGTCTGATCGCCGGTGCTGTGGTCCTCGCGATCCAGCGCATCCGGATCCCGGCCGTACTGCGCGGCATCATGCCGGTGGTGGTGATCCCGCTGGTCTCGACGGCGGTCGTCGGCTTCCTGATGTTCGTGGTCATCGGCAAGCCGATCTCCGAGGCGCAGCAGGGCCTGACCGACTGGCTGAACGGTCTCTCCGGCGCCAACGCCGTGTTCCTCGGCGTCCTGCTCGGCCTGATGATGTGCTTCGACCTCGGCGGCCCGGTCAACAAGGTCGCGTACACCTTCGCCACGGCCGGCATCTCGGTCGCGGCGCCCAGCGACTCGGCGATGAAGATCATGGCCGCGGTGATGGCCGCCGGCATGGTCCCGCCGCTGGGCATGGCCCTCGCCACCACCGTCCGCAGGAAGCTGTTCACCCCCGCCGAACGCGAGAACGGCAAGGCCGCCTGGGTGCTCGGTGCCTCCTTCATCTCCGAGGGCGCGATCCCGTTCGCCGCCGCCGACCCGCTGCGGGTGATCCCCGCCTCCATGGCGGGCGGCGCGGTCACCGGCGCCCTGACCATGATGTTCGGCTCCACCCTGCGCGCCCCGCACGGCGGTGTCTGGGTCACCTTCCTGATCGGCAAGCCGTTCCTCTACCTGCTGGCCATCGCGGCCGGTACGGCGGTCACGGCGGGCCTGGTGATCCTGCTGAAGGGGCTGCGCAAGCCGGTGCCCGGCGCGGAGACGGCCCCGGTGACCGACGGTCCGGCCGCGACCGCGGCGCCCGGGCCCAAGCAGCCGGTGGCGGCCGCGTAAGGCGGGTGGGACGCGGAGGGCGCCCGAAGGGTCGTACAACAATGTCCCGTTGAGGGGCATGAGCGTGCTGTGTCGCACCTGCGAGATAGATCACGGTCCGGGGCGTAAGTCCCGGACCGTGGTGTCTACTGGACCACATGCCTGAGCATGTCTCGATCCTCCAGTGGGCGGGCGTCGCCGTCCTCGCCCTGGCGGCCGTCGCCTGGCTGACCGGCCTGACCCGCATGCTGCGCCGCGGACGCCCCGGGCCCGCCCCCGCGGGAGCCGGCGCGTGGGCCGCCGAACGCACCGGCGCACGCCCCCTCGCCGCGCTCCCCCAGCAGCGTCAGAGCGCCCCTCACCTGGAGTGCGTCGAGCTGACCCCCGCGGAACGGGCCGCCTTCGCGGTGCTGGCCCGCAGACTGGCCGGCGGCAGCTGAGCCACCGGGCAACCCGGTCCGAGTCCGGGGCTCAGGACATCTGCGCCGCCCGGCGCTCCATCGCCTCCCGCGCCGCCTCCTCGGAGGCGTACACCTCGCACATGTGCCGCCCGTCGGGCGTGGCCGTGTGCTCCACCTCCCACAGGGAGATCTCCGCGCCGTCGCTGAGCAGGAACGCGTGCTCGTAGAGCGAGAAGCCCAGACCGGCGCGGCCCGCACGGCACGGGCGCCCGAACGCCTGGGTGATCTGGTGCGCGCACGCCGTGGCCAGCAACGCGGCCGTCTCCGCGCCCGGCCGGTCCGCGTTCTCCGCGCGGCGCAGCAGCCGGCGCGCGTGGTCCGCCGAGTCGTCCGGCACATACGCGTGCCTCGGTCCCTGCACCGGCGGCGACTGCACCAGCACGGGAAGTTCGAAGTCCGGCGCGTCCGGCGGCAGCGGCAGCCGCGTGGTCGCGGTGCGCAACTCCTCCTCGTCGACGTACACCTCGTGCTGCGCCGCACGGCCCCGCGCGGTGTTGTGCACGAGCTCCCACAGCGTGAGCGCCGAGCCGTCGGCGAGCAGCCAGGTGTGCCGGTACGTCTCGCGGTGCAGCCCCGCGCTGTGGTGCGCGGAGTGCAGCGAACTGTCGTACGCCAGCGCGCCGTCCAGGCATCTGATCGTCTCGTCGGGCAGCTCGAACGAGTTCAGGGCGCGGCCGAGCAGTCGCGCGAGATGCTCCTCCGGAGACTCGGGCGACTCGTGTGGTTCGTACGGTGCGGTCTCGTACGGAACGCTCAAGGTTTCTCCCGGCGTTGCTGCATGTCACCTTGTGGGTGCATACCGTAGCCCCTCGGTCGGACATCATGTCCGGGAACCGAGAAAACGTGCGCGAGGAAAACGAGCGGACGGCGCGGCGGGTTCCCTCGCGATCCGACGATCCGACAGGAGTGCCTGGTGGGGGCGGTGTTGTCACCCCAGCCGGCCCTCTCGGCGGCTCCCGTACAGCTCCCCGTAAGTGGGCCAGATCCCGCCCGGCCCGTCCACCGGTTCCGCGGCGCGCACGGCTCGTACGATCGCGCGTGTCACCAGGTCCGCGCCCGCGGCGAGGATCTCGTTGAGCGCGAGCGGGCTGCCCGTGTCGAGCGCCCGCGCCCCGGTCGCCAGCGCGAACACCGTGTCGCCGTCGTTGAGCTGGTGCACCGGCCGTACGGCGCGCGCGATCCCGTCGTGGGCCGTGCCGGCCAGCTTCTGGGCCTGGGCCTTCGAGAGGGCGGCGTCGGTGGCGACCACCGCGAGCGTGGTGTTGAGCGGCGGAGGCGCGGTCCGGGCCGCCACCTCGGCGAGGCGCCGCCGCGCGGCCTCGTGGACAGGAGCCTGCGGATACTCCACGCGCCCTTCGAACAACTCCCCGTACAGCACCCCCGTCTCCGGATCCGCCACGGAACCCACCGCGTTGGCCACCACCAGCGCGCCGACCGTGATCCCCGAGTCGAGCACCGTGCTCGCGGAGCCGACCCCGCCCTTCAGCAGACCGGTCACGGCCCCCGTACCGGCGCCCACGCACCCCTGCCGCACGGGTGCGCCGGGCTCGCTCGCCGCCGCGGCCTCGACGGCCTCCCGGCCGACGGCCGCGTCCGGCCTGGCCCGGAAGTCGCCGCCGCGCCCCAGGTCGAAGACGCACGCGGCGGGCACCACCGGCACGACGTGCGCGGGATCCGCCCCCACGCGCACCCCCCGTCCTCTCTCCTCCAGCCAGGCCATCACCCCCGACGCCGCGTCGAGCCCGTAGGCGCTGCCACCGGTCAGCACGATCGCCTCGACCTTCTGCACCACGTTGCGCGGGTCCAGCGCGTCGGTCTCCTTGGTGCCGGGCCCGCCGCCGCGTACGTCCACGGCGGCGACGGCCCCGCCCTCCGGGGCGAGGACCACGGTGGTGCCGGTGAGCCAGCCACCGCCGGCGCGCGTCGCGTGTCCCACCCGCAGGCCCGCCACATCCGTCAGTGCGTCAACCGTCATGAGGGTCATGGGGTCAGTCTGGCCCGCCCCGCCCTGCGCGCCGTCAGGGTCACGCCGGTTGCGACCGCCAGTGCCGTCACCGCGCCGGCCGCGAGGACCGCACCGTGTCCCAGGAAGGTGCAGCAGATGACCAGCAGGGCGGCCACGGGCAGCACCGCCTGCTGGGCGATGCCCATCTTGAAGTGCCGGGAGTGCAGGGCCCACACGGTCAGCAGATAGAGCGCCGTGGGGAGGGTCACCGCGGCGGAGGCGGACAGCGTGGAGATGTGCGCCTTGCCGGTCGCCTGCTCGACGGCCACCTCCAGGCCCGCGCCGATCGCGGCGGCCGAGGCGAAGACCAGGTAGTGGCCGTAACCCCAGAGGAACGCCTGTCTGTCGGAGCGCAGATGGCCGTGGATCGGCACCACGAAGTAGATCCACCACGCGGAGAACACGATCAACAGGCCACCCGTGGCGATCGGCGGCAGCTCGCCGAGCGCATGATGATCGTCCACGCCCGACTTCACGGCCACGGTCGCCGCGGTGATGGTCTCGCCCAGCACGATGATCGTGAACAGCCCGTACCGCTCCGCGATGTGGCGCGGATGCCACGGCGTCTCGAAGCCCCGCTCGGCGAGGACGGGCACGCACAGTTCCACGACGGCCATCACGAGGAACAGCCATGGACGCGCGGGCTCGGGCAGCAGCACCAGTCCGAGCCAGCCGGCCAGGCAGAGCAGCACACCGGCCGTGTACCGCAGCGCCGTGGTGCGTTCCGGGCCGGTCGCGGATCTCGCGGCGCGCAGCCACTGCGCGGCCAGTGCCAGCCGCATGATCACGTAGCCGAGCCAGACGAGCAGGAAGTCATGGTCGTCGAAGGCCCGTGACACGCCGGCGGCCAGCACCAGGACACCGGAGATCTGGACGAGGGTGACCACGCGGTACAGCGCGTCGTCGTTGTCGTACGCCGAGGCGAACCAGGTGAAGTTCATCCAGGCCCACCAGATGGCGAAGAAGACCATCGCGTAGTTCAGGATGCCCTCGCCCGCGTGCCCCTCCGCGACGGCGTGCACCAGCTGGAGGCCCGCCTGGGCGACCGCCACGACGAAACACAGGTCGAAGAAGAGCTCCAGCGGTGTGGCGGTGCGGTGGGCCTCGGCGCGGGCCCGCGCGGTCAGCCTGCGCAGTGGCCTTCCGGGGACCTGTCCGCCCGCCGGGACGGGCGGCGGACTCGAACGGGACATCATGAGTCCCAGAACAGCAGAAACCGGGCAAAAAGTCTTGTGAAGGCGTTCACGAGAGGGCGGGCCGTACCCTGGGGACATGAGCACCGCCGCCACCCCCGAGCCGCGCGACCCCAAGGCCGCGCTGATCTTCGACGACCCGCTGGACGAGCAGTCCTCCGACGACACGGACCGGGGCTGGGGCGAGCGGCGGGGCGGCGGCGACGCCGCGGACGACCTGAAGCGCTTCCTCGACGAGAAGCCCCCGCACCACCTGTAGACCCGGGCGGGCCCGCCGGGCCGCCGCCCGTGGGCCCTCGCACACCCCCTAGGTCGTGTCCG
>NZ_MUND01000397.1:0-1399 GCF_002154375.1 Streptomyces glaucescens | reverse complement strand
TTTGCGGACACGGCCTAGGACTCGGTGCGGCTCGGTCCCCGCTGCGCGACCAGCGCGTCGCGGATCTCCTTGAGCACCTCCAGCTCCGTCACCTCGACGACCTCCTTGGTGCCCTCCCTCGCCTCCCTGCGGGCCTGCTGGCGCGCCAGGTACTTCGCCATCGGCAGGACCATCAGGAAGTAGACGACCGCCGCGGTGATCAGGAAGCTGAGCGTCGCGCCGAGGACCGAGCCCCACATGATCGGCACACCGCTGCGCACGGTGCCGTCCGCCGAGACCTCGCACGGGGCCTTGAGGCACGAGCTGTAGCTGTCGAGATTCTTGGTGCCGATCGCTCCGACCAGCGGATTGATGATCCCCTTCACCACCGAGTTGACGACGTTGGTGAAGGCGGCGCCGATGACCACCGCCACCGCCAGGTCGACGACGTTCCCGCGCATCAGGAAGGCTTTGAAGCCCTGCAGGACACTCGGATCCTTCTTCTCGCTCACCTGGGGGACTCTCCTCGCACGCGCACGGTGTGGAACGAAACGCTCCGCAACTTACGTCAGGGTGCGGCCGCCCTGTCCACTTCCCTCCCTCCGACGGGCGACTCGACAGCGCGTCGGGCAACAGGCGCCCACCACTCCGGTTCAGCACAGCGTCACCGCCAGCCGAGCCGTCGCACTCGCGCCGACCAGGCGCGCGGCGGTGGCCCGGGGCACCGACAGCACGACCAGCGCGCCCCCGTCCACCGTGTGGCCCGAGGTGCCGTCCAGCGGTTCGGGCACCTCGGTCACCCGCGCCCCACGTGCGACCACATGAGCCTCGCCGCCGGTCGCCGCCTCCTCCGCGGCGATCACGTCGACCCGGTCGCCGGGCCGCAGCAGCCGTACCGTGGCCGCGTCCGCGATCCTCACCGGCGCGGTCACCCGCGCCGCGGCGGGCCGTCCGGGCGGCCGGTCCGCCACGGGGTGCCCGCGGGCCCGGTCGCCGGGCGGCGGCTCCGCGGGAGCGCCCGAGCCGGCCGCGAGGAGCGCGGCGGCCGTGACGGCGAGCCCGGCGGCCATCGCCCGCTGCCGGTGCCGTACGAGCCGCCGCAGCCGATGACGCCCGCCGCGCACCCGGATCGGAGCGAACTGGGGCACCTCGCACGTGGCGGGGACGTCGGTGCCGGGCGGGCGGGGAGACAGGGGAGCGGGCGAGGGAGCGAGGGACACGGGGCCACCACCTTCGGCGAGCGATCGGTTTCGACCCCACGATGAGGCCTCTCGCCGCCGCCCACCGCGACCGGTGGACTACCACCGCGTTGTGGACAACTCCCTTGCCCGAACGAGCGCTTCCGCAGCTCCGCCCAGCGCTTCCGCAGCTCCGCCCAGCGCTTCCGCAGCTCCGCCCAGCGCTTCCGCAGCTCCGCCCA
>NZ_MUND01000396.1 GCF_002154375.1 Streptomyces glaucescens | reverse complement strand
CTCGGCGACAACGCCAAGGGCTCGCTGATCACCCGGGGCCTCGCGGAGACGACCCGCCTGGGCCTGGCGATGGGCGCCGACCCGCTGACCTTCTCCGGACTCGCCGGTCTCGGTGACCTGGTGGCCACCTGCTCCTCGCCGCTGTCCCGCAACCACACCTTCGGCACCAACCTCGGCAAGGGCATGACCCTCGCGGAGACCATCGCGGTCACCAGGCAGACCGCCGAGGGCGTCAAGTCCTGCCAGTCGGTGCTGGATCTGGGCCGCCGGCACGGTGTCGACATGCCCCTCACCGAGACCGTCGTGGGCATCGTGCACGAGGGCAAGCCGCCGGTGGTGGCCCTCAAGGAGCTGATGTCGCGCAGTGCGAAGCCCGAGCGACGCTGAGCGAACCCGCGGGGCGGACGCTGCCCCAGGACCCTGCCTACGGGTACTCTCATCGCGATATGAGCAGCGAGAACCTCCCCCAGAGCCCTGAGCAGTCGCCTCGCAAGCCGCGCGTGGCCGTCGTGTTCGGCGGGCGCAGCTCCGAACACGGGATCTCCGTGGTCACCGCCGGCGCCGTCCTCAAGGCCATCGACCGGACGCGCTACGACGTCCTGCCGATCGGCATCACCCAGG
>NZ_MUND01000395.1 GCF_002154375.1 Streptomyces glaucescens | reverse complement strand
GCCCTCCGGGTCCGCCAGCACCAGGAAGTCGTCCCCGCCGATGTGCCCCACCCGGACACTCCCCGACGCCGCGAGCTGCAGCGCCCGCCCCACCGACCGGATCAGTTCGTCGCCCGCCGCGAACCCGGCCCCGTCGTTCACCTGCTTGAAGTGGTCCACGTCCAGCCAGCTCAGCGCGAACGCCCGCCCGTCCGCGATCCGCCGGTCCACCTCACCGGTGATCGCGTCCGAACCCGGCAGCCGGGTCAGCGGATTGAGCCCTGCCGCCTCCTCGACACGGGACTCGGCCAGCGCCCGCACCAGGTCGGCGAGGCGGACGACGCCCACGCACCGCCCGTACGCGTCGACGACGGCGACGTCGTCCGACGTACGGTCCCGCTCCCCGTCCGCCACCACGTCCAGCACCTCCCACGCGGTGGCGTCGATCCCCACCGTCCGGGGCGGATCGCCCAGTCTGGCGGCGGGCCGGTCGGCGTACAGCGCGTGCCCGTACCGCCCCGACATCGACAGCAGGAACCGGGACCGGTGCACCGAGCGGACCGGCACCCCGTTCCGGTCCACCAGCAGCACCCCGGACACGTCCGGCGACCCGGTCAGCAGCGCCCGCACCTGGGCCGCGGACGCGGTGTCCGGCAGCAGGGCGGCCGGCCGCACGAACTCCCGCACCGACGGCCCGGCCCGCGACACCGCGCCCAGGCCGGGGGAGCGGGGTGGAACGTACACGTCCGCCGCGGGCAGCCTGGCCGGCGGGGCGAACAGCGTGCCCTGCGCCAGCTGCGCCCCGGCCGACCGCGCGGCCGCGCACTGCAGTTCGGTCTCCACGCCCTCGACGGCGAGCAGCGCTCCCGACTCGTCGCACAGTGTCCGCATGGCCCGCACGGCGGCCGGCCGGGACAGCAGCGAGCCGTCCAGCTTCACCAGATCGGGCGCCAGGTCCACGAGCAGGCGCAGGGGTACGTCGCCGTCTCCGACCCCGTCCGCGCTGACCCGGAAGCCCCGCTCCCGCAGGGCGGCGACCGCGTCCAGCAGGCCCTGTCGCGGCACATGGGTGTACGGCGGGACCACGTCCACGGTCACCTCCCAGGGCAGCCGCCCCGCCGCCCGCACCGCGTCGTACAGCTGGGTGAGCCCGCCGAGGTCGGCCAGGGTCCCGGCGAACACGTTGACGTGCAGCGGCAGCAGCGTCTCGTGACGCACGGCCGCCCGGACCGCGAGCACGGCCAGCCGGCCGTCGAGTTCGGGATCCCGGCGGGCCTCGGCCAGGACGTCGCCGGTCTCCGGGCGGGCGAGGATCTCCAGTGCCGCGACACCGCCGGTGGACAGGTTGACCACCGGCTGGAATGCGAAGCGGAGCGTGTCCGACCAGGTGTGCACGGGAGCATGATGTCGCCACCCCCGCACGCCTTGGCGCAGTTCATGAGACGTTCACGCAGCATTCCCGGCCGGTCACACAGCGTACGAAAAGCTCGGCGCGCCACCACGGACCGGACGCGGGCGGTCGTACGCACGATCGCGCGCGGACCCGCGTCCGATCACTTCCCTGCCACCCCCACCGCCTGGTAGACGCAGGCGACATGACACGAATCTCCCTCCTGGCCCGCGGCCTGGTCACCGCCGCCGCCACCCTGCTGGCCATGACCGCCGCCGCGCCCACCGCCACCGCCCGGCCCACCACCGGCCCCACCGCGCCGGAGGACTTCGTCGCACTGCGCACCGTGGACCGCACGATCCTCCAGGAGATGCGCTACTTCACCCCGCACAACTTCGTGGGCGAGCGCATCGACGGCTACCGGCAGCCCCTGTGCATCCTCACCCGCCCCGCCGCCGAAGCCCTCCACCGGGCCCAGACGAAGCTGCTGCGCCAGGGCTACACCCTCAAGGTCTACGACTGCTACCGGCCGCAACGCGCGGTCGACCACTTCGTCCGCTGGGCGAAGGACCTCGACGACCAGGCGATGAAGGACGAGTTCTACCCGAGGGTCGACAAGACCCGGCTCTTCGCGGACGGTTACATCGCCGAGAAGTCCGGACACAGCCGCGGCTCCACCGTCGACCTCACGATCGTGAAGCTCCCCGCGAAGCCCACCAGGCCGTACGTCCCGGGCCGGCCCCTGGTGCCCTGCTACGCCCCCCAGGACGAACGCTCTCCCGACAACTCCGTCGACATGGGCACCGCGTTCGACTGCTTCGACACCCTCTCCCACACCCTCGACCCACGCGTCCAGGGCGAGCAGCGAGCCAACCGGCTGCTGCTGAAGAACACCCTCGAAGCCCTCGGATTCGTCAACCTCGCCGAGGAGTGGTGGCACTTCACCTACAAGCCCGAGCCCTACCCGGACACCTACTTCGACTTCCCCGTGTCCGCGAAGTCCCTCTCCCACGGCCACTGACCCGCCACCCCCGGGACACCCTCTCCGTGATCGGATACAGTCCGCGGCGTGTCCGAATCCCAGCGCGCGAACTCCGGCCCCGGCTCCCACTGTTCGAGCTGCGGTACGCCCTACGGAGAGGGCGTCTCCGACTGGCCCCGCACCTGCCCTTCCTGCGGCACCGTCGCCTACCGCAACCCCCTGCCGGTCGCGGTCGCCCTGCAGCCCGTGTACGACACCGAGGGCACCGCCCTCGTCGTCATCACCAGGACCGTGGCCCCCGCGCGCGGAGGCGTCGCACTGCCCGGCGGCTACGTCGACCACCGCGAGGACTGGCGCCAGGCCGTCGTCCGGGAACTCAAGGAGGAGACCGGCATCGACGCGGCGGCCCGCGACGTCCGCCTCATCGACGCCGCGGCCTCCCCGGACGGCCACCTGCTGCTGTTCGGACTCCTCCCCGAACGCCCCGCCGACAGCCTGCCCGTCTCCGCCGCCACCGACGAAACGGAGGGCTGGCACCTCCTGCGCGGACCCGAGGAGCTGGCCTTCCCCCTGCACACCCTGGCCGCCCGAGCCTGGTTCGAGGGCCGCTACGCCTAGGCCGTGTCCGCAA
>NZ_MUND01000394.1 GCF_002154375.1 Streptomyces glaucescens | reverse complement strand
CGCCTCCTCCCCCGCCGCAGCGCGGGCCGGACGTCGGCCTGGGCGGCCCTGGCGGCGGTCCTGCTCCTGCTGGCCCTGTCGGGCCTCTACCTGCTGTGGCCGGTGGTGGTGAGCTGCGGCGGGGGAGGAGGCGCATCGCGGCGGCCACGCCGATCGCGTAGACGACGACGAAGGAGCCGGAGGAGAGCATCACGGCGGGCAGGGCGCCGGTGCCCGTGGCGGTGACGGTGAGCAGGGCCAGGCCGGCGAGGGCGGAGACGAAGAAGAGGCTGCGGCGCGGGGTCTCGCCTGCGGTGCTGCCCTGGGCGAACCAGGCGGGCAGGACGCCGTCGCGGCCGAGGGCGGCGCCGAGTTTGGCGGCGCCGGCGTAGTAGGCGTTCATGGTGCCGAGGGTGAGCAGGACGGCGGCGAGGGCCGCGAGCGGGCGGGCGCCGCCGCCGAGGCCGAGGGCCATCAGGTCGCCGAGGGGGGCGTCGGAGCCGGCCGCGGCGGGGCCGAGAACGGCCACGACCGCGAAGGCGACCGCGAGGTAGAGGACTCCGACGATCACCACGGCCGCGCCGGCGGCCCGTGCCAGGTCGCGCGCGGGCCTGCGGAACTCGCCCGCGAGGTGGGTGACCGCCTCCCACCCGGCGAAGCTGAACACGAGCAGCGCCGCCGCCGGGCCGACCGCCGTCCAGCCGTGCGGGGCGAACGGGCGCAGGTGCTCCGCGCGGGCGTGCGGCAGGGAGAGGAGGACGGCGGTCGTCAGCAGCGCGAGCAGCAGCAGGAACAGCAGGAACTGGGCGCGTCCCGTCATCCGCAGTCCGAAGGCGTTGACCAGCGTGACGGTGAGCATGAGCCCGGCGGCGGTGACCGTGGTGGTGGCCGTGCCGCCGCCCAGGGCGGCGGAGACGTACGAGGCGCCGAACAGCGCGGCGGCCACCGCGCCCGGCGGGATGGCGAAGTAGAAGCACCAGCCGGCCACCGCGGCGGCCCGCTCGCCGAACGCCAGCCGGGCGTACGTCGACACGCCCCCGGCGTCCGGGTGGCGCGCTCCGAGCGCGGCGAAGGCCGCCGCGAGCGGCGCGGACAGCACGGCGAGCCCGAGCCAGGCCAGCAGCGAGGCCGGTCCGGCGACCTCGGCGGCGAGCGCGGGCAGGGCGATGACTCCGGTGCCGAGCACGGCGCCGACGTACAGGGCGGTGCCGTGGGCGGCGGTGAGCCGCCCCCCGGCGGGGTTCTGATCAGGCATGCCGTCGAGCCTCGCTGCCAGGTCGCCCCACCGGCCAGTGGCAGAAACGACCCACTGCGCTAAATTCCCGTCATGACGACTGGCAGGAGGGACGCCGTGACGGCGTCCGCCGCGCGGCCGGACCGGCACGTCGTGGCGGTGGCCGTCACCGACAACGCCCCCACCTTCGAACTCGCGGTGCCCTGCGAGGTGTTCGGCCTCGACCGGAGCGACATCAGCGACCCCTGGTACGACCTGCGCCTGTGTGCCGCCGAACCGGGCGTGCTGCGCACCACCGCCGGGCTCACCCTGCACACCCCGTACGGCCTGGACGACCTGGTGGCGGCGGACACGGTGGTGGTGGCCGCCGTCGAGCGGCGGGTGCAGACGGATCCGCCGGAGCCGCTGCTCGACGCGCTGCGCACCGCCCACGCGCGAGGACGCCGGATCGTCTCCCTGTGCAGCGGCGCGTACGTCCTCGCCGCCGCGGGTCTGCTGACCGGGCGGCGCGCGACCAACCACTGGATGAACGCCGCCGACTTCGCCCACCGGTTCCCGGACGTCACCTACGAACCGGCCGCGCTCTACGTCCAGGACGGCGGCGTCTTCACCTCGGCCGGCACCGGTGCCGTGATCGACCTGTGCCTCCATCTGGTCCGCCAGGACCGCGGCTCCGCGGTCGCCAACGAGGTGGCCCGCCGGATGGTCGTACCCCCGCACCGGGAGGGCGGCCAGAGCCAGTACGCCAATCCGCTCGCCGGGGTGCCCCGCGCCCGCCGCGACACCGGTCTCGCCCCGGTCCTGGACTGGGCACGGGAGCGCCTGCACGAGCCGCTGACCGTGGCCGCGCTGGCCCGCCGGGCCCACCTCGGCGAACGCACCTTCGCCCGCCGCTTCCGCGAGGCCCTCGGCACCACCCCGCTGCAGTGGATCCTCCAGGAGCGGGTCCGTCTGGCCCAGGAGTTGCTGGAGACCACCGACGACCCCGTGGAGTCCGTGGCCCGCCGCGCCGGCTTCGGCACGGCCGCCAATCTCCGCCACCACTTCGCCCGGCTCACCACGGTCTCGCCGCAGACGTACCGGCAGGTGTTCCGGGGCGGCGCGGCGGAGCGGTCATCCCTCACCTGAGCGCGGCCCTCGCGGGAACGGCGCGCAACGCACGTGCGGATGGAACGCGACGTCCGAACGAGCGCAGATGCGGAGGCGGTTGCCGTGCGCCACGAGGCGGCCGGCGGCGTGAACGGCTCGCCGGGAAAGGAGATCGCGGACGACGGCTCGATCCTGGGCAGTTCCGTCCGCCGCTCGTGATGAGCCAGGCACCGTACGGCCCCCTGTCAGCGGGAAGAGTTCACCGGTTGCGGTGCCGGGGCGTCGACTTCCGGGGCGCCCGGGTGAGGGTGACCTGCCGGACGGCCTGCTGGAAGCAGGCGAGGGAGGCGAGCCCGGGGAGGGCGGCGGCGGTGGTGTCGAGCACGGTCTTCGGGGCCTGGAGGACGCACAGGAAGATGGTGATCGCCGAGAAGAACAGGACGGTGCACCAGGAGTGCACGGCGCGGCGCTGGTGGAGCGCGGCCCGCAGCACGGAGAGCGACGCGACCAGCCAGGGGCCGTACACCAGCAGGGGCCACCACGGGACGATGCCGCCCGGCACGCGGGCCGCTGCCACCATCCGCAGGGGCTCGCAGGCGACCAGTCCGCTGAAGAAACTCACTCCGCAGGCGATGACCGCCGCCAGCGCGGCGACGAGACAGCTCGTGGTCTGCAGTGCGCCGCGGCGCTTGCGCTCGGCGATCCGGCGGTGGCCGCGGTGGCTGGGCCTCAGTGGGGGCGGCTCCGCGGGGATCTCCTGGAGATCCCCCAGCGGTGTGCCTCCGGCCGGCGCGGTGATCGATTCCTCGTCGCGGGGTCCGGGAATTCTGGGAAGTTCCTCCTCCATGGCCTCCTGGAGCATCCAGGCCAGTTCCTCGGCCGGGTCCCAGGCCGCGTCCGGTGGCACCAGGGGTGGGGAGAGATGTCCTTCGTTGTACATGACGCAGCCTGACTGCTCCGATCCCGAAAAGATCATCGACTCTCGGTCTTGATCCACCGCTGTGCCAGATCGGCTTCCAGTGTGCTCAGCAGATCAAGGAACTCCCGCAGAAGCGGCTCCGTGGCCTGCGCCCTGGCCGGGAGTTCGCAAGCGGTCACCACCGGGCGCTGTACGAGGAGGCGATAGCGCCCCTCTCTGGTAGCACGTGCATTGTTCATATCCCCCCTAACGGCGCCGGACTCCGGCGGGTGCGCGGCAAATGAGTGAACGGCCGCCTCGATAATTACTTAATAACGGGGCCGTTCAGGCCCGAAATATCGCTGTCGGATAATTACGGAACTCCCAGTTCGAAGAGCGCATATCCCGCGTACGAGCCGGAGGCCAGGGCGGCCGGGCCGAGGAGGAGGAGCAGCTGGGGCAGGGTGAGGCGGCGCAGGGCGGCGGCGAGCGGGAGGAACAGCGGGAAGGCCGGGAGCAGATAGCGGGAGACGTTGGCGAAGATCTGCTGGCTGCCCAGGACGAGCGCGAGGGTGAGCACCGTGTACACGACCAGTACGGCCGGCGGGCGCTCGCGGATCAGCAACGGCAGCAGGGCGAGGGCCAGGAGGACGACGCCCGTGCCGATCAGATCGGCGAAGGGGAACGCGGAGAGGTAGTCGAAGTGGCCCACCGGGAGGGAGGTCAGCACGTCCAGGGTGTGCTCGCCGTAGTCGAAGGTGTGGGCCCAGGCGCCGCGCTGGAGCGCGAAGTAGCCGCCGTAGTCGCCCATTTCGTGGCCCACCCAGCCCAGGTAGCCGACCAGGCCGAGGGGGGCGATCGCGAGTGCGGCCAGGGGCCGGAGGGGGCCGTCGCGGCGCTCGCGGAGCGCGAGCAGCGCGGCCACGGCGAGGGCCGCGATCAGGGCGACGGCAGTGGGGCGGTTGAGTCCGGCGGCGCAGGTGAGGGCACCCGCGGTGAGCCAGCGGCCGGTGATGACGGCGTACAGGGACCAGGCGGCCAGCGCGGTGAACAGGGACTCGCTGTACGCCATCGACTGCACGATCCCGACCGGCAGCACCGCCCACACCAGCACCGCGCACACTCCGGCCCGGCGCCCGTACAGCAGGTCGGCGACCGCGAAGATCCCCCAGGCCGCGGCGAGCGAGGCGAGCAGGCCGACGGCGAACCCGGCGTCCGCGTACGACAGCGGGGTCACCGCGTGCCCCAGCCGCTCCAGCCACGGCAGCAACGGGAAGAACGCGAGGTTGGAGTGGACGTCGCCGTTGGGCAGGCGGACCTCGTAGCCGTAGCCCAGCTCGGCGACCCTGACGTACCAGAGGGAGTCCCAGCGGGCGGTCAGCAGGGTGTACGCGCTCTTGTCGCGCGCGGCGCTCCACAGGGCCAGCGCGAGCAGCCCCAGGGCGCGGACGGCCGCGTACCCCAGCAGGGCGGGCGCCGCGCGCGACAGCGTGGGGCGCGCGGGGCGCGTCTCAAGATCGGTCACGGGCTCGATTATCGGCGGGCGGGCGAAACGGACGGCCGGCCCGGCCGGGCCCCCGGCAGCGGGAGTGGCGCACGCCACACCGGATCCGCCGGACGGGTGAGAGCCACGCCACGCGCCCCCGCCACGGACTCGCGTACGCTGACGTGTCACTCGCCATTCGTTGCGCGGGCCGGAGACCACCGCTCCTCCGGCCGAGTCACGGCGGAGTCCCCACCTCCGTGAGCCCGCCGAACGCGAGGGAACATCTGGGAGGTACGTACATGTCCGGGACGACCACGGCTGCCGTCGGGCTGCGCCGTCGGGCGGCCGGGGCCGGTGCCAACCGCTGGGTCGTGCTCCTCGTCCTCTGCGTCAGCCTGCTGCTGGTCGCCGTCGACGCGACGGTGCTGCACGTGGCCGTGCCCGCCGTCACCGAGGACATCAGGCCCGGCGCGATAGAGCTGCTCTGGATCGTCGACACCTACCCGCTGGTCTGCGCCGCGCTGCTGATCCTGTTCGGCACGCTCGGCGACCGGGTGGGCCGCAGACGGATCCTCCTCCTCGGATACGCCCTCTTCGGCGTGGCCTCCGCGCTGGCCGCCTTCGCCCCCGACGCCCAGCTGCTGATCGTCGCCCGGGCGCTGCTCGGCGTCGGCGGCGCGATGATCATGCCCGCGACGCTGTCGATCCTGCGCCAGGTCTTCCCCGACCGGCGGGAGCGGGCGCTCGCCATCGGCATCTGGAGCGCGGTCGCCGCGGTCGGCGCGGCCGTCGGCCCGCTGCTCGGCGGCTTCCTGCTGGAGCACTTCTGGTGGGGCTCGGTCTTCCTCGTCAACATTCCGCTGATGCTGGTCAGCCTGCCGGTGGGGCGGCTGCTGCTGCCCGAGTCCAAGGGCGACGGCAAGGGTCCCTGGGACGTGGTCGGCGCGCTGATGGCGGCGGTCGGCCTCTTCGGCGTCGTGCTCGGGGTGAAGCGCCTCGGCGGCGGGGAGGACATGACCGGCCCGTTCACCGTGCTGCCCCTGCTCGTCGGCGCCGTCCTGCTGGCGCTGTTCGTTCGACGGCAGCGGCGGCGGGCGTATCCGCTGGTCGACCTGACGATGTTCGCCCGGCCGGCGTTCAGTACCTCCGTCGGCTGCATCGTGCTGGCCATGCTCGCCCTGGTCGGCCTGGAGCTGATCGCGGCGCAGTACCTCCAGCTGGTGCTGGGACTCTCCCCGCTGCAGACCGGGCTGCGGCTGCTGCCGCTGACCGTGGCGGCGATGGCGGCGGGCCTGTTCGGGGCGCGGATGCTGCGCCGCTTCGGGCCGCGCCGGATGGTGGCGTTCGGCTTCTGCCTGACGGCGGGCGCGGTGGTGCTGCTGACCGCGATGGGCCGCGAGGACAACGCCGCGCTGATGCTGTCCGGCTTCGTACTGCTCGGCTTCGGCCTGGAGACCACCCTCTTCGGGGCGTACGAGTCGATGCTGAGCGAGGCTCCGCAGGAGCAGGCCGGCGGGGCGGCGGCGATCGGCGAGACGTCGTACCAGCTGGGCGCGGGTATCGGCATCGCCCTGCTGGGCAGCGTGATGAACGCGGCGTACACGCCCGGCCTGTCCTCGGTGCCCGGGGTGCCGACGTCGGCCTCGGCCGCCGCGGGCCACTCGCTGGGCGAGGCCTACGTGGTGGCGGGCCGGCTCGGCGGCGAGGCGGGCGCGGCCCTGCGCAGCGCCGCGCGGGACTGCTTCGTGCACGGACTCCACGTGACGCTGCTGGTCAGCGCGGGGCTCCTGCTGCTCGGCGCGGTGATGGCGCTGCGCCTGCCGCGGGTGATGCACTGCGAGCCGGAGGACGGCAAGGTCGAGGTGCCGGCGCCGCGTGAAGTGGCCGAGTCCAGGGTGTCCGCCTGAGCGGCTGATGCTGGACGTACGGCAGACCGCGCCGTAGCGTCGCCCTGAATCCGAGACTAGCGGTGCTAGTCAACAGCTGGTGCCGCCGCTCACGAGCCGCCGGAGGGTGCCCGTGTCCATGTCCGCCAAGCTGCCGCCGTTCGATCCCGCCGACCCGCTCGGCCTGGACGATCTCCTCGAACCGGAGGATCTGGCCGTCCGCGACACCGTGCGCGGCTGGGCTGCGGACCGGGTGCTGCCGTACGTCGCCGAGTGGTACGAGAGCGGCGAGCTGCCGCAGATCCGCGAGCTGGCCCGGGAACTCGGCGCCATCGGCGCGCTCGGCATGTCCCTCGACGGGTACGGCTGCGCGGGCGCCAGCGCCGTGCAGTACGGGCTGGCCTGTCTGGAGCTGGAGGCCGCCGACTCCGGCATCCGCTCCCTCGTCTCGGTGCAGGGCTCTCTCGCCATGTACGCGATCCACCGCTACGGCAGCGAGGAGCAGAAGCAGGCCTGGCTGCCGCGGATGGCCGCCGGGGAGGTCATCGGCTGCTTCGGCCTCACCGAGCCCGACCACGGCTCCGACCCCGCCGCCATGCGGACGTACGCCAAGAAGGACGGCACCGACTGGGTGCTGAACGGCCGCAAGATGTGGATCACCAATGGTTCCGTCGCCGGGGTCGCCGTCGTCTGGGCGCAGACCGACGAGGGCATCCGCGGGTTCGCCGTCCCCACGGGCACCCCCGGCTTCTCGGCGCCCGAGATCAAGCACAAATGGTCCCTGCGGGCCAGCGTCACCAGTGAACTGGTCCTGGACGGCGTACGGCTGCCCGCCGACGCCGTGCTGCCCGGGGTGACCGGACTGCGCGGCCCGCTCAGCTGTCTCTCGCACGCCCGCTACGGCATCGTGTGGGGCGCGATGGGCGCGGCGCGCACCTGTTTCGAGACCGCCGTCGACTACGCGAAGTCCCGGGAGCAGTTCGGGCGGCCCCTCGGGGGGTTCCAGCTCACCCAGGCCAAGCTCGCCGACATGGCGGTCGAACTGCACAAGGGGATTCTGCTCGCCCACCATCTGGGGCGGCGGATGGACGCCGGCCGCCTGCGTCCGGAGCAGGTCAGCTTCGGCAAGCTCAACAACGTCCGCGAGGCCATCGACATCTGCCGTACGGCCCGCACGATCCTCGGTGCCAACGGGATCTCCCTCGAATATCCCGTGATGCGGCACGCGACCAACCTGGAATCGGTGCTCACCTACGAGGGCACCGTCGAGATGCACCAGCTGGTGCTCGGCAAGGCGCTCACCGGACTGGACGCGTTCCGGTAAGCCGCCGGGGAGCGGAGGCGGGGCCGGTGATCGGCCCCGCCTCAGCTCTGGTTGAAGAAACCGTCCGCGCGGTGCGCGGCCGGGTCGCCGTTCACGATCTCCGTGTGGGCGGGGGTCAGCAGGAACACCCGGGTGGACACCCGCTCGATCGACCCGCGCAGCCCGAAGATGAGCCCGGCCGCGAAGTCGACGACGCGCTTGGCGTCGGCGGGCTCCATGGCCGTCAGATTCATGATCACCGGGACGCCGTCCCGGAACAGCTCGCCGATGGCCCGCGCGTCCCGGAAGCTGTCCGGGGTCACCGTGCCGATCCGGCGGCCCTTCTCCTCGGCGGTGTCCGAAGCCACCTTCACCCTCGGGTCCGTGACCCAGGCGTCCCCGGGCTCGTTCCCCTCGTACGTGTCGTCGTCGTAGTAGCGCTCGTCATCGTTGTCGTCGACGAGGCCGAGCCACGCACTCGCCTTGCGCACCGATCCCATGGACGCCTCCTCTCACAGCGGTCTTTCTTCCTTTCCGCATCCCCATGGTCGTCCATGATGCGGATGTCGCGCCAAGTGGATAGACGCCGTGCGGGGGGTTTGTGACGGTACTGGTGCACAGCGAATCCGTCGAGAGGCCGGATACCCCAAGGGTCTTGACCCATGCGGCTGCTGACTGTGAGTGAAATATGATTCTTCGCGGCGTCCGGGTGACGGGCGGGGCGTACGGGTGAACGGAGTGGCCGATACGATGCGGCCGAATCCGCGTCGTACGGACCACGGGGGAAGCGTCTTGTTCGGAATAGTCCGGCCTTGCAGTCATCGTCTCGGTGAACGGCTCAAGACCGAGTGGATGGCGCATCTGTGCGGGCTGTGCCTCGCGCTGCGCTCCGACCACGGCCAGCTCGCCCGGGTGGTGACCAACTACGACGGCCTGCTCGTCTCCGTTCTGACGGAGGCTCAGGGCGAGCGCGAGGGCGGCCGGTGGCGGCGGACGGCCGGACCGTGCCCGCTGCGCGGGATGCGCACCGCGTCCGTGGCCCGGGGCGAGGGCGCCCGGCTCGCCGCGGCCGTCTCCCTGGTGCTCGCCTCCGCCAAGGTGCGCGACCACGTCGCCGACGGCGACGGACTGCTGGCCCGCCGCCCGGTGGCGCTCGCCGCCCGCCGGGTCGCCGGCAGCTGGGGCCGCGCCGGCGCCCGCACCGGCTCGGCCGTCGGCTTCGACACCGCCTTGCTGGTCGACGCCGTGGACCGGCAGCTCGGCATCGAGGCGCTCGCCGGCCCGGGCACCCCGGTCCTCACCGTCACCGAACCCACCGAGACCGCCACCGCCGCCGCCTTCGCACACACCGCGCTGCTCGCCGGGCGCCCCGGCAACGCCGCGCCCCTGGCCGAGGCCGGCCGGCTCTTCGGGCGGCTCGCGCACCTGCTGGACGCCGTGGAGGACAGGGCGGCTGACGCCGCGTCGGGCGCCTGGAACCCGCTCACCGCCACCGGCACCTCGCTCGCCGAGGCCCACCGGCTCGCCGACGACGCCGTGCACGGCATCCGGCTCGCGCTGCGCGAGGTCGAGTTCACCGACGGGCGCCTCGCCCATCTGCTCCTCGTGCACGAACTGCGGCGCTCGGTGGACCGCGCCTTCGGCACGGTGCCAGCGTGCGCGACCCACCAGCCCGGGCCGTACGGGCAGCCGCAGCAGCCCGGACCGTACGGGCAGCCGCAGCACCCCTACCAGGCAGGGCCCTACGGCACGCCACCGCAGCAGGGCGGCCCGCACAACCCGTACGCCGGCGGCGGAGCGCACGGCGCGGGAGGGTACGGCGGAGGCCCCCACGGCGGGGGAGGAGGCGGTGACTTCGGCGGATTCGGAGGTGGGCCCGCGTCCCAGCCGCCGCAGGGGCGGCGCGGGTTCTGGGCCGGATGCGGGATGTTCTGGCTGCTGTGCTGCACCTGCAAGCTGTGCTGCGCGAAGGAGTACGAGGGACCGTGGTCCCGGAAGAAGCGCGAGGGCTGCTGCCGCGACTGCGACTGCCCCAGCTGTGACTGCTGCTGCCCCTGTGACGGCTGCTGAGCCGCGGACGTGCCGAGGGGAGGGGTGCGTGTGAAGGCGAGGAAGGAGGAGAAGGAGCAGCAGGGCGCGGAGGGTCGGCTCAACAGGAAGCGGACCACACTCGACCGAAGTCGATGTGGGAGCGCGTGACCAGCCACTGCTGCGGATGCATGGGCCAAGTGGAACAGGCGTTCCGACGGCCCGTCAACCACAGTCCGTGGAAATGAGACGCGTGGCTCACCATCCGGACGGCCTTGACAGGCCGGCGGACCGGGCCCGTACTCTCGACCGGCGGCCGTGCTGAGGGGCTCGGCCGTGGACGACGCCGTTCTCGGCGCCCGTGTGAAGGCATCACCGTGTTCCACGAGCCACGGAGCCTTCGCATGTCCTCCGACACCCTTGCCAAAGCACCAGCGCCCCCCGTCTCCGCCGACGCCGCGCGCATCGTCCCCCAACGCCGCTACGGCCAGTGGCTGGCCGCGGCCGTCGTCCTCGTCCTGCTCGGCCTCGCCGTCGACTCCGTGCTGCGCAACGACGCCTTCCAGTGGGGCGTCGTCGCCGACCACTTCACCTCGGCCTCGGTGCTGCGCGGACTGTGGCTCACCCTCTGGCTGACCGCCGTGGTGATGGTGCTCGGCTTCGCGCTGGGCGCCCTGCTCGCGGCGGCCCGGCTCTCCGCCAACCCCGTGCTCAGGGCCGTCAGCTGGGGATACGTCTGGCTGTTCCGGTCGATCCCGATGCTCGTTCAGCTGCTGCTGTGGTTCAACGTCGGGGCGCTCTACCCGCAGATCCTCGGCGTGAAGACGGTCGACCTGCTCGGCCCGGTCGCGGTCGCCGTCATCGGACTGACCCTGCACGAGGCCGCTTACGCCGCCGAGGTGGTGCGCGGCGGGATCCTCTCCGTCGGCGGCGGGCAGATCGAGGCCGCGCAGGCGCTCGGGCTGAGCCGGTGGCGCCGCTGGTGGCGGATCGTGCTCCCGCAGGCGATGCGCTCCATCGTGCCGCCCGCCGGGAACATGCTGATCGGCACCCTCAAGGGCACCTCCATCGTCAGCGTCATCGCCGTCCAGGACCTGCTGTACTCGACCCAGCTCGTCTACCACCAGACGTACCAGGTCATCCCGCTGTTGATGGTGGCCACCGTCTGGTACACCGTCGTCACCTCGGTGCTCGGCGTCGGCCAGTACTACGTCGAGAAGCGCTACGCGCGCGGTACGGAGCCCGGCCGATGAGAGCCTCCCTGGTCATCGTCGGGGCCGGGCCGCGCGGCACCGGCGTCCTGGAGCGGATCGCCGCCAACGCCGCCGAACTGGCGCCCGGCACGGGCCTCGACATCCACCTCGTCGACCCCTACCCGCCCGGCCCCGGACGGATCTGGCGCACCGAACAGTCGCCCCTGCTGTGGATGAACTCCCGCGCCGAGGACGTCACCGTCTTCACCGACACCAGCGTGGAGATGGCCGGGCCCGTCCGGGAGGGCCCCGCCCTGCACGAGTGGGCCGGGCTCGCCGGGGACGCCTTCGTCGGCCGCCGGGTCCAGGGCTCCTATCTGCGCTGGGCCTACCGGCGGGCGGTGGCCGCGCTGCCCCCGGAGGTCACCGTGCACCACCATCCGTGCCGCGCCCTGCGCGTCTCCGGGCCGCGCGAGGGCCGGCAGCGGGTGTGGCTGGCGGACCGGCCGCGCCCCCTCCTCGCCGACCTGGTGATCCTCACCCTCGGCCACCTCGACGCCGAACCCGACGAGGAGCAGGCCGCGTTGGGCGCGTACGCCCGCGACCACGGTCTCGTCCACCTGCCGCCCGACTTCACCGCCGACAGCGACCTGACCCCGCTGCGGCCCGGTGAGCCGGTCCTGGTGCGCGGCTTCGGACTGGCCTTCGTCGACCTGATGGTGCTGCTCACCGAGGGGCGTGGCGGGCGGTTCGACCAGGACACCTACCTGCCGTCCGGCCGGGAGCCGGTGCTGTACGTCGGATCGCGGCGCGGCGTGCCGTACCACTCGAAGATCGGCTACCGGCTGGACGGCGCGCCGCCGCCGCTGCCCCGGTTCTTCGGCCCCGCCGAGGTGGACGCGCTGCTCGCCCGGCCGGAGGGCTTCGACTTCCGGCGGGACGTGTGGCCGCTGGTGGAGAAGGAGCTGGGATACGCCCACTACCACCGGCTGTTCGGCGCCCACCCCGAGCGGACGGGCTTCGGCTGGGGCGTCTTCGAGCGGGCGTACGCCGCCGCCGACGACCCGGCGGAGCGGGCTGCCCTGGTCGCCGCCGCCGTGCCCGACCCCGCCGACCGGCTGGACCTGGCCGCGCTCGACCGGCCGCTGGCCGGGACGCGGTACCCCTCGCACGAGGCGTTCCAGGCCGGACTGCGCCGTTACGTGGAGGCCGACCTGACACGACGTCACGATCCCGCGCACAGCCCTGACCTGGCCGTCTTCGGCGCCCTGCTCTCCGTGTACGGCCGGCTGACCCGGCTCGGCGACATCGGCCCCTGGTGGCACGGCTTCTTCAGCTATCTGGCCTCCGGGCCGCCCGGCCCCCGGCTGCGGCAGATGCTCGCGCTGTCCCGCGCGGGCGTGCTGCGGTTCGTCGGCGCCGACATGGGCGTGCGCGCCGAGGGCGGGGTGTTCCGGGCGACGAGCCCGACCGTGCCGGGGTTCGCCGTCGAGGCCCGGGCGCTGGTCGAGGCGCGGCTGCCGCAGCCCACGGCGGCCCGGTCCCGCGATCCGCTGCTGAGGGAGCTGTACGCCGAGGGGGCCGCCGCCACCCCCGACGGGCTGCTGCGGGTGGACACCGTCGACGGGCGGGTGCTGGACCGGTCCGGCCGCCCGCATCCGCGCCGGTTCGCGCTCGGCCCGCACACCGACGCGCGGGGCGCCGGCGCGTTCACCCGGCCGCGGACCGGCGGGCCGGCGTTCCGGCAGAACGACGCGGCGGCCCGGGCGGTGCTGACGTTCCTCCGGGCGCCGGCGGGCCGGGCCGCCGCCTGAGCCGCGCACGCGCGGAGTGCCGGGCGGGGTGCCGCACGGAATACCGGGGCGCGGGGAAAGCGCTCACACCGCGGGTCATCCGACCCGTCACGGAAGGGTTGATCACATGACGACGGACGCATCCGACGAGTGGAAGAAGTGGCACGAACGGCGCCTGGAGACGGTCACCGCCCCCTACGGGCCGCTCGCGCTGACCGCGACCCACTGGCTGGACGACTATCCGGAGGGGCGACTTCCGGACATCCCGGGGAACTGGACCACCGACGGGGACGCGGCCGTCCTGACCGCCGCCCGCCCGGACGGACTGACCGTCGACGGCGAGCCCTTCGAGGGCCGGGTACGGCTCGCGGCCGACGCCGGCCCGGCCGCGGCCGCGCGGGTCGGCTACGGCGAACGACGGCTCGTCGTGCTGGTCCGCGAAGGGGAATGGGGGGTACGCGACTTCGACCCGGCCGCCGGGGCCCGCCGCCGGTTCCGCGGCATCGAGGCCACGCCCTACGATCCGCGCTGGTCGGTGCCGGGGCGCTTCACCCCCTACGCCGACGAGCGCACCGTGCGGGTGGAGAACGCGGACGGGCGGCGGCGCGGGCTCGGGCTGGGCGGACAGCTGGCGTTCACCCTGGACGGCCGGGAGCACACCCTCCAGGTGTCGGTGGAGGGCGACGGCTCGCTGTGGGCCGTCTTCGCCGACGCGACCAGCGGAAACGGCAGTTACCGCTTCCGGTTCCTGCGGCCCGCCGCACCCGGTCCCGACGGCCGTACGACGGTGGACTTCAACCGGTCCCAGCTGCCGCCGTGCGCCTTCGCCGACCACTTCGTCTGCCCCTTCCCGCCGCCGGGGAACACCCTGGACGTGGCCGTGGCGGCGGGGGAGCGGCGGCTCGCCTGACGAGCCGTCAACGGCGTTTCGGGGATCGATCAGACAGTTGGTTCAAATCTTGACGGCCGAAAGGCACCCTTGCGCCTACCGGCCGTTCGGCCGAATACTCCCACCCAGCGCTTGTCAGGGGCACGGCGTGTTCGGAATCCGGACAACCGTGCCCCCGGCTGCGCCTCACGGGCCCCGACCCCACGCGGGCCCCCTACTTCCTTTGTGGAGGAACGAAAAGTGAGGATCAAGCGCACCACCCCCCGCAGCGGCATATCGAGACGGACCCGGCTGACCGCCGTATCCGCCGGACTCGTGGCCGCCGCCGCGATCGCGATCCCCAGCGCGAACGCGTCCGACACCGCCACGTTCAGCGCCACCGAGCTGAAGAGCGCCGGCGCCTCGGTGCTCGAGGCCGACGTCCCGGGCACCGCCTGGGCCGTCGACAGCAAGACCAACCGCCTGGTCGTGACCGTCGACAGCACGGTCTCCCAGGCCGAGATCGCCAAGATCAAGGAACAGGCCGGGGCCAACGCCGACGCGCTCACCATCAAGCGCACGCCCGGCAAGTTCACCAAGCTCATCCAGGGCGGCGACGCCATCTACGCGAGCAGCTGGCGCTGCTCCCTCGGCTTCAACGTCCAGAACAGCAGCGGCGCCCAGTTCTTCGTGACCGCCGGCCACTGCACCGACGGCGCGGGCACCTGGTACTCCAACTCCGGTCGCACCACGGTCATCGGCTCCACGGCCGGCTCCAGCTTCCCGGGCAACGACTACGGCATCGTGCGCTACAGCGGGTCCGTCAGCCGGCCCGGCACCGCCAACGGCGTGGACATCACCCGCGCGGCCACCCCGGCCGTGGGCACCACCGTCATCCGGGACGGTTCCACCACCGGTACGCACAGCGGCCGGGTCACCGCCCTGAACGCGACCGTCAACTACGGCGGCGGCGACGTCGTCTCCGGTCTGATCCAGACCAACGTCTGCGCCGAGCCCGGCGACTCCGGTGGCCCGCTCTACGGCAGCAACGGCACCGCCTACGGTCTGACCTCCGGCGGCAGCGGCAACTGCAGCACCGGTGGCACGACCTTCTTCCAGCCGGTCACCGAGGCCCTGAGCGCGTACGGAGTCAGCGTCTACTGAGCCTTTCGCCCGCAGTCGGCAGTACCCGGCACCACTCCGAGCCCCCGCACGCGAACGCGTGCGGGGGCTCTCCCCTTTGGCCGCCTTGGACCTCCGGCGCGTGCGGAATCGGGGGGTGATAATCAGTCAGGACTAGACCTCAGCACCCTGTGCACGGTTACTCACGCGTAGGCATTTGCACTGCGAATTCCCTTGGGGCGGCCGAGGTGGTGGAGGGACGGAGGGCGCGCCGTGGTCACCGTGTGCGCGTCCTGAAGTGGACCTTGTGCGCTCCCTGTGCGGTTCGGAAGAGTGGGCGCCCGTCAACCAAGCCTTCCGGCCCGTGGTGGTCCCCACAACCACCAGCGGGCCGACCCCCCACAGGAGGACGTGAGTTGAAGCACCGACGCATACCCAGGCGGCGGGCCGCCATGGCGGGTGCGGGAATCGCCGCACTCGTCGCCGCGGGAGTCACCTTCCAGACTGCGAACGCCAGCGAGCCGACGGAGACCCCGGCGCTCAAGACCCTGTCCGCCCTGGCGGCCGGAAAGCTCGCCTCGACGCTGGACCGGGACCTCGGCGCGGACGCGGCCGGAACCTACTACGACGCCCAGGCCCGGAGCCTCGTGGTGAACGTGCTCGACGAGGCCGCCGCCGAGGTGGTCGAGGAGGCCGGCGCGAAGGCCAGAATCGTCGAGCACTCCCTCGCCGAGCTGAAGAGCGCCCGCACGACGCTCCGGCAGGACGCGACCATCCCCGGCACCGCCTGGGTGACCGACCCGGCCACCAACAAGGTCGTCGTCACCGCCGACCGCACCGTCTCGGCGGCCGAGTTCAAGAAGCTGAGCCAGGTCGTCGACGGACTCGGCACGGTGGCCGAACTCCAGCGCACCAAGGGGGAGTTCAAGCCCTTCATCGCCGGCGGTGACGCGATCACCGACGGCAGCGGGCGCTGCTCGCTCGGCTTCAACGTGGTCAAGGGCGGGGAGCCGTACTTCCTGACCGCCGGCCACTGCACCGAGGGGATCACCACCTGGTCGGACTCCGCCGGGTCCGTCATCGGGAAGAACGAGGTCTCCAGCTTCCCGGGCGACGACTACGGCCTCGTCAAGTACACCGCCGAGGTCGGCCACCCGAGCGAGGTCAACCTCTACGACGGCTCGGCCCAGCAGATCACCGGCGCGGCCGAGGCCACCGTCGGCATGGAGGTCACCCGCAGCGGCTCCACCACCCAGGTGCACTCCGGCAAGGTCACCGGCCTGGACGCCACCGTGAACTACGGCAACGGCGACATCGTCAACGGCCTCATCCAGACCGACGTCTGCGCCGAGCCCGGCGACAGCGGCGGCGCGCTGTTCTCCGGTGACAAGGCCATCGGCCTCACCTCCGGCGGCAGCGGCGACTGCACCTCCGGCGGGGAGACGTTCTTCCAGCCGGT
>NZ_MUND01000393.1 GCF_002154375.1 Streptomyces glaucescens | reverse complement strand
TTTGCGGACACGGCCTAGCCCACCGGGCCCACGAAGCACTCGGCCGCGGCTGTCACGGTGGCCGCACTCTCCCCACCGGGGTGGGGGCCACCGGGCCGATCGCCGCGGACCGGCAGGCCGGAGCCCTACGCCCCGGCCGGCTGCCGCACGTTCGCCCGCACCCAGTCCACGATCGACGCGGTCGTCGCGCCGGGCGTGAAGATCTCGGCGACGCCCTTCTCCTTCAGCGGCGGGATGTCGGCCTCGGGGATGATCCCGCCGCCGAAGACCAGGATGTCCGCCGCGTCGCGCTCCTCGAGCAGCTCGATCACGGCCGCGAACAGCGTGTTGTGCGCGCCGGAGAGGATGGACAGGCCGATCGCGTCGGCGTCCTCCTGGATCGCGGTGTCGACGATCTGCTCGGGGGTCTGGTGGAGCCCGGTGTAGATGACCTCCATACCGGCGTCGCGCAGTGCTCGCGCGATCACCTTGGCTCCCCGATCGTGGCCGTCGAGCCCCGGCTTGGCGACCACCACGCGGATCGGACCGGCTGCCACACCCATCACTGCCTCCATGAAGCGACTACATCCATCCGTACCGACAAGTACCGCACACATCACACATGCCGTACATGTGGCGCGTCTCACATATTCGTTGTACGCGTACCGCGCGGACCGCCGCCCACGGTCCGGGGGCGCCACCACGGCACGGACACCCCCGTCCCGCACCGACCGGGGAAGTGAACGAACGTTATCGCCAGCATCCCGCAACCGGCAGTTTCGCGGTGGAGACCGAGGGGGAAATCACACGTGGGACACATTCGCAGCGCACCGTTCGGAGCCGTCGCGGCCCACCCGCCGCAGCAGCCGACGGCCCGCGGGCCGGACCGGAACCCTGCGCGACGGAAGCCGCCACGAGGGCACCGCACCCTGGCGCCGCGTGCCGCGCGGCCCGGCGGTGCGGCACGTCGGCCTACGGACGAGGAGCACGCACGCCGGGCGGGGCCGCCCGCGCTCGCCCCGCCGTCGACCCCCTCCGCCGCGGCCTCCCTCACCAGCACACGGGGGACGGAGCCGTCCTTCCACGTGCCGACAGGAGGTCGGCCATGAAGGCCTTACCGCTCATCAGGGCGCTGCCGCCCCTCTCCGCGCTGCCCCTCCCCCCGCTCGGCCGGCGTCTCCTCCCGGGCGGCCTGACCGGGCTCTCGCTGACCCTCCTGAAGGCGACCGCCCTGGAGGTCGCGATCCTCGCGGGTCACCTCCTGCTCTATCCGTCCGGCATCACCCAGGAACGGCGACGCCCCGCCACGCCGGCTCCCGATCCGCGGTCGGCGTCGCGGCTCCCGGCAGCGGCCCGCCCGCCGGTCGTGCTGCTGCACGGCTTCATAGACAACCGCTCGGTCTTCGTCCTGCTGCGGCGCACCCTTGCCCGGCACGGCGGGCAGCGGGTCGAATCGCTCAACTACTCACCGCTGACCTGCGACATCCGGACCGCGGCCGCACTGCTGGGCCGGCACATCGAGGAGATCTGCGAGCGCACGGGCAGCGAACGGGTCGACGTCGTCGGCCACAGCCTCGGCGGCCTGATCGCGCGCTACTACGTCCAGCGGCTCGGCGGCGACCGGCGCGTGCGCACCCTGGTCACGCTCGGCACCCCGCACTCCGGCACCCGGGTCGCGCGGCTGGCCGGCGCCCACCCGATCGTGCGGCAGATGCGCCCCGGCTCGGAGGTGATCGAGGAACTGGCGGCGCCCGCGCCCGGCTGCCGCACCCACTTCGTCAGCTTCTGGAGCGACCTCGACCATGTGATGGACCCGCCGGAGACCGCCCGCGTCGACCATCCGGACCTGTCCGTGCGGAACGTACGGGTGACCGGCATCGGGCATCTCGCCCTGCCCGTGCATCCGGCCGTCGCGTCGGGGATACGACAGGCCCTCGAGCTGGCGGGTCAGGACCGGAGTCAGGGCGGCGCCGGCACCGCCCCGCGCATCGAGGACGTGACCGTGGCCTAAGTGAAGTGGCCCGAGGGAAGCGGCCTGAGGGAAGCGGCGTGAGTGAAGTGGCACCCGACCGCCTCCCCGCGCCTCGCGGTACGGCCGATTCAGTGACGTCGCACAGCCGCCCGACATCGAACATTCTTCGAACACAAAGCCAAAGTCGTGCCCGCCGTCCCCCGAAACACGGCCGAATGCCCGTTTCCCCCGCGCACGAAACCTGCTGAAGATTGTCGTGCCCGCGTACCGCCGGGTACAGTCGCCGCACTGCTCTGGCAGCCCCTGTTGTCGAGGCGAAAGAGAAGTTGGTGAACGACCGTCACCCGTCGGGGAGCACGACCACCCCGGCTCCGGCTTCCGACGCCGCCTCGGCGCACTATGCGTCGTACGGCACCCAGGAAGCCCCCTACGGCGACTTCACCACATATGGCGAGTACCCAGCCAGTGGTTTTCACGTCGGCGGCCATCCCACCGGGGCCACCACGACGTTCCAGGCCGACCCTCTCTTCGGCGACCTGAACAGCGGCCACGACACCGGGGCCTACGACAGCGGCCAGTGGTCCACCGGCAGTCACCACACCCTGAACCAGGACCCGTACGCGGCCCAGCACACCGCCGCCTACGACACCGGCGCCTACGACACCACCACCTGGTCGGCCGACCACCAGCAACCCGGTGGTATGCCGCACCAGCCGGCGGCCCCCGACACCAGCGGCCAGTGGGACGCGAGCACCTGGCTCCAGCCGGAGCAGACCGGCGGCCAGGCCGACCAGACCCAGCAGTGGGAATGGGGCACCCAGGCCTTCGACACCGGGGCGTACGACGCGACCCAGTGGAACACCGCCGGCGCCGACGCCGAGCAGCAGGCGGCCTTCGAGCAGGTCGCCTACGACGACCACACGGCCTATGACGACACCCCGGCCTACCAGGACGCCCAGTCCTACGAGGGATCCCCGTCCTACGACGACTCCCCCGGCTACGACGAGTCGGCGCACGAGGGCGGCACCTCCATCAAGGAGCCCGGGCAGACCGTCCCGGCGGAGGACGGCCTGAGCGCCACCGGTGAACTCCCCACCGTCACCGACCTCCTGGACGGCCAGGAGGAGACCGGCTCCGTCCCGTCCCCGCGCGCGGCGTCCCGCGGGTCCCGCTCCCGCCGTCGTACGCCCGCCAAGCGCTCCGCGCTGCTGACCGTCGCGGTGCCCTCGGCGTGCGTGATGGGCGTGGCGGGCATTGCCGCCGCCTCCGTCGGGACCTTCTCCGAGGATCCGCAGGAGTCCTCGACGACCGCGGCCGACGCCCAGCCGGTGGCACCGTCCACCGCCAACAACAAGCTGGACACCCAGCTGGAGAGCCTGTCCGCCGAGGCGGACGACTTCGGTGACCGGGTCAGCCGCACCCAGGAGCGCATCGACCTCAAGGCGCAGCAGGAGGCCGAGCGCAAGCGGGCCGCCGAGGAGGCCGCCCGCAAGGAGCGACTCCGCCCGAAGTTCGCCCTCCCGGTCGTCCAGCACGGCCTCAGCGCCTACTACGGCCAGGCGGGCATCAACTGGATGTCGCAGCACACCGGCATCGACTTCCCGGTCTCGTACGGCTCGACCGTGATGGCCGCGACCGACGGCACCGTCCGCACGGAGTGGAACAGCGCCTACGGCAACATGATGATCGTGACCGCCATGGACGGCACGGAGACCTGGTACTGCCACCTCTCCAGCTACACCGTCGCCTCCGGCACGACCGTCAAGGCCGGCGACGCGATCGCGTACTCCGGCAACTCCGGCAACTCGACCGGCCCGCACCTGCACTTCGAGGTCCGTCCGGGCGGCGGCTCGGCCATCGACCCGCTCGCGTGGCTGCGCAGCCACGGCCTGGACCCGACGTAGCCCCGGTCCTTCCGAGTGAGCCCCCGCCCGTCCGGCGGGGGCTTTCCCGTGGCACCGGCTACAGCTTCTCCACCGGCGCGTACCGCAGCAGCAGCCGCTTCGGCTTGGTGTCGCCGAAGTCGATCGTCGCCTCGGCGTTGGCGCCCGTGCCCTTCACCGCGACCACGGTGCCGAGCCCGAACTGGTCGTGCGTGACCCGGTCGCCGACGGCCAGGGACGCCACGGGCTTCTCCGCGGTGCGGCGGGTGGCGAACCCGGAGGCCCCGGACGCCGAGGAGCGCGAACGGGACGACGACAGCGAGGCCGCCACACCCGAGACCGGGCCCGCCGGAGCGGCGACGGCCCCCGTGCGCTTCCAGTCCACGTACGTCGGCGGGATCTCCTCCAGGAAGCGGGACGGCGGGTTGTACTGCGGCTGGCCCCAGGCGCTGCGCATCGAGGACCGGGTCAGATACAGCCGTTCCCGCGCGCGCGTGATGCCGACGTAGGCGAGGCGGCGCTCCTCCTCCAGTTCCTTGGTCTGGCCGAGGGCGCGCATGTGCGGGAAGACGCCGTCCTCCATGCCGGTGAGGAAGACGACCGGGAACTCCAGGCCCTTGGCGGTGTGCAGGGTCATCAGCGTGATGACGCCGTCGCCGTCCTCCTCGTCGGGGATCTGGTCGGAATCGGCGACCAGCGCGACCTGCTCCAGGAAGTCCGACAGCGTTCCCGTCTCGCCCTCGCCGCGCTCCTGTTCGAACTCCAGGGCGACGGCGGCGAGTTCCTGGAGGTTCTCGATGCGGGTCTCGTCCTGCGGGTCGGTCGAGGCCTGCAACTCGGCGAGGTACCCGGTGCGTTCCAGCACCGCCTCCAGGATCGTCGCCGGTCCGGCACCGGACTCGACGATCGTGCGCAGCTCCTCCATCAGCGCGTTGAACCGCTTGACCGCGTTGGTGGACCGCGCGGCCATGCCGTACGCCTCGTCGACACGCTTGAGCGCCTGCGGGAAGCTGATCTTCTCGCGCTGGGCGAGCGCGTCGACCATCGCCTCCGCGCGGTCGCCGATGCCGCGCTTGGGCACGTTCAGGATGCGGCGCAGCGGGACCGAGTCCTCGGGGTTGGACAGGACCCGCAGGTAGGCCAGGACGTCCCGGACCTCCTTGCGCTCGTAGAAGCGGACGCCGCCGACGACCTTGTAGGGCAGGCCGACGCGGATGAAGACCTCTTCGAAGACACGGGACTGGGCGTTCGTCCGGTAGAAGACGGCGACGTCGCCGGCCTTCGCCTCGCCCGCGTCCGTGAGGCGGTCTATCTCGTCGGCGACGAACTGGGCCTCGTCGTGCTCGGTGTCGGCGACATAGCCGGTGATCCGGGCGCCCTGGCCGGCGTTGGTCCACAGGTTCTTGGGGCGGCGGGACTCGTTGCGCTCGATGACCGCGTTGGCGGCGGAGAGGATCGTCTGGGTGGAGCGGTAGTTCTGCTCCAGCAGGATCGTCGTCGCGTCCGGGTAGTCCTCCTCGAACTGGAGGATGTTGCGGATGGTCGCGCCGCGGAAGGCGTAGATCGACTGGTCGGCGTCACCCACCACGCACAGCTCGGCGGGCGGGAGGTCGCCCTCGCTCGGCGGTACGTCCTCGTCGTGCTCGCCGGTGCCGACCAGCTCGCGGACCAGGGCGTACTGGGCGTGGTTGGTGTCCTGGTACTCGTCGACCAGGACGTGGCGGAAACGGCGGCGGTAGTGCTCGGCCACGTCCGGGAAGGCGCGCAGCAGGTTGACCGTCGTCATGATCAGGTCGTCGAAGTCGAGGGCGTTCGCCTCGCGCAGCCGCGACTGGTAGAGGGCGTAGGCCTGGGCGAGGGTCTTCTCGAAGCCGTCGGAGGCCTGAGCGGCGAAGTCCTCCTCGTCGATCAGCTCGTTCTTGAGGTTGCTGATCTTTGCGCTGAAGGACTTCGGCGGGAAGCGCTTGGGGTCCAGGTCGAGATCACGGCAGACCAGGGCCATCAGACGCTTGGAATCGGCGGCGTCGTAGATCGAGAACGACGAGGTGAAGCCGAGCTTCTTGGACTCGCGGCGCAGGATGCGCACGCAGGCGCTGTGGAAGGTCATCACCCACATCGCGTTCGCGCGCGGGCCCACCAGCTGCTCCACGCGCTCCTTCATCTCGCCCGCGGCCTTGTTGGTGAAGGTGA
>NZ_MUND01000392.1 GCF_002154375.1 Streptomyces glaucescens | reverse complement strand
CGCGAGCGAGGTCGCCGCGGCGGCCGAGCGCGCCCCCGAGGTGGAGTCCGCCGTACTCCCCCTGCGCGCCCGCATCTCGGTGCGCGCGGGCCTCGGCAACCTGGCCGCGGGCCTGCGCCCGCCCGCCACCGGCCACGACAATCCGCACTACTTCGACGACGCGGCCTGTGTCCGTGCCTGCGTCCTCGCGGTGGCCCATCCCGGCGACCCGGCAGGCGCCGCCGCCCTCGCCGAGTTCGACGCCCGCTACACGCAGGACGGCGACGGGGTGCACGGCGCCCGCGCGATGGCCGCCGCGGTGGCGCTCGCGCTGTCCGGCGCCGGCCCCACGGCCTGTGCGAGGGCCGCGCTCGCCGAACTGCCGGAGGAGACGGAGATCGGCCGCAACGCCCGCCACGCCCTGCGCCTGGCGGCGGACGCGGACAGCGCCTTCGCCCTGATCCCGCTCCTGGAGCACCAGATCGTCGACCACGTCTACAGCTACGGCATCGCCGCCGCCGAGACCGTCCCGGTGGCCCTCGCGCTCGCGGTCGCCGCCGACGGCCGTGTCGCGGAGGCGATCCCGGCAGCGGCCTGCCTCTCCCGGGTCGCCGACTCGGCCCCGGCCCTCGCGGGCGCCCTCACGGGCGCGCTGGGCGGCGGCGCGGCGATCCCCGCGTCCTGGCGGGACGCCTGCCGCCTCCTGCCGGGCTGTGTGCTGCCCCGGCTCACCGGCACCGACCTGGTGGAACTCGCCGGACTCCTGGAAGCCGCGCAACCGGCCCCGCCAGGAGGATGATTCGGGGCATGACCCCCAAAAGAGAAGAAAGCCGAGGAGACGAGAGCCGGGCGGAGTCCCTGGCCGAACGGATCACCGGCGCACTGGTCGGCGCCGCCGTCGGCGACGCCCTCGGCGGCCCCGTCGAGGGCTGCTCCCCCGACCAGATCCTCGAACGCCACGGCGGCCGGGTGCACGGCGTCGTCGGCCCCTGGAACGGCGACGCCTGGCGCACCGCCCGCCCCATCGCCCCGTACCACAAGGGCGACGGCCACGTCACCGACGACACCTTGATGACCCACGCGCTGGTCCGGGTGTACGCGACGGTCCGCGACCACCTGGACGCGTACGCGATCGCCGACCACCTGGTGCCGGACCTGATGACGACCCCCCGCTGGATCCCCGAACTGGAGGCCGAGGCACTGCCGTTGCACCGTGTCTTCCTGGCCGAGAAGTGGCTCGTCGCGCGGATCCACTACGGCCACGTCGACCCCCGCGAGGCGGGAGTCGGCAACATCGTCAACTGCGGCGCGGCGATGTACATGGCCCCCGTCGGCCTGGTCAACGCGGCCCGTCCGGCGGGCGCTTACGCCGAGGCGCTGGACGTCGCGGGCGCCCACCAGTCGTCGTACGGCCGGGAGGCGGCCGGGGTGTTCGCGGCGGCGGTGGCCGCGGCCTGCGCCCCCGGCGCGACCCCGGACTCGGTGGTGACCGCGTGTCTGTCCCTGGCGAAGGACGGCACCCGCGCGGCGATCGAGCGTGTCTGCGAGACGGCCGCCCGCCACACCGACTTCGAGTCGGCGCTGGTCCCGCTGCGCGAGGCGGTGGCCCCGTACGACACGGTCGGCCCCGACTACCGCAGCCCGTCCCTGGGTGCCCGCCGCCCCTCCCGGCTGCACGCGATCGAGGAGCTTCCGATCGCGCTGGGCATGCTGCTGGTGGCGGGCGGCGACTACCGCCACGCGGTGCTCGGCTCGGTCAACTACGGCCGCGACTGCGACTCCATCGCCACCATGGCCGGCGCGCTGGCCGGCGCCCTGGGCTCGCCGGTCCCGGAGGAGTGGGCGAAGACCGTCGCCGAGGCCAGCCGTCTCGACCTGCACGAACCGGCCCGCGTCCTCACCGAGGTGACCCGGGAGATCTTCGCCCGTGACGTACGGCGCCGCCGCGCCCACGAGGAGGCGTTCGCCGCGCTGGGAGGCCCCGGATGCTCCGACTGACCTGGGTCCAGCCCGAGGACCTGCTCGGCCACGAACTCCGCCAGGCCGCCCAGGACGGCCGCGAGCCCTCGGCGGTCGCCAAGCGCTGGAAGGCGGCGGGCGGCTGCGAGGCCCCCGCCCGGGCCGGCGCCTCCCCGCAGCCGTGCTCCCGCTATCTGCGCCTGCTCGCGGAGGACCTGCTGGACGAACTGGCGGACCTGCCCAGCAGCCTGGCCGACCGGGAACCGACGGACCTGGACCGGATCGTCTCCCTGTGCCCGCACTGGCCGTCCGCCCCGGCCCCCGCTCCCCCGGCGGACCTGCTC
>NZ_MUND01000391.1 GCF_002154375.1 Streptomyces glaucescens | reverse complement strand
CTGCACCACCTCCGCGGAGGTCCAGGGCCCGATCCCGGGCACGACCTCCAGCCGTGCCCGCGCCGCCGGCGGCTCCATCCGCACGGACTCCTCCAGCCGCGCCGCGACCCGCACCGCGCGCAGAACCGTCGACGCCCGCTTGTCGTCCACCCCGGCCCGATGCCATTCCCAGGAGGGGATCAGCGCCCACGTCCGCGGCTCCGGCATCACGCACATGCCCCCGGGCGCGGGCCCGGGAGCGGGCTCGCCGAACCTCCGGACCAGCAACCGCCACGCGCGGTACGCCTCGTCGGTGGTGACCTTCTGCTCCAGGATCGACGGGATCAACGACTCCATCACCAGCCCGGTCCGCGTCAGCCGCAGCCCCGGCCGCCGATGCCGGGTCACCGCCACCAGCCGGTGCCGCGGCGTGAAGGCTTCCGGGTCGTCCGCCGCGCCCAGCAGCTCCGGCAGCCGGTCGAGCAGCCACTCGGCCCCCGGCCCCCATGCCTCGCCGCGCACGTCCGCGCCGCGGGCGACGACGCGCAGGGTCCCCGGCCCGGCCGGTGTCCGGCTGGTCCGCCACACGGACCCGTCCGGCGTCACGCGGAACGTGGGATCGCCGGGCCCGCGCCGCAGCGGCCCGAGCACCAGCCCGAGATCCAGCGGCCCGTCCGGCGTGAACGTCCGCACCCGCTCCGGCCCGCTCGCCGGCCGCGGTACCGCACCGGGTACGGCGACCTGCCCGCCGCGCACCGTCGTACGGGTGGGCCGGGGAGCGAAACGTCCTGCCACGGGTGAGGTCCTCGGGAAGTAGGGGGCGACCCTACGAGCGTACGGTCACCGCACCTCGACGAACGCCCCCGCGTCCCGATCCGCCCGGGGGCTGGGCGCCTGCGCCGGATGCCCGACCGCCACGGCCCCCATCGGATCCCACTCCTCCGGCAGCCCCAGCACCTCCCGTACGACGTCCCGGCAGAACATCGTGGACGACACCCAGGCCGAACCGAGCCGCTCCCCGGCCAGCGCGACGAGGAAGTTCTGCACCCCGGCACCCGCGGCGACCACGAACATCTCCCGCTCGGCCGCGTCCCGCCGCGCGTCTCCGTAGGTGTGGGAGCCGTCCATGACGAGGCACGGCACGACGAGATACGGCGCGTTGCGCAGTACGTCGCCGCGACGCACTCGCCTGGCGATGGACTCCTCGCTCCGGCCGTCCCGGCGCAGGTCCGCGATCCACGCCTCGCGCATCGCGTCGAGCAGCCGGGTCCGCGACTCCTCGGACTCCAGCAGGACGAACCGCCAGGGGGTGGTGTGGTGCGGGGCGGGTGCCGTGACGGCGGCGGCCACGGCCCGGCGCACCGCGCCCGGGTCGACGGGCTGGTCGGTGAAGGCGCGGACCGTGCGGCGCTGGGTGACCGCTTCCCGCACCGCTTCCGACGTGCCCAGCCGGAACATGTCGTCCCGCGCGTCGCGCACGAGTGCCCGGGCGCCCGGCTCGTCCCGCTCCGCGGCCACCACGTGCGGCAGTCCGCGCACCACGGCGACGGGCAGCCCGGCCGCCTTGCCCTTGACCAGGTCACCGGCGGCGGCCAGCTCGTCGGCGGTGGCGACGACGGTGGCGCTGAGCGGGTTGCCGTACGCGTCCGTGCCGCCGCGCAGGTCGTCCAGCACCCGCACGCCCGCGGCGCCGATCGCGACGTCCGTGAGCCCCGAGCGCCAGGGGCGCCCGAAGGTGTCGGTGACCACCACGCCGACGGTGACGCCGAGGATGTCGCGCAGCCCGTCGCGGATCGCGCGCGCGGAGCCGTCCGGGTCCTCGGGGAGCAGCAGCACAGTCCCGGCGGGCGTGTTGGAGGCGTCGACGCCGGCCGCGGCCATGACCAGGCCCTGCCGGTTCTCGACGATGCGCAGGGTGCCTCGGCGGGCGACCACGCGGACGGTCTCCGCGTCGATCGCGGCCTCCCGGTCCGCCGCCTCGACGATCCGTCCCTCCGCCTTGGACACGATCTTGGAGGTGACCAGCACCACGTCCCCGTCGGCCAGTCCTGGCTCGGCCGCCGCGATCAGCTTGGCGAGGTCGTCCCCGGCCGTCACCTCGGGGATCCCGGGCACCGCCCAGACGCGGAAGGCGGGGGCGCCTCCGTCCGCGGGAGCGTCCCCGTCCGCGACGGCGCCGCGCTCGTCGCTCACGCCGCCCGTACCTCCTCCGCCAGCGCCAGCGCCTCACGGGCCATCCGCGCGGTCGCCTCGACGTCGGTCATCATCAGCGGGACGGCCCTGCAGCGGATGCCGGCGTCCTCCACGCGCGCGACGGAGCCCGCGTCGACGGTGTCGACCAGCCAGCCGTCGAGCAGCCCGGAGCCGTAGTGCTCGGCGACCGCGGCGGCCGTGGACTCCACGC
This sequence comes from Streptomyces glaucescens, assembly GCF_002154375.1. Taxonomy (GTDB): domain Bacteria; phylum Actinomycetota; class Actinomycetes; order Streptomycetales; family Streptomycetaceae; genus Streptomyces; species Streptomyces glaucescens. The sequence goes on along the minus strand of NZ_MUND01000391.1, from coordinate 5,731 downwards.
CGACCGCGGCCAGCACCTTGTCGGCCATCCCGCGCACCGGCGCGTCGCCGACGATGGGGGAGAGGCCCACCACCGGCACCCCGGCGTCGGCGATGGCCTCGCGGATGCCGGGCACGGCGAGGATGGTGCCGACCGAGACGACCGGGTTGGACGGCGGGAAGAGGATGACGTCCGCCTCGGCGATCGCCTCCAGGACGCCGGGCGCCGGCTTCGCCTGCTCGGCGCCGACGGGCACGATCGCCTCGGCGGGCACGGAGGCGCGCAGCCGCACCCAGTACTCCTGGAAGTGGATCGCCTTGCGCTCGCCCTCCAGCTCGACGGCGACATGGGTCTCCACGCGGTCGTCGGTCATGGGGATGAGGCGCACTCCGGGCTGCCAGCGGTCGCACAGCGCCTCGGTGACCGCGCTGAGCGGATATCCGGCGCCGATCATCTGGGTCCGCACGATGTGGGTGGCGAAGTCGCGGTCGCCCAGCCCGAACCACCCGGGCCCGACGCCGTACGCCGCCAGCTCCTCCTTGAGGTGGAAGGTCTCGTCGGCCCGCCCCCAGCCCTGCTCCTCGTTGATACCGCCGCCGAGCGTGTACATCACCGTGTCGAGGTCCGGGCAGACCTTCAGCCCGAAGAGGTGGATGTCGTCCCCGGTGTTGCCGATGACCGTGATGTCCGCGTCCGGCGCGGCCCGCTTCAGACCACGCAGGAACCGGGCACCACCGATGCCGCCTGCCAGAACCACAATGCGCATGCGCCAAGTCTGGCAGGCGGACACGACAACGCGTCAGGCAGTTCGCCCCACGCGGTTCACGTCAGGCAGTTCACGTGGGGCGCCGTGGCGGTCCCCCCGGCCGAACGCAGCCGGGACTGGGGGAGCATCGGCATCTCGGTGAGGCCGGGGAAGTAGACGTGCAGGCTGACGGCCGGCTCCAGGGTGTCGTTGACGACCTCGTGGACGTACCCCGGCGCGAACACGCGCTGGGCACCCGCGGCCAACGCGCGCGTGCGGCTCCCGCTGTGCTCGGTCAGCGTGCCGTCCAGGACGGTCAGCACACCGGAGGACGGGCCGTGGTCGTGCCGCCCGCTCCCCTGCCCGGGCACCCAGGACAGCAGCCAGATCTCGTAGCCCGGACCCGTGCGCAGCCGGTGGTACCAGCGGGTGGTGGCGTCGTACCGGACCAGGTGCTCCCACTGGGAGCGGTCGGCGGCGACGGAGCGGGCGAGGCCGACGAACTCGGACACGGTGGACGGGTGCTCGCGCGGTGTCTGGAGCAGGTGCGGTACTTCGAGGATGTCGCCGGCGATCTGCAGGTCACTGTCGCTGTTCATGGGTGCGGTGGTTCCTTGGCGGAAGGGCGAACAGAGGGGTCGCGTCCCGGGGCGGAGGGGCGCGGAGGGAGGGAACAGCAGCCGGGTCCGAGGGGACACGGCGGGGCCGGAGCGGGTGGGCTCAACAGCCGGGACAGCAACAGCTACAGCGAGCGCGGGCAGCACCGAGGAACCCGGCGGTGCGGGTCGAGGTGAGCGCCAAGTTCGCGAGCATGCCCACAAGGACACCGGTTCACACCTGCACTGTCAACTCGGCGACCGGATCCTGGGATGTGGTTCACCTCATCCGGTCCATCTGACAGGTGAAAGGTTTGTGCACGGGGTCCTCGGGACACATGGGGGCACAACCGGGCGCGCAAGCCCTCGTTGTGAGTCTGTGATCCGACTGTGATCCGGTTCGCTTCGGCCTGCGTGTCGGAACGGGATCGAACTCGCGGGCGTCCTTCTCCGTACAGGACTGTGCGGTGGCAGGAGACCCTCCCGGGCCCCGTCGCTGTGTCGAGGTTTATGCCGATTTGAACACTTTCCGCATGGCCTTGGTTCCGCAGAGTGAATAAGGGGCTCAATAGCAGATCTCGGCTTGACTCGCCCGGAGCAGCACACTTGTAATTTCACTCGTGTCGTTCAGCCGAAAACGGTAACGGCTACATCACGGGGACGCGGAAAAGAACAGACGAGGGGCGCACATGACCGAGCTGGTGCAGCAACTGCTGGTCGACGACGCGGACGAGGAACTCGGCTGGCAGGAGCGCGCGCTGTGCGCCCAGACCGACCCCGAGTCCTTCTTCCCCGAGAAGGGCGGCTCCACCCGCGAGGCCAAGAAGGTCTGCCTCGCCTGCGAGGTCCGCTCCGAATGCCTCGAGTACGCCCTCGCCAACGACGAGCGATTCGGCATCTGGGGCGGCCTGTCCGAGCGGGAGCGCCGCCGGCTGAAGAAGGCGGCCGTCTGACCCGCGACCCGCGGACACCGGCGGACAAGCAGCACGAGTGAGGACGAACGGCCCGTCGCGGGGGGTTGTCCACAGGTGGCGGGCCGTCCCCATGGCCAGCCGATAGTGTGGTCGCTCGTCCGAGACGCCCCGCTGCCCCCTCGGGGCACAGGCGTCCACCGCAGTCCACCGAACCGGGGCCCGTACCTCGATGTCCGTGCACAGCCACCCGGCAGCCCATCAAGACGTCGCTGCCGCCCCTGAGTTTCCGCGTCACGTGGTGACCGCGGTCCTCGTCTCCCACGACGGCGCCCGCTGGCTGCCCGACGCGCTCGCCGGGCTGCTCGGCCAGGAGCGCCCGGTGCAGTTCGCCCTGGCCGCCGACACCGGCAGCGCCGACGACTCCGCCCAGCTGGTCACCGACGCCCTCGGCCCCGACCGGGTGCTGCACCTCGCCCGGCGCACCGGCTTCGGCCAGGCCGTCGAGGAGGCCCACCGCGCCGCGCCGCACCTCACCCCCGAGGAGCTGCCGTACCTGAGGCGGCCCAGCGGCTGGGACCCGGTCACCCGCCAGTGGCGCGACGACGCCTACGACCTGCCGGAGCTGCCGCACGGGGAGCCCGTCCAGTGGCTGTGGCTGCTGCACGACGACTGCGCCCCCGAACCCGACGCCCTCGCCCAGCTGCTGCGCGTCGTGGAGAACGAACTGGAGCTCGGCCGCGACGACGTGGCCGTCGTCGGCCCCAAGCTGCGCGGCTGGTACGACAAGCGGCAGCTGCTGGAGGTCGGCGTCTCCATCGCCAACTCCGGCCGCCGCTGGACCGGCCTGGACCGCCGCGAACAGGACCAGGGCCAGCACGACCACGTCCGGTCCGTGCTGTCCGTGTCCACCGCCGGCATGCTGATCCGCCGCGACGTCTTCGAACAGCTCGGCGGCTTCGACCGGCGCCTTCCGCTGATGCGCGACGACGTCGACCTGTGCTGGCGCGCGCACGCCGCGGGCCACCGCGTCCTCATCGCCCCCGAGGCGGTCGTACGGCACGCCGAAGCCGCCTCCCGCGAGCGCCGCACCGTCGACTGCGCGGGCCGCACCAGCGCCTCCCCGCACAAGGTCGACAAGGCCGGCGCCGTCTACACCCTGCTCGTCAACACCCGCACCGCCGCGCTGCCCTGGGTCCTGCTGCGGCTCGTCCTCGGCACCCTGCTGAGGACCCTCGCCTACCTCGTCGGCAAGGTCCCCGGGCAGGCCGTCGATGAGATCCGCGGCCTGCTCGGCGTGCTGCTGCGGCCCGAGCGGGTCCTCGCCGGGCGCCGCCGCCGCGGCAAGCCGCGGATCGACAAGGGCGAACTGCGCGCCCTGTTCCCGCCGCCCGGCGCGACCGTGCGGGTCACCGTCGAACAGGTCGCGGGCAGCGTCATCGGACGCTCCGACGCCGAGACCGCCTCCGGCGCCGGTCGGCACGGCGGCGCCATCGAGTCCGGACCCGGCGGCGACGACGCCGACTTCATGGAGGTCGAGCAGTTCGCCCGCCTCAAGCGCATCGCCCGCAACCCGGGCCCGATGCTCTTCCTGGTGCTGCTGCTCGTCTCCCTCGTCGCCTGCCGCGCCCTCCTCGGCGGCGGCGTCCTCGCGGGCGGCGCCCTGCTGCCCGCGCCCGCAGACTCCGGCGAGCTGTGGGCGCGGTACGCCGACGCCTGGCACCCGGTCGGCGCCGGCGGCACCCCCTCCGCACCGCCCTATCTCGCGCTCGTCGCCCTGCTGGCGTCCGTGCTGTTCGGCTCCACCGGACTCGCGGTCACCGTCCTGCTGGTCTGCTCGGTGCCGCTGGCCGGCCTCAGCGCGTACTTCGCCTCCCGCCCGCTCGTCGAGTCCCGGCTGCTGCGCGCCTGGGCCGCCGTCGTCTACGCCTTCCTGCCCGCCGCCACCGGCGCCCTCGCCGGCGGCCGGCTCGGCACCGCCGTGTTCGCCGTGCTGCTGCCCCTGCTCGCCCGAGCCGGCATCGCCGCCAGCGGCCTCGCCCACGCCTCCGGCGCCCGCGGCAGCTGGCGCGCCACCTGGGCGTACGCCCTGCTGCTGACGGTCACCACCGCGTTCACCCCGCTCGTCTGGCCCGTCGCCCTGGTCCTCGGCCTCGGCCTGCTCGCCGTCCGCCGGAGCGACATCACCGCCTACGGCCTGCGCTTCCTGGCCCAGCTCGGCACGCCCCTGCTGGTCCTCGCCCCCTGGTCGCTGTCGCTGCTGCCGTTCGGCTTCTTCCAGGAGGCCGGACTGGAGTTCGGCGCGTCGGCCGCCTCCGCGTTCGACCTGCTCGGCGCCAGCCCCGGCGGCTCCGGCACGGTCAGCGGGCTGATGCTGATCGGCGTCGTGCTCGCCGCGCTCGCCGCCCTGCTGCGCTCCGAGCGCCGGTACGGCATCCTCACGGCCTGGGTGGTCGCCCTGGTCGGCCTCGTCTTCGCCGTGCTCGCCAACCGCTCCGCCTGGGCAGGCCCCGCCACCCTCGTCTACGGCCTCGCCCTCCTCGCCGCCGCCGTCCTCGGCGCCGACGGGGCACGCGCGCGTGTGGCCGAGCAGAGTTTCGGCTGGCGCCAGCCCGTCGCCGCGCTGATCGCCTTCGCCTCCGCCGCCGGCCCGCTGCTCGTCGCCGCCGGCTGGATGATCCGCGGTGCCGACGGCCCGCTGGAGCGCCGCGACGACCCCGCGCAGGTGCCCGCGTTCGTCGCCGAGGACAGCGGCACCCGCGACCGGGCCCGCACCCTCGTCCTCGACAGCGACTCCACCGCCCACATCCGCTACACCCTGGTCCGCGGCTCCGGCGCCCGCCTGGGCGACGCCGAACTCGCCGCCGCCCAGGGCGCGAACGAGCGGCTCGACAAGGTCGTCGCCAACCTCGTCGCCGGCTCCGGCGCCGACCAGGCCGACCAGCTCGGCGCCTTCGCCGTGCGGTACGTCCTGGTCCACAAGGGCGCCCCGCGCGAGGTCAGCCGCGTCCTCGACACCACGCCCGGCCTGATGCGGCTCAGCGAGCAGAACGGCAGCGCCCTGTGGCGCGTGGTCCGCGAGGTCTCCCGCGCGGCGATCGTCCCGGCCGCCGGCTCCGGGGAGCCGCTGCCCGTCGCCGCCGGACCCGTCGAGATCCACACCACCATCCCGGCGGGCGCCGAGGGCCGGGTGCTGCGCCTCGCCGACTCGGCCGCCGAGGGCTGGACCGCCACCCTGGACGGCGAGCCGCTCACCCGCACCACCCTCGACGGCTGGGCCCAGGGCTTCGAACTGCCCGCCTCCGGCGGCAGGCTCGACGTCACCTACGACGACCCGATCACCCACACCGCGTGGCTGTGGGCCCAGGGCGCCCTCGCCGTCGTCCTCGTGGTCCTCGCCCTGCCCGGCCGCCGCCGCGACATCGACGACGACCTCCCCGAGGAGCCCGCCGTCCCCGCGCAGGCCGTCACCGGCGAGGGCCGCCGCGCCCGCCGCCTGC
>NZ_MUND01000390.1 GCF_002154375.1 Streptomyces glaucescens | reverse complement strand
CCCCGCGGGTCATCCGGCTGGGCAGCCCCCGGCCCCGGCTGCGCATGGTCGGCGTCGCGCTCACCCTGGTCCTGCTGGTCTTCGTCGTCCGGCTGCTCCAGGTGCAGGCCGTCGACGCGAGCGCGTACGCGGCCAAGGCGGAGCGGAACCGGTACGTGGGCCAGGTGCTGGCCGCCGAGCGCGGCGAGATCACCGACCGCGCCGGCGTGGCCCTCGCCACCAGCGTCGACGCCTACGACATCACCGCCGATCCCACGCTCTTCACCCGCGAGCAGCTGAAGATCGACGACGGCCCCGAGCAGGCCGCCGCCCTCCTCGCGCCGATCCTCGGCCAGGACCAGGAGGACATCGTCGGGAAGCTGCGGCCGGAGGACGAGAAGCTGCGCTACGTCAAGCTCGCCGACCGGCAGACCCCGCAGGTCTGGAAGCAGATCAAGGACCTGAAGTCGGCGCTGGCCAACAAGGAGCAGACGGACGGGTCCACGGTGAACGTCCTCGCCGGTGTGCTGGCCACTCCCAGCAGCAAGCGGGTGTATCCGAACGGCGAGCTGGCCGCCGGGATACTGGGCTGGGTCAACGCCGAGGGCAAGGGCGGCGGCGGCATCGAGCAGCAGCTGGACGAGCAGCTGGCCGGCAAGGACGGCGAGATCCGCTACGCCCAGTCCGGCGGCCGCCAGGTGCCCACCGTGGGCGCCGAGGAGACGCCCGCCGTGCCCGGCTCGGACATCGAACTCACCATCGACCGCGACATCCAGTGGGCCGCGCAGAACGCCATCGCCGAGCAGGTGGAGAAGTCGGCGGCGGACCGCGGCTACGTGATCGTGCAGGACACCCGGACCGGCGAGATCCTGGCCATGGCCAACTCGCCCGGCTTCGACCCCAACGACCTGTCCCGCGCCACCTCGGCGAACATGGGCAACGCGGCCCTCCAGGACGCCTACGAGCCCGGCTCCACCGCCAAGGTGATGTCGATGGCCGCCGTGCTGGAGGAGGAGGTCGCCACCCCTGAGACGCGGGTCGTGGTGCCGAACCGGCTGCACCGCGGCGACCGGCTCTTCCAGGACGACATCGACCACCCGACCTGGTACCTGACGCTGAACGGCGTGCTCGCCAAGTCCAGCAACATCGGCACCATCCTCGCCACCGGCCAGCTCGGCAGGACCCAGGCGCAGGCCAACCGCGTCCTCTACTCCTACCTGCGCAAGTTCGGCATCGGCGAGCACACCGGGCTCGACTTCCCGGGCGAGACCAAGGGCATCCTCGCCCCGCCGGACGAGTGGTCGACCTCGCAGCAGTACACGATTCCTTTCGGCCAGGGCGTGTCCATCAACGCGATGCAGGCGGCCTCCGTCTACTCGACGATCGCCAACGGCGGCGTACGCGTCGAGCCCACCCTGATCCGCGGCACGAAGGGTCCAGACGGCCGCTTCACCCCGGCCCCGGAACCCGAGAAGACCCGTGTGGTCAGCGAGAAGACCGCGAAGACGCTGGCCCGGATGCTGGAGTCGGTGGTCGACGACGAGGAGGGCACCGGCACCAAGGCGCGTATCCCGGGCTACCGGGTCGCGGGCAAGACGGGCACGGCCAACCGCGTGGATCCGGCCACCGGCAAGTACCACGGCTACACGTCGTCGTTCGCCGGTTTCGCCCCCGCGGACCAGCCCCGGGTCACCGTCTACTGCGTCATCCAGAACGCCACGAAGGGCAGCTACTTCGGCGGCCAGATCTGCGGGCCGGTCTACAAGCAGGTGATGGAGTTCGCGCTGAAGACGCTCCAGATCCCGCCCACCGGCGCCCAGCCCGCGAATCTGCCGGTGACGTACAAGCCCTGATCAGTCCTGACCAGCACCGAGCACCACCGAGCAACCAGGAACCACCAGTGACAACGATCACCCCGGATCCCGGGAACCAAGGCACCCCCCGCCCCTCACTTCGCTCCGGGGCGGGTACGCCCGGTACGCTCACCGCCGTGCCACACGCTGATCAGTCCCAAACCACCCAGAAGGGCCATCCCGTGACCTATCCGGGACCGCCCCGGCCGGCGCAGGTCTCCGCCACACCCCTCGCGGAACTGGCCGGACAGCTGGGTGTCGCCGCACCGGAGGGCGACGCCGGGGTCACGGGCATCACCCATGACTCGCGCGCCGTCCGTCCCGGCGACCTGTACGCCGCCCTGCCCGGCGCCCGCGCGCACGGCGCCGACTTCGTCACCCAGGCCGCCGGCCTCGGCGCGACGGCCGTGCTGACCGACCCGGCCGGCGCCGAGCGGGCCGCCGCCACCGGTCTGCCGGTGCTCGTCGTCGACGACCCGCGCGCGCGGATGGGCGAACTGGCCGCCACGATCTACGGCCGGCCAGGGCGGGACCTGCTCCAGATCGGCATCACCGGCACCTCCGGCAAGACCACCACGGCCTACCTCGTCGAGGGCGGCCTGAGGACGGTCAGGTCCACGGGCCTGGTCGGCACCGTGGAGATGCGCATCGGCGACGAGCGCATCAAGTCCGAGCGCACCACCCCCGAAGCCACCGACCTCCAGGCCCTCTTCGCGGTCATGCGCGAACGCGGCGTCGAGGCGGTCGCCATGGAGGTCTCCAGCCACGCCCTGGTCCTCGGCCGGGTCGACGGCTGCGTCTTCGACATCGCCGTCTTCACCAACCTCAGCCCGGAGCACATGGAGTTCCACTCCGGCATGGAGGACTACTTCCAGGCGAAGGCGCAGCTGTTCACGCCGGAGCGCAGCAGGCTCGGCGTGGTCAACGTCGACGACGAGTACGGCCGCCGGCTCGCCCGCGAGGCCGGCGTCCCGGTCGTCACCTACTCCGCCGAGGGCCACCCGGACGCCGACTGGCGCGCCGAGGACGTGGTGATCGGCCAGCTCGACTCGACGTTCACCGTGCTCGGCCCGAACGGCGAGCGGATCGCCGCCAAGTCCCCGCTGCCCGGCCCGTTCAACGTGGCGAACACCCTCGCCGCGCTGGTCGCCCTCGCCGCCGCCGGTCTCGAACCGCAGACCGCCGCCGACGGCATCGCCGCCGTGCCGGGCGTCCCGGGCCGGCTGGAGCGGGTGGACGCCGGACAGCCCTACCTCGCGGTGGTCGACTACGCCCACAAGACCGACGCCGTCGAGTCGGTGCTGAAGGCGCTGCGCAAGGTCACCAAGGGCCGGCTGCACGTCGTCCTCGGCTGCGGCGGCGACCGGGACACCACCAAGCGCGCCCCGATGGGCGCCGCCGTCGCACGGCTCGCCGACACCGCCGTGCTGACCTCCGACAACCCCCGCTCCGAGGACCCGCTCGCCATCCTCGCCACGATGCTCCAGGGCGCGGCGTCGGTGCCGGTGCACGAGCGCGGCGAGGTCGTGCTCTTCGAGGACCGCGCCGCGGCGATCGCCGCGGCCGTCGAACGGGCCCGGCCCGGCGACACCGTGCTGGTCGCGGGCAAGGGCCATGAGCAGGGCCAGGACATCGCCGGCGTGGTCCGTCCCTTCGACGACCGCCAGGTGCTTCGCGAAGCCATCCAGAAGACCCAGGGATGAAATCCCGAAAGATCCAGGGGATGAACTTGTGATCGCCCTCTCTCTCGCCGAGATCGCAGAAGTCGTCGGCGGGCAGACGTACGACATACCGGACACGTCGGTCCTGGTGACCGGGCCGGTCGTCCGGGACTCCCGTGAGGCGGGGCCCGGCAGCCTGTTCGCCGCGTTCGTCGGCGAACGCGTCGACGGCCACGACTACGCACCACAGGTCGTGGCGGCGGGCGCGGTCGCCGTGCTCGGCTCGCGCCCCGTCGGCGTGCCCGCGATCGTCGTGGACGACGTCCAGGCGGCGCTCGGCGCCCTCGCCCGCCATGTCGTGAACAAGCTCGGCACGACCCTGGTCGCGCTCACCGGCTCGGCGGGCAAGACCAGCACCAAGGACCTCATCGCGCAGGTGCTCCAGCGCAAGGCGCCGACCGTGTTCACTCCGGGCTCGCTCAACAACGAGATCGGGCTGCCGCTCACCGCGCTCAGCGCCACCGAGGAAACCCGGTTCCTGGTCCTGGAGATGGGCGCCCGCGGCATCGGCCACATCCGCTACCTGACCGGGCTGACGCCCCCGAGGATCGGCCTCGTGCTCAACGTCGGCTCCGCGCACATCGGCGAGTTCGGCGGCCGCGAGCAGATCGCCCAGGCCAAGGGCGAGTTGGTGGAGGCCCTCCCGGAGGACGGCACGGCGGTCCTCAACGCCGACGATCCGTACGTACGGGCCATGGCGTCCCGAACGAAGGCGAAGGTGCTCCTCTTCGGCGAGGCCGACGAAGCGGACGTACGCGCAGAGAACGTGCGGTTGACGGACACCGGGCAGCCCTCCTTCACCCTTCACACACCCTCCGGGTGCAGCGACGTGACCATGCGCCTGTACGGTGAGCACCACGTGTCGAACGCGCTCGCCGCGGCCGCCGTCGCCCATGAGCTGGGCATGTCCGCGGAAGAGATCGCCACCGCGCTCTCCGAGGCGGGCTCCCTCTCCCGCTGGCGGATGGAGGTCACCGAGCGCCCGGACGGCGTGACGGTCGTCAACGACGCCTACAACGCGAACCCCGAGTCCATGAAGGCCGCTCTGCGCGCGCTGGCGGCCATGGGCAAGGGGCGTCGTACGTGGGCGGTGCTCGGCAAGATGGCCGAGCTCGGGGACGAATCGCTCGCCGAGCACGACGCGGTCGGACGGCTCGCCGTCCGGCTCAACGTCAGCAAGCTCGTCGCGGTCGGGGGCAGGGAAGCCGCCTGGCTGCAACTGGGCGCATATAACGAGGGTTCGTGGGGTGAGGAGTCGGTGCACGTGTCCGACGCACAGGCGGCGGTCGACCTGTTGCGCAGCGAGTTGCGCCCGGGGGACGTCGTGCTCGTGAAGGCGTCCCGTTCGGTCGGGCTCGAAAGCGTTGCCCAGGCGCTGCTCGAGTCCGGTGCCGAGGGTGAGGTTGCCGCCCGATGATGAAGCAGATCCTGTTCGCGGGAGTCATTGGCCTCTTCCTGACGCTGGTCGGCACCCCGCTGCTGATCAAGCTCCTCGCGCGCAAGGGCTACGGCCAGTACATCCGTGACGACGGCCCGCGCGAGCACGCCAGCAAGCGCGGTACGCCGACCATGGGCGGTATCGCCTTCATCCTGGCGACGGTCGCCGCGTACTTCCTGTCCAAGGTCATCACCGGCTATCCCCCGACCTACTCGGGTCTGCTCGTCCTTGGTCTGATGGTCGGCATGGGCCTGGTCGGCTTCCTCGACGACTACATCAAGATCGTCAAGCGGCGTTCGCTGGGGCTGCGGGCCAAGGCGAAGATGGCCGGCCAGCTGATCGTCGGTATCGCCTTCGCGGTGCTCTCGCTCCAGTTCGCCGACAACCGCGGCAACACCCCGGCCTCCACCAAGCTGTCGTTCATCACCGACTTCGGCTGGACCATCGGCCCGGTGCTGTTCGTGGTCTGGGCGCTGTTCATGATCCTCGCCATGTCGAACGGCGTGAACCTGACGGACGGTCTGGACGGTCTGGCCACCGGCGCCTCCGTCCTCGTCTTCGGCGCCTACACCTTCATCGGCGTCTGGCAGTTCCAGGAGTCCTGCGCCAACGCGGGCACCCTGACCAACCCGGGCGCCTGCTACGAGGTCCGCGATCCGCTCGACCTCGCGGTCGTCGCCTCCGCGCTGATGGGCGCCTGCCTCGGCTTCCTGTGGTGGAACACCTCGCCGGCCAAGATCTTCATGGGCGACACCGGTTCGCTGGCGCTCGGCGGTGTGCTCGCGGGTCTCGCGATCTGCTCCCGCACCGAGCTGCTGCTCGCCATCCTCGGCGGCCTGTTCGTCCTCATCACCATGTCGGTGGTCATCCAGGTCGGCTCCTTCCGGCTCACCGGGAAGCGGGTCTTCCGGATGGCGCCGCTCCAGCACCACTTCGAACTCAAGGGCTGGTCCGAAGTGCTCGTGGTGGTCCGTTTCTGGATCATCCAGGGCATCTGTGTGATCGTCGGACTGGGCCTCTTCTACGCGGGATGGGCAGCAGAGAAGTGACCGACTGGCAGGGAAAGCGCGTCACCGTCGCCGGGCTCGGCGTCTCCGGCGTCCCGGCGGCCAAGGTGCTGCACGGGCTCGGCGCGACCGTCACCGTGGTCAACGACGGCGACGACGAGCGCGCCCGGGCGCAGGCCGCCGAACTGGAGGCGCTGGGCGTCACCGTCCGCCTCGGCGACGGCGCCACCCTGCCCGACGGCACGGAGCTGATCGTCACCGCGCCCGGCTGGCAGCCGGACAAGCCGCTGTTCACCGCGGCCCGCGAGGCCGGTGTGGAGATCTGGGGCGACGTCGAGCTGGCCTGGCGGCTGCGCCGCCCCGACTCGGCGCCCTGGCTCTGCGTGACCGGCACCAACGGCAAGACCACCACCGTGCAGATGCTGGCGTCGATCCTGAAGGCCGCCGGGCTGCGCACCGCCGCCGTCGGCAACATCGGCGTCTCGCTGCTGGACGCGGTCCTCGGCGACGAGGAGTACGACGTCCTCGCCGTCGAGCTGTCCAGCTACCAGCTGCACTGGGCGCCCTCGCTGCGCGCCCACTCCGCCGCCGTCCTCAACCTGGCCCCGGACCACCTCGACTGGCACGGCTCCATGGAGGCGTACGCGCGCGACAAGGGCCGCGTCTACGAGGGCAACCGGGTCGCCTGCGTCTACAACGTCGCCGACAAGGCCACCGAGGACCTGGTGCGCGAGGCGGACGTCGAGGAGGGCTGCCGGGCCATCGGCTTCACCCTCGGCACCCCGGCGCCCTCCCAACTCGGCGTCGTGGAGGGCATCCTGGTCGACCGCGCCTTCGTCGAGGACCGGCACAAGAACGCCCAGGAGCTGGCCGAGGTCGCCGACGTCGACCCGCCGGCCCCGCACAACATCGCCAACGCCCTCGCCGCGGCGGCCCTCGCCCGCGCCTTCGGGGTGCCCCCGCAGGCCGTACGGGACGGGCTGCGGGCCTTCCGGCCGGACGCCCACCGCATCGCCCACGTCGCCGACGTGGCCGGCGTCGCCTACGTCGACGACTCCAAGGCCACCAACACCCACGCCGCCGAAGCCTCGTTGGCGGCGTACGAGTCGATCGTGTGGATCGCGGGCGGACTGGCCAAGGGCGCCACCTTCGACGAACTGGTGGCCAGGTCGGCGAAGCGGCTGCGCGGGGCCGTGCTGATCGGCGCCGACCGTGCGCTGATCCGCGAAGCGCTCGCGCGACACGCCCCCGAGGTACCCGTGGTCGACCTCGACCGGACCGACACTGGGGCGATGCTCGCGGCTGTCCAGGAGGCCCGGCGCCTCGCCGAGCCCGGCGACACGGTGCTGCTGGCCCCGGCCTGCGCCTCGATGGACATGTTCGTCAACTACAACAAGCGTGGTGACGCGTTCGCGGCGGCCGTCCGCGAACTCGAAGCGGGCGCCTGACGGCGGGTCTCGACCACGGCGGGTGCTTCGGGACCCTTGGAGGGACGAGTGACTCGGATGTGGCACGGGGTGGCCGGCCGGCGGGAGTCCGCCGGTGGCAGGGCGCCGCGGGCGTACGGCCGGGGCGGGCGTACGGGAGCCGGCCATGCCCGGTAGCCGTACGGGCCGTCCTCCGGTGCAGCGGACGGTGCGGCCCCCGGCCGCCCCCCGCGAGAACCCGGTCGTACGGTTCTACACGCGGGCCCGCCGGGCCTGGGACCGGCCGCTGACCGCCTACTACCTGATCCTCGGCGGCAGCCTGCTGATCACCGTGCTCGGGCTGGTGATGGTCTACTCGGCCTCCCAGATCACCGCGCTGCAGATGTCGCTGCCAGGGTCGTACTTCTTCCGCAAGCAGCTGCTCGCCGCCGTGATCGGCGCCGGGCTGCTCTACGCGGCGTCCCGGATGCCGGTGAAGCTGCACCGGGCCCTCGCCTACCCGATCCTCGCGGGCGCCGTCTTCCTGATGGCACTGGTGCAGGTGCCCGGGATAGGAGTGGCGGTCAACGGCAACCAGAACTGGATTTCGCTCGGCGGCTCCTTCCAGATCCAGCCCAGCGAGTTCGGCAAGCTCGCCCTGGTCCTGTGGGGTGCCGACCTGCTCGCCCGCAAGCAGGACAAGAAGCTGATGGCGCAGTGGAAGCACATGCTGGTGCCGCTCGTTCCGGTGGCGTTCCTGCTGCTCGGGCTGATCATGCTCGGTGGGGACATGGGCACCGCGATCATCCTGACCGCGATCCTGTTCGGCCTGCTCTGGCTGGCCGGGGCGCCCACCCGGCTGTTCGTCGGGGTGCTGGCGGTCGCCGGGGCGATCGGCGCGATCCTGATCAAGACCAACTCCAACCGGCTGGACCGCTTCGCCTGCATCGGCGCCACCGAGATGGGCCCCGACGGCTCCTGCTGGCAGGCCGTGCACGGGATCTACGCCCTCGCGTCCGGCGGACTCTTCGGTTCCGGGCTCGGTGCGAGTGTGGAAAAATGGGGTCAACTCCCCGAAGCGCACACCGACTTCATCTTCGCCGTCACCGGTGAGGAACTGGGCCTCGCGGGGACGCTGTCGGTGCTCGCCCTCTTCGCCGCTCTAGGCTATGCGGGTATCCGCGTGGCCGGACGCACGGAGGACCCCTTCGTCAGGTATGCCGCGGGAGGCGTGACCACATGGATCACGGCCCAGGCCGTGATCAACATGGGTGCGGTGCTCGGCCTGCTGCCGATCGCCGGAGTCCCGCTCCCGCTGTTCTCCTACGGGGGTTCCGCCCTGCTGCCGACCATGTTCGCCATCGGGCTGCTGATCGCCTTCGCGCGCGACGAGCCCGCTGCGCGGGCGGCGCTTGCGATGCGGCAACCCCGCTTTGGTAGAAAGCGGGGGGCTGGGGGCTCTGCGGGGCCCCGGAGATGGAACACGATGCGACGGCGCACCTCGGCGGTGCGTACGTCCGGAGAGCGGTGAATTTCGGTGCATGTCGTACTCGCCGGCGGGGGTACCGCGGGCCACATCGAGCCCGCGCTCGCCCTCGCGGACGCCCTGCGCAGGCAGGACCCGACCGTGGGCATCACGGCCCTGGGCACGGAGCGCGGCCTGGAGACCAGGCTGGTCCCCGAGCGGGGTTACGAGCTGGCGCTGATCCCGGCCGTCCCGCTGCCCCGCAAGCCCACCCCCGAGCTGATCACCGTCCCGGGCCGGCTGCGCGGCACGATCAAGGCGGCCGAGCAGATCCTGGAGCGGACCAGGGCGGACGTCGTGGTCGGCTTCGGCGGCTATGTCGCGCTGCCCGGCTACCTGGCCGCCAAGCGCCTCGGCGTGCCGATCGTCATCCACGAGGCCAACGCCCGGCCCGGCCTCGCCAACAAGATCGGTTCGCGCTACGCCGCGCAGGTCGCCGTCGCCACCCCGGACAGCAAGCTCCGGAACTCGCGCTACATCGGCATCCCGCTGCGCCACTCCATCGCCACCCTTGACCGGGCCGCCGCCCGCCCCGAGGCGCGCGCGATGTTCGGGCTCGACCCCAATCTGCCGACGCTGCTCGTCTCGGGTGGCTCGCAGGGCGCCCGCCGTCTCAACGAGGTCGTCCAGCAGGTCGCGCCCTGGCTCCAGCAGGCCGGGATCCAGATCCTGCACGCGGTGGGCCCGAAGAACGAACTGCCGCAGGTGCACCAGATGCCGGGGATGCCCCCATACATCCCGGTAAGTTACCTGGATCGGATGGACCTCGCGTACGCCGCGGCCGACATGATGCTCTGCCGCGCGGGCGCGATGACCGTCGCCGAACTGTCCGCCGTCGGACTCCCGGCCGCCTACGTCCCGCTGCCCATCGGCAACGGCGAGCAGCGGCTGAACGCCCAGCCGGTGGTCAAGGCCGGCGGCGGGCTGCTGGTCGACGACGCGGAGCTGACCCCGGAGTGGGTGCAGCAGCACGTGCTGCCCGTGCTCGCCGACCCGCACCGGCTGTACGAGATGTCCCGCGCCGCCGCCGAGTTCGGCCGCCGGGACGCCGACGAGCTGCTCGTCGGC
>NZ_MUND01000039.1 GCF_002154375.1 Streptomyces glaucescens | reverse complement strand
TGGCCCCGACGGAGGATTCAGGCAACCGTGGACGCGCAAGGCCGTGGGCGGGCGGAGAACATCGATCCCGCAGACCAGTGGGTACTCAATCCGAGCACCGGCGAATACGAACTGCGACTGACCCCTTCCGCACCGCAGTCGGCGGTCCCGGGCCCGCGCCGAGCCGCGTCCCGAGGCAGGGGCGCGGCCCCCGGCCGGCCGAGCCGCACCGCCGCCCCGGCCCCCGAAGGCCGGAAAGAGGCACGGGGCGCTCGGGAAGAGGCGCGGGGCGGCCGGGGGGAAGCCCGGGGCAGCCGGGAAGGCCGGGAGGCGCGGCCGGGCCGTTCGGCGTCCGGTGACGCCCCCTCGCCCCGCAGACGCCGCGGCGCGCCCGAGGAGGCGCCGGCGGGCCGGCGCGGGCGGCGGCCCGTGAAGGCCAAGAAGTCCCGGGGGAAGAAGGCCGTGATGTGGACCGGCGGCACGATGGCCTTCGTCCTGGTGGCCGTCGGCGCGGCCGGCTGGTTCTACCTCAAGCACCTCGAGGGCAACGTCACCACCGAGGACGTCGGCAACGCCGCCGACAGCGGCTTCAGCAAGGACGAAGCCTTCAACATCCTGCTCCTGGGCACCGACAAGCGCACCGGCAAGGGCAACGAGGGCTACGGCGACAAGGGCAGCGCCGGCCACGCCGACACCACGCTGCTGCTGCACGTCGCCAAGGACCGCTCCAACGCGACCGTGCTGAGCATCCCGCGCGACCTGATCGTGGACATCCCCGACTGCCCGACGAAGGACGCCGACGGCAACGAGACGGTCATCCCCGGCAGCCAGGGCGTCCGCTTCAACACCAGCCTCGGGCAGGAGGGCCGCAACGCGGGCTGCACGATGCGCACGGTCGAGGAGATGACCGGGATCGACGTCAACCACTTCATGATGGCCGACTTCAACGCCGTGAAGACGCTGACGACGGCGGTCGGCGGCGTGGACGTGTGTCTCGCCAAGGACGTCGACGACCCCGACTCGCATCTCAAGCTCGACGCGGGCCCGCACACGCTCATGGGCGAGGACGCGCTGGCCTTCGTGCGCACCCGGCACAGCTTCGGCAACCAGGGCGACCTGGACCGCATCAAGGTGCAGCAGCAGTTCCTGGCGTCCCTGATGCGCAAGATGTCCTCCAGCGACACCCTCACCAGCCCCACCAAGCTGATGAAGCTCGCGGAGGCGGCCACCAAGGCGCTCACCGTCGACACCGGCATCGGCAAGGTCAGCACCCTCAAGGACGTGGCGCTGGAGCTGAAGAAGGTGCCGCCGAAGAACATCAGCTTCACCACGGTCCCGGTGCGCGACAATCCCGCCGAGACGGTCAAGGCGACGGTCGTCGTCGACGAGTCGCGGGCCCCCGACGTGTTCGACGCGATCGCGAACGACGTCTCCTTCACCGCCGTGAAGGAGAAGAAGGCGCAGGAGAAGGCCGCGGTCGCCGCCCGGCTGAAGGGCACCAAGTCCGCCCCCTCCGAGGTGCGGGTGCGGATCCTCAACGGCGGGGCCCCCTCGGGCAGCGCCTCGGAGACCCTCGAGTGGCTGCAGAACGACGAGGGCGTCACCAAGTCCGAGAACGCGGGCAACGCGGACGCCGCCCTGAGCAGGACGACGCTGGAGTACGCGCCCGAGCAGGCCGACCAGGCCCGCCGGCTGGCCGCCATCATGGGCCTGTCCGGGGCGGCGCTGAAGCCGGGCGAGAGCGTCATCAACTCCCAGGGCCTGCCCACGATGACGCTGACCCTGGGCAAGGACTTCGAGGGGGCGGGGGTGTCCCTCACCCCTCCGGCGAAGGCTCCGGACGTGGAGAAGTCCACGGCCGACAAGGTTCAGTGCGCCGGCTGACCGGGAGGGCTGAGCGAGCGCCGGCCGGGCACTAGCCCGTGACCGGGCGAAAAACAAGGGGTAACCCCACGGGTCCGTCGTGCGTCTGACTTGACGCGGGGCGGACCCGTGTCAGGTGCAGGGTGGGGAGGGCAGGCAAGTGGCGCGAAGCAGTGTGCGCGGAGACGTGCCCGCGGTGGAGGACACGATGTCCCTCAGCGCGCGGTCCGCGGATCCGCAGACCGGGGAGGCGCAACCCGCGGAACAGCGGAGCGCGGAACCGGCGGAGGGCCGGGGCAGGCACGGCGCGGGCGGTGACGGCGGCGGCCGGCGGCGCGGGGGCCGCCGTGGTGCCGGACGGTCCCGCGGGCGCCGGGCGCTGCGCTGGTCGGCGACGGTGCTGGCCGTGGTCATAGTCGGCACCGCGGGAGCGGGCTACCTGTACTACCGGCACCTGAACGGCAACATCCAGAAGGACGACCTCAACCTCGGCGACAAGAACATCGCCGCGCCCACCCCCAACGCGGCCGGGCAGACACCGCTGAACATCCTGCTGATCGGCTCCGACGCCCGCGACAGCAAGGAGAACCAGAAGCTCGGCGGCGCGAAGGAGACCTTCGGCGGCACTCCGCTCGCCGACGTCCAGATGCTGCTGCACGTGTCGGCCGACCGCAGCAACATGTCGGTCGTGAGCATGCCCCGCGACACCCTGGTGCACATCCCCAAGTGCACCGACCCGGACGACGGGAAGGTCTACCCGGCGAGCACCCTGCCGACGGCCACCAACGAGAGCCTCGGCCACGGCGGCCCCGGCTGCACGGTGGCGACCTGGCAGGAGCTGACCGGCATCCACATCAACCACTTCATGATGATCGACTTCGCGGGCGTGGTGTCCATGGCGGACGCCATCGGCGGCGTCCCGGTCTGCGTGGACGCCAACATCCACTCCCGCACCCGCACGGGCGAGGGCTCCGGGCTGAAGCTGGAGGAGGGCACCACCAAGATCAAGGGCGAGACGGCCCTCCAGTGGCTGCGCACCCGGTACGGCTTCGGCGACAACACCGACCTGTACCGCGCCAAGGCGCAGCACATGTACATGAACTCGATGGTCCGCGAGCTGCGCGCCAACGCCACCCTGAGCAACCCCAACAAGCTCCGCAAGCTCGCCGAGGCGGCCACCGAGGCGATCGTCGTCGACGACGGGCTGGGCACCCTCGGGAAGATGTACGACCTGGCCAACGAGCTGAAGAGGGTGCCGACCGACCGCATCACCATGACGACCATGCCCAACCGGCTGGTCGGCAACCGGGTGGAGCCCACCGAGGACGCCGAGACGGTGTTCCGGATGCTGCGCGAGGACATCGCCCTGGACGGCAAGGACAAGAAGAAGCAGCCGAAGAAGGACAAGGTGTCCGACGACCCGGCGGCCCCCGACGCCGAGATCGCCGTCCAGGTGCGCAACGCCACCGCGACGGACACCCAGGCGGCGGCCGGCGGCCGGGCCTGGTCGGTGACGCAGCTGCTGACCGGTGAGGGCTTCACCCAGGCTGTGGCGGACCGCTCGGCCCCGGTCGCGGAGGAGAAGACGGTGATCCGCTTCCCGAGCGCCGATCTGGAGGGCGACGCGCAGCGGGTGGCGAAGGCCCTGGGCATCCCGCTGAGCCAGGTGAAGAAGTCCACGGACGTCTCCGGGGTCACCCTGTTCGTCGGCGCGGACTGGCGGGAGGGGGCGGCGTACGAGGTGCCGAAGAAGGAGGACCGGACGCCGGAGTCGGCGAACGCCCTCAACGCCTCGGACGACTCGGCGTGCATGGAGGTGAACCCGAACTACACCTGGGAGAAGGGCGAGGAGTAGTCCGGGTCACCCCGGTGGCGGCGTTCAGCCGACCGTGACGTCCGGGCTGCCGGAGTCCCGCACGGCCGGCCGCCGCGACGCGATGACCTTCCTGGCCAGTGACTTGGGGCTGGTCAGGAAGCCGTAGCCCCAGGACATGTGCATGGTGGCGAGGGCGACGGGAATCTGCAGCCGCGCCTTGAGCGGCAGCCCCTTGCCCGCGGGCACGGACCCGGCGGCGATCGCCGCGAGGTAGCCGCCGGGGATCACGAAGCCCCACGGGGTGAGCGCGGCGCCCACGACGAGGCCCGCCGCTATCGCGCAGACGGCGGTCGGCGGGGCCAGGTAGCGCAGGTTGATGGAGCCGGAGTGGTAGCGGGCGACGACGTGCCGCCAGCGGCCGTAGTCCTTGTACTGCTTGGCGAGGGCCTTCACGCTGGGCCGGGGCCGGTACGACACCTTCAGCTCGGGCGAGAACCAGATCAGCCCGCCCGCCTCGCGGATGCGGAAGTTCAGCTCCCAGTCCTGGGCGCGGATGAACTCCTCGTTGTAGCCGCCCTGCTGCTCCAGCGCCTCGCGGCGGAAGACGCCGAGGTAGACGGTCTCCGCGGGGCCCGCCTGGCCGCCGGTGTGGAAGGCGGCGTTGCCGACGCCGATCTTTGAGGTCATGGCGGCGGCGACCGCGTGCTCCCAGTCGTTCTCGCCCTCGGCGTGCATGATGCCGCCGACGTTCTGCGCGCCGGTCTCCTCCAGGAGCCGTACCGCGGTGGCGATGTAGTTCGGCGAGAGCATGCCGTGGCCGTCGACGCGGACCACGACCGGGTGGCGGGAGGCCTTGATCGCGGCGTTGAGGGCGGCGGGCGTGCGGCCGGTCGGGTTCGGCACGGTGTGCACCCGCGGGTCCTCGCGGACCAGCTCGGCGGCGATCTCGTCCGTGCGGTCCGTGGACGGACCGAGGGCGATCACGACCTCCATCTCGCCGGCGTACTCCTGGGCGAGGATCGCGTGGACGGCGCCGCGCAGATGCCGCTCCTCGTTGAGGACGGGCATGATCACGGACACGGCGGGGAGCTGCACGTCGGGCTTCGCGTTCATAGGGGCCTCACGTTACCGCGAACGGGGGACACCGGTGCGCCCCGCCGGGGGCGCTGCACCGGGCCACAGATCGTATGGGCCTACGGTGCTCACGGTTCCCGCGTACGGCCGTCGTCCGGAGGTGTCCCGTGCCCGCACCGCCTCGGTCCCCGAGCCGGCCCCAGCGTCGCCCGCAGCCGCAGCGCCTCGCGCCGCGTCCGCCCGTACGGCGGAAACGGCCGCACTGGGCCATGCGGGCGGTGACCGGCCTGTCGGTGGTGGTGCTGGCCTCGGCGGGGATCGGGCACGCGCTGGTCACCAGCCTGGACGCGGACATCGACCGGGTCGACCCGTTCCGCGACATGAAGAACCGGCCCCGCGCGGGGCACGGCATGAACGTGCTGATGGTCGGCACGGACGGCCGCGACCGGATCAGCCCGCAGGAGCGGCGCCGGTACCGGCTGGGCGGGGCGCCCTGCCACTGCACCGACACGCTCATGATCGTGCACATCTCGGAGGACCGGGAGCGGGCGAGCGTGGTGAGCCTGCCCCGCGACTCCTACGCCGAGCTGCCGCCGCACACCGACGCGGCCACCGGCAGACGGCACCCGGGCCGTCCGATCAAGCTGAACGCGGCGTACGCGGAGGGCGGGCCGCAGCTGACCGTGCGCACGGTGGAGCACATGACCAAGGTGAAGATCGACCACTATCTGGAGGTCGACTTCGCCAGCTTCATGAAGACCGTGGACGCCCTCGGCGGGGTGAGGATCTGCACGGTCCGGCCGCTGAAGGACCGCTACAGCGGCCTGGACCTGCCGGCCGGCACCCATACCCTGAAGGGCGGCGAGGCCTTGCAGTACGTCCGGGCCCGCCATCTCGACGGCGCCTCCGACCTGGGCCGGATGCAGCGCCAGCAGCGGTTCCTCGCCGCGCTGATCGACCACGCGACCTCCTCCGGCGTGCTGCTGAACCCGATGAAGTTCCGGGACGTGACCCGGGCGGTGCTCGGGTCGGTGCGGGCGGACAAGGGCTTCGGCACGAACGAGCTGTTGGCCCTGGGCCGGGCGATGCGCGACTTCTCCCCTTCGTCGTCGGAGTTCACCACCGTGCCGATCGAACGGATGGAGTACGCCGTGAAGGGCGTCGGCTCGACCCTGAAGTGGGATTCGGTCAAGGCGGACCGCGTCTTCCAGGCCCTGCGCAACGACCGCCCGCTGGCGGCGGCGCGGCCGGCGCGCGTCCCGGTGCGGGTGGTGGACGTGGCCCCGCAGCAGATCCGCGTCCAGGTGGAGAACGGCACCCGCACTCCTGGCCTCGGCCGGCGGGCCGACGCGGCCCTGGCGGCGACCGGCTTCCGCACGACCCGGCTGCCGGTGAACGCGGCCCGGCAGGACGTGCGCCGCACGGTCGTGGCGCACGATCCGCGCTGGGACCGCTCGGCGCGGTCCCTGGCCGCCGCGCTGCCCGGCAGTGAGCTGCGGGCGGTCAAGGGACAGGGAGCGACCCTGAAGGTGATCGTCGGCGCCGACTACAGGGGCGTCACCAAGGTCCGGGGCGAGCCGCCCCGGGCGCCCGGGGCGTCCACGGTGGTCCGGGGCGACGAGGCGGGCTGCTCGTGAGGTGACGCCCGCCCGGCGGGTTCAGTCCTCGAAGCCCTCCGCGGCCCGCTTCTCGCGCAGCTCCATGATCGCGCGGCGGCGGGCCAGCCGGTGGGTGCGGCGGATCTGGGCCTCCTGGTAGCGGCGCCGGTCGCGGTCCGTCTCGGGGATGACCGGCGGGACCCGGCGGGGCTTGCCGTCGGCGTCGACCGCGGCGAAGACCAGGTAGGCGGAGCCGACCTGGGTGGGCGGGGCGGACTCGTTCCAGCGTTCGGCGAGGACCCGGACGCCGACCTCCATGGAGGTGCGGCCGGTCCAGTTGACCTGGGCCTTGACGTGGACGAGGTCGCCGACGCGGACCGGCTCCAGGAAGGCCATCTCGTCCATGGAGGCGGTGACGGCGGGCCCGCCGCTGTGCCGTCCGGCCACGGCGCCCGCGGCGTCGTCGACCAGCTTCATGATCACTCCGCCGTGCACCGTGCCCAGCAGGTTGGTGTCGCTGTGGGTCATGATGTGGCTGAGCGTGGTCCGGGAGGCTGAGGTGGGCTTGCCCGGGATGTCCGCCGCGTCCGGAGTCTCCGGCCTTGCGGCGCCGGCCTGGTCTGTCATGGCCTCTACCTTATGCCGAACCGGGATCCGGGAAATTTGTGTCGGGTTCGCAACAGCCCGGCCCCTGTTTTCCACGGACCCTTGTAAAGCACACGGCCGCGACCGGCACACTGGGCTGCATGAATGACTGGCCCCAGGGAAGGTCCGACGACAACCGCGGCCCGCGCTACGGACGCAGCAGCGCCGGCGCGCAGCCGGAAGGCGCCCGCGTGATGCGCCAGGTGCGGCGCGGCGGCCAAGCGGTGCCGCCCGCCTCGGGCCCCGGGGCGCCGCCGCACGGGGTGCCGCGGCAGCCGTCGTACGTCGACGGCGGCGAGGGCGACTTCGGCGGGTACGACAGCGGCTACAACACCGGGCAGGTCTACGGCACACCCGGCGGCCGGGGTCCGGCCGGTCCCGGTGGTTCCGGGCCGCGCGGGCCGCGTCCCGCGCCGAACTGGCGCCGCCGGATCAAGGTGACCGCGATCACACTGGCGGCCGTGATGGTCGTCACGACCGTCGGCACCTACTTCTGGGCCGACTCCAAGCTGAACCGCGACGTCGACCTGTCGACGGTGATCGACCGCCCGGAGAAGGGCGAGGGCACCAACTACCTCATCGTCGGCTCCGACAGCCGTGAGGGCATGACCTCCGAGCAGAAGAAGCGGCTGCACACCGGGTCCTCCGAGGGCAAGCGCACGGACTCGATGATGATCCTGCACACCGGTGACAACGGCCCCACGCTGATCTCGCTGCCCCGCGACTCCAACGTCACGATCCCCGAGTTCCAGGGCTCGGAGTCGGGCAAGCGCCGGGCCGCGATGGGCGCGAACAAGCTGAACGCCGCGTACGCCATCGACGGGCCGACGCTGCTGGTGCGCACGGTCGAGTACAACACCGGCCTGCACATCGACCACTACGTGGAGATCGGCTTCGCCGGGTTCGCGAACATCGTGGACGCGGTCGGCGGCGTCGAGATGGACATCCCGCAGGACATCAAGGACACCAAGTCCGGTGCGAACTTCGAGAAGGGCCGGCAGACCCTGAACGGCGAGGAGGCCCTCGCCTTCGTCCGCACCCGCTACGCGCTGGCCGGTTCCGACCTGGACCGCACCAAGAACCAGCAGAAGTTCCTCAACGCGCTCGCCAGCCAGGTGGCGACCCCGGGGACCGTCCTCAACCCGTTCAAGCTGTACCCGACCATGGGCGCGGGCCTGGACTCGCTCATCGTCGACAAGGACATGGGCCTGTGGGACCTGGCGTCCATGTTCTGGGCGATGAAGGGCGTCAGCGGCGGCGACGGCAAGTCGCTGAACATGCCGATCGCGGGCAACGCCGGCAACGGCAACCTCCAGTGGGACATGACCAAGGTCAAGACGCTGGTGGACCAGCTGAAGGCCGACGAGAAGGTGACGGTCTCCGGCAACTGAGCGCCGTACGACGCGAAATGGCCCCCGGCGGATCCGCCGGGGGCCCTTTCGCGTGGCCGGACGTTGCGGGGTTACGGCAGGTTCCGCGCCATCACGATCCGCTGGACCTGGTTGGTGCCCTCGTAGATCTGGGTGATCTTCGCGTCGCGCATCATGCGCTCGACCGGGTAGTCGCGGGTGTAGCCGTAGCCGCCGAGCAGCTGGACGGCGTCGGTGGTGACCTCCATGGCCACGTCCGAGGCGAAGCACTTGGCGGCGGCGCCCAGATAGGTCAGGTCGGCGTCGCCGCGCTCGGAGGCGGCCGCGGCCTGGTAGGTCAGGGCGCGGGCGGCCGAGATCTTCATGGCCATGTCGGCGAGCATGAACTGGATGCCCTGGAAGTCGGCGATCGGCTTGCCGAACTGCTTGCGCTCCTGGACGTACCCCTTGGCGTAGTCCAGGGCGCCCTGGGCGATGCCGAGGGCCTGGGCCGCGATGGTGATGCGGGTGTGGTCCAGGGTCTTCATCGCGGTGGCGAAGCCGGTGCCCTCCTCGCCGATCATGCGGTCGGCGGGGATGCGGACGTTGTCGAGGTAGACCTCGCGGGTCGGGGAGCCCTTGATGCCGAGCTTCTTCTCGGGGGCGCCGAAGGAGACGCCCTCGTCGGACTTCTCGACGACGAAGGCGGAGATGCCCTTGGAGCGCTTGGACGGGTCCGTCACGGCCATCACCGTGTAGAACTCCGACACGCCCGCGTTGGTGATCCAGCGCTTCACGCCGTTGAGGACCCAGTGGTCGCCGTCGCGGACCGCGCGGGTCTTCATGCCGGCCGCGTCGGAGCCCGCGTCGGGCTCGGAGAGGCAGTACGAGAACATCCCGTCGCCCTTGGCGAGCGGGGTCATGTACTTCTTCTTCAGCTCCTCGGAGCCGGAGAGGATCACGGGGAGCGAGCCCAGCTTGTTCACGGCGGGGATCAGCGAGGAGGACGCGCAGACGCGGGCCACCTCCTCGATGACGATCACGGTCGCCAGCGCGTCGGCGCCCGCGCCGCCGTAGGACTCGGGGACGTGCACGGCGTGCAGGTCGGCCGCGACGAGCGCGTCGTGGGCCTCCTGCGGGAAGCGGGCCTCCTCGTCCACCGCGGCGGCGTGCGGCGCGATCTTCGCCTCGGCCAGCGAGCGGACGGCGTCGCGGAGCATGTCGTGCTCCTCGGACGGGCGGTACAGGTCGAAATCAGCCGATCCGGCCAAGGTCTCTCACGCTCCAAGGACGCTAATTACCGTTAAGTAACACAAATTTTAGGGGCCTGGCCAGCTCAGGACCAGGTGACCTTGGCGACAGACGGGTGACCGGCAAGGGGGACGCGGGAAAGGTGCCCGGCGGGCGGCCCGACTATGCTCGGCCTCCGCACCACCGGCGTACCCCAGGAGCATCCATGGCCCTCAAGATCACCGTGATCGGCACCGGCTATCTCGGCGCCACCCACGCCGCGGCCATGGCCGAGCTCGGGTTCGAGGTACTGGGGCTCGACGTGGTCCCCGAGAAGATCGAGATGCTGCGGCGCGCCGAGACCCCGATGTACGAGCCGGGCCTCGACGAGCTGCTGCGCAAGCACGTCGCCGGGATCGAGGGCTCCACCGGGCGGCTGCGCTTCACCACGGACTGGGCCGAGGTCGGCGCCTTCGGCGACGTGCACTTCGTCTGCGTGAACACCCCGCAGCGGCACGGCGAGTACGCCTGCGACATGTCGTACGTCGACGCCGCCTTCGCCTCCCTCGCCCCGCACCTGAACGGTCCCGCGCTGGTCGTCGGCAAGTCCACGGTGCCCGTCGGCTCCGCCGACCGGCTCGCCGCCTACCTCGCCGAGCACGCCCCGGCCGGCGGCGACGCCGAACTGGCCTGGAACCCGGAGTTCCTGCGCGAGGGCTTCGCCGTGCAGGACACCCTGCACCCCGACCGGATCGTGATCGGCGTGCGCGGCGACCGCGCGGAGAAGCTGCTGCGGGAGGTGTACGCCACCCCGCTCGCCGAGGGCACGCCGTTCGTCGTCACCGACTTCCCGACCGCGGAGCTGGTGAAGACCTCCGCGAACTCCTTCCTCGCCACCAAGATCTCCTTCATCAACGCGATGGCCGAGGTCTGCGAGGCCGCGGGCGGCGACGTCGCCAAGCTGGCGGAGGCGATCGGCCACGACGACCGGATCGGCCGCAAGTTCCTGCGCGCGGGCATCGGCTTCGGCGGCGGCTGCCTGCCGAAGGACATCCGCGCGTTCATGGCGCGCGCCGGTGAGCTGGGCGCCGACCAGGCGCTGACCTTCCTCCGCGAGATCGACTCGATCAACATGCGCCAGCGCGGCCAGATGGTGGAACTGGCCAGGCAGGCGCTGGGCGGCGGGCCGTTCCTCGGCAAGCGGGTGGCGGTGCTCGGCGCGACCTTCAAGCCGGACTCGGACGACGTGCGCGACTCGCCCGCGCTGAACGTGGCGGGGCAGATCCACCTCCAGGGCGGCCAGGTCACCGTCTACGACCCCAAGGGCATGGACAACGCCCGCCGGATCTTCCCGACCCTCGGCTACGCCGACTCCGCCATGGACGCGGTGCGCGGCGCGGACGTCGTCCTGCACCTGACGGAGTGGCGGGAGTTCCGCGAGCTGGACCCGGAGGCGCTCGGCGAGGTGGCGGCGGCCCGGGTCGTCCTGGACGGCCGCAACGCCCTCGACCCGGAGCTGTGGCGCCGGGCGGGCTGGACGTACCGGGCGATGGGCCGCCCGACCGCGTGACCCCCTGACGAACGGCGACGCCGGTTCGGCCGAGGCTCAGTCGGCCGAACCGGCGCCTTGTCGCATTCTGCACCAACTCCGGGCCGCTCACGCACCCTTCGCCCGGTACCGGCGCATCTTCGCGCGCGCGCCGCACACCGACATCGAGCACCAGCGCCCGCGTCCGGCCGGGCTGCGGTCGTAGTACGCCCAGTGGCACTCCGGCAGCTCGCAGGCCTTCAGCCGCTCCCAGGTGCCCTCGGTGAGCGCCTGCGCCACGGCCGCGGCGACCCGGGAGAGCAGCGGCCCGTCCTCGGCGGGCGCGAGGCGCGCGGAGCCGTCCCGCGGGTCGACGGCGACGTACAGCGGGGTCCGCGCCAGCAGGTCGCCCAGTGGGGTGACCGGACGGTGCGGGGGGTGCCCGGCGTGCGCCAGGCAGGTGGCGCGCAGCGACTCCCGCAGTTCCCGTACGGCGTCCAGGTCGCCCTCCGCGATCCCGAACCGCTCCCGCGCCTGCGGCGTGTCGAGATCGTCCCGCCCGGACTCCAGGTCGACCGTGTTGACCAGGGCCTCGACCAGGGCGAGACCGCCGGGCGCGGGAAGTCGCTCATTCATGCTTGCGACGTTACCCGTACTGCGGGAGCATGAGGTAACGGTTACCGGTTGCCCGGCTCTACGGGTAACCGGTCGCACCCCTCGACGAGGAGGAAGTCATGGCTCTCGCCAAACTGGGCGTCGTCGTCCTGGACTGTCCCGACCCGCGCGCGCTGGCACGTTTCTACGCCGAGGTGCTGGGCGGCACCGCCAAGGCGGAGGAGGACGGGAGCTGGGTCTCCCTGAAAGTGCCCGGTGGCCAGGACCTGGCCTTCCAGGCCGCCCCGGGCTTCGTCCCGCCGAAGTGGCCGGCCCCGGACGCCTCCCAGCAGTTCCACCTGGACCTCGACGTCGAGGACCTGGACGCGGCGGAGCAGGGCGTGCTGGCGCTCGGCGCGACCGTGCTGGACGCCGAGGACCGCTCCCGCAGCTGGCGGGTTTACGCCGACCCGGCGGGACACCCGTTCTGCCTGTGTGCCTGCTGACCCACCGAAACCGGAGGTGCCCATGACCCCCGCCGCCGTCTTCCGTTCCGTGGTCCTCGACTGCCCCGACCCGCGCGCCCTCGCCCGCTTCTACGCCGACATCGTCGGCGGGGAGCCCGAGGACGCCGACCCCGACTGGGTGGTCCTCCAAGTGCCCGGCGGCCCCCGGCTGGCCTTCCAGTCGGCGCCGGACCTGCGCCCGCCGGAGTGGCCGCGCGCCGACCGGAACGCCCAGCAGTTCCACATCGACCTCGACGCCGGATCCACCTGGGAGGAGGTCGACGCGGCCGAGAAGCGGGTGCTGGCGCTCGGCGCCACGGTCCTGGACGCGGAGGACTACGAGTCGAAGGACTTCCGGGTCTACGCCGATCCGGCCGGCCACCCGTTCTGCCTGTGCCGGATCGAGCACCCGTAGGGCCTGCCGGCCGCCCGGCGGCTCAGCCGTCCAGGTCCGCGATCTTCGCCGCCGACGGCGCCCCGCGCTGCTGTGCGGCCCGCGCCGTGAAGTCCGCGACCCGCAGCACCCGCTGGACGTTCCCCCACGTCAGCAGCGCCAGGTCGGACTCGGTCCAGCCGCGGCGCAGCAGTTCGGCGATCAGATAGGGGAAGCAGGAGGCGTCTCCCAGCTCGCGGGGGTGGGCGCAGCCGGCGTCGTAGGTGCCGGAGAGTCCGACGGACTCGGGCCCGGCCAGGGCGCGGACGTGGTCGAGGTGGTCGGCGACGTCCTGGACGGACGGGCCGGTCTGCTCGGCGGTCAGCGGCACCATGCACAGGCCCTTGGCGGCGCCCAGCACGGCCAGCAGCTCGTCGGGCAGGTTGGCGGGGTGCGGGCGCAGGCTGCGGGCGGCGGAGCGGGTGGCCAGCACAGGTGCCCGGGAGGCGGCGAAGATCCGGCGGATGGTCGCCTCGGAGGCGCCGGAGAGGTCGGCGAGCACCCCGAGCCGGTTCATCTCGCGCACCACTGCGTCGCCGAAGCGGGTCAGCCCGGCCTCGCTGGCCCAGGAGGTCCCCGCGAGGGTGAGCACCCGCAGGCCGAGCGCGTGCAGCACCCGCAGCAGGCCGAGGGAGTCGTCGAGGGCGGCGGCGGTGGCCGGGCCGAGGATCACGGCGGCCCGGCCGCGGTTGCGGGCGTCGATGACCTGCCCGGCGGTGCGGGCCAGGCGCAGGCTCTCGGGGTGTCCGGCGATCACGGTGCGGACCAGGTCCAGCTGCTCCAGGGTCGCGGCCACCGCCCGGTCGGCGGCCAGCCCCTCGGGCAGGTGCAGGGAGCAGAACAGCGCTCCGACCTGGCCCTGCCGCAGCCGCGGTACGTCGGTGTCGACGGCGCTCTCCCCGGTCTCCAGGTCGTACCAGGGCAGGTGGCGAAGCGCCCAGGGCAGGCCGCTGTAGCCGTCGGCCACGGGGTGCGCGGCGAGCAGGGCGCGGGCGCGGTCCAGCAGGGCGGCGTCGGGGTCGTCACCGTCGCCGATGGCGTGGACGTCGGGCGGGAGCGGTCCCTCCAGTGGCAAGCCGCCCAGCTCGCCGGCCTCGGGCGGGGTGTGCAGATCGTCCTGGAGTTCGGCCATGGCGGGCTCCTGACGTGCGCGGCGTTCGCTTACCGTCACCGTCGCACGGGCGCTCCGGGCGTACTCGGTGGGCATGGCGTTCGGGGGTACTCCCCGGTTCACACCTCGGGGACCCGGCCGGCTCACCGCCCCTGTGCCGCCTCGATCACCTCGTCCAGGGTGTCGCGGGAGCGCAGCAGGTCGCGGATCGTGCGGTCGATGCGGTCCCGCTCGGCGGTGAGGTCCGCGACCAGCCTGGGGGTGGCGACGGCGGACGGGCCGCCGTCGTCGTCGCGCATGCAGGGCAGCAGCTGCGCGATCTTCGTGCTGCGCAGCCCGGCCGCGAACAGCTCCTGGATGCGGATCACCCGGTCGACGGCGGCCTCCGGATAGTCCCGGTGTCCGCCGGGCGTCCGCTCGGCGCGCAGCAGCCCCTGGGTCTCGTAGTAGCGCAGCGAGCGCTCGCTGACGCCGGTGCGCCGGGCCAGTTCGCCGATCCGCATGTCCCCTCCCACGCTTGATCCTGACATCAGTGTCAGGTTCTAGCGTACGGTCATGACACAGACGACGGATCTCCTCGCACCGGCCGGATTCGGCCGGCTCTCCCTCCCCAACCGCCTGGTGATGGCCCCCATGACGCGGAACAGGGCCGCCGCCGACGGCACCCCGACCCCCCTGATGGCCGAGTACTACGCCCAGCGCGCCACCGCCGGCCTGATCGTCGCCGAGGCCGCGACCCCGAACGCGGTCGGGCAGACGTACCCCGACATCACCGCCCTCCACACCCCGTCGCATGTGGCCGGCTGGCGGCAGGTCACCGACGCGGTGCGGGACGCGGGCGGCCGGATGTTCCTCCAGCTCCAGCACGGCGGCCGGATCGGGCACCCCGCGACCAGCGGTCACACCCCGCTCGCGCCCTCTCCCGTCCCGCTGCCCGGCACGGTCTTCACCGCGGAGGGGCACCAGCCGGGCGTCGTGCCGCGGGAGATGACCGCCGACGACATCCGCGCCACCGTCGCCGACTTCGCCGCCGCGGCCCACCGCGCGCTCGACGCCGGGTTCGAGGGCGTCGAGGTGCACTCCGCGAACGGCTATCTGCTGCACCAGTTCCTCGCCGGGAACACCAACCGCCGCACGGACGCCTACGGCGGCCCGGTGGCCGGGCGGATCCGGTTCGCGGTGGAGGTCGTCGAGGCGGTGGCCGCCGAGATCGGGGCCGAGCGGGTGGGGGTGCGGATCTCCCCCGGACTCACCGTGAACGGCATCGAGGAGGGCGACACCGAGGACCTCTACCCGGCGCTCGTCGCGGCGCTGCGGCCCCTGGGTCCGGCGTATCTGCACGTCGTGCACGCCGACCCGGACTCCCCGGTGTTCCGGCGGATCCGCGCCGACTGGCCCGGCACGCTCATCGCCAACCCCGTACTGAAGGAGCTGACCACCGACGCGGTACGGCGGGCCGGGGAGCGGCTGCTGGCCGCCGGGGCGGACCTGGTCGCGCTCGGGCGGCCGTTCCTCGCCAACCCGGACCTGGTCGCCCGGCTGCGGCTCGGCGCGCCGCTCAACCCGGTGCGCGACCGGTATCTGATGTACGTCGGCGGCCCGGCCGGCTACACCGACTACCCGACGCTCACCGGGTCCGAGTCCGGGCCCGCATCCCCGTCCGAGTCCGCGTCCAGCGCCTCGATGGTGGCGTGAGAGGCGGCGCGGGTGGCCTGGAGGTGCCGGGCCACGTCCTCCGCCGCGCCCAGCACGCGGACCGCGTTCTTCCAGGTCAGCTTGGCCAGGTCGGTCTTCGACCAGCCGCGGTCGAGGAGTTCGGCGATCAGGTTCGGGTAGCCGGAGACGTCGTCCAGGCCCTTCGGGGTGAAGGCGGTGCCGTCGTAGTCGCCGCCGATGCCGAGGTGGTCGATGCCCGCGACCTCGCGCATGTGGTCCAGGTGGTCGGCGACCGTGGCGGCGGTCGCGACCGGGCGCGGGTGGCGCTCCTCGAAGGCGCGGTGCACCTTCATCGCCTCGGGGGTGGTGTCGAGGTGGTGGAAGCCGTGGGCGCGCATGTTCTCGTCGGCGGCGGCCGTCCAGTCGACGGCGGCCCGGAGCACGAACTTCGGCACGAATGTCACCATCGCGACGCCGCCGTTGGCGGGCAGCCGTTCCAGCACGTCGTCCGGGATGTTGCGGGGGTGGTCGCAGACCGCGCGGGCGGAGGAGTGGGAGAAGATCACCGGCGCGGAGCTGGTGTCCAGCGCGTCCCGCATGGTGGTGGCGGCCACGTGCGAGAGGTCGACCAGCATGCCGAGGCGGTTCATCTCCCGGACCACCTCGCGGCCGAACGCCGACAGACCGCCGACGCCCGGCTCGTCGGTCGCGGAGTCCGCCCAGTCCACGTTGTCGTTGTGGGTGAGCGTCAGATAGCGGACGCCGAGCGCGTACAGGCCGCGCAGGGCGCCCAGCGAGTTGGCGATGGAGTGCCCGCCCTCCGCGCCCATCAGGGAGGCGATCCGGCCCTCGCCGCGTGCCGCCTCCAGGTCCGCCGCGGTGAGCGCGGCGCGCAGCGCGTCCGGGTACCGGTCGATGAGCCGCCGTACGCAGTCGATCTGCTCCAGCGTCGCGGTGACCGGGTCGGGCAGGTCGGAGCGGACGTACACCGACCAGTACTGCGCGCCGACCCCGCCCGCGCGCAGCCGGGGGAGGTCGGTGTGCAGGTGCGCGTCCTGGGGGACGGCGATGTCGCGGGCGTCCAGGTCGTAGCGGACCTGCTCGCGCAGCGCCCAGGGCAGATCGTTGTGCCCGTCGACCACCGGGAACGCGCGCAGCAGCTCCCGGGCCTCCTCCAGCGAGGTCATCGCCGTCCCCTCCGTCGGTCGTGTGTCGCTCTTGCCGTCAGTTCCGCGTCACTTGCCGAAGCCGAAGCCGTTGCCGGAGCCCTCGACCTTGGCGCGCAGCCGCTTGCCCTTCTCGGTGGCCTGGTCGTTGAGGTCCTGCTGGAAGTCGCGCATCTTCCCCAGCAGGTCCTCGTCGTGCGCGGCGAGGATACGGGCCGCGAGCAGACCGGCGTTGCGGGCACCGGCGACGGAGACGGTCGCGACCGGGACACCGGCCGGCATCTGCACGATCGACAGCAGGGAGTCCATGCCGTCGAGGTACTTCAGGGGCACCGGCACGCCGATCACCGGAAGCGGGGTGACGGAGGCGAGCATGCCGGGCAGGTGGGCGGCGCCGCCCGCACCGGCGATGATCACCTTGAGTCCGCGGTCCGCGGCCTGCTCTCCGTACGCGACCATCTCGCGCGGCATGCGGTGCGCGGAGACGACGTCGACCTCGTAGGCGATCTCGAACTCGTCGAGGGCCTTGGCGGCGGCCTCCATGACGGGCCAGTCGCTGTCCGACCCCATGACGATGCCCACGACGGGGCCCGCGGCGGTGCTCATTCGGTGATCGTGCCTCTCAGGTAGTCGGCTGCGTGACGGGCGCGCTCCAGCACGTCGTCCAGGTCGTCGCCGTAGGTGTTGACGTGGCCGACCTTGCGGCCGGGCTTCACGTCCTTGCCGTACATGTGGATCTTCAGCTGGGGGTCGCGGGCCATGCAGTGCAGGTACGCCGAGTACATGTCCGGGAAGTCGCCGCCGAGGACGTTGACCATCACGGTCCACTTGGCGCGCGGGCGCGGGTCGCCCAGCGGCAGGTCCAGCACGGCGCGGACGTGGTTGGCGAACTGCGAGGTGATCGCGCCGTCCATCGACCAGTGGCCCGAGTTGTGCGGGCGCATCGCCAGCTCGTTGACGAGGATGCGGCCGTCGCGGGTCTGGAACAGCTCGACGGCGAGGTGGCCGACGACGCCGAGTTCCTTGGCGATCGTCAGGGCCATCTCCTCGGCCTTGAGCGCCAGGGCCTCGTCCAGGTCGGGGGCCGGGGCGATGACGGTGTCGCACACGCCCTTCACCTGGCGGGACTCGACCACCGGGTAGGCGACGGCCTGCCCGTGCGGGGAGCGGACCACGTTGGCGGCCAGCTCGCGGACGAAGTCGACCTTCTCCTCGGCGAGCACCGGCACCCCGGCGCGGAACGGCTCGGCGGCCTCCTCGACGGAGTCCACCACCCACACGCCCTTGCCGTCGTAGCCGCCGCGGACGGTCTTCAGGACGACCGGGAAACCGTCGCCGCCCTCCGCCGCGAACGCCGCCACGTCGTCCGGATCGCTCACGATCCGGTGGCGTGGACACGGCACGCCGATCTCGACGAGCCTGGCCCGCATCACGCCCTTGTCCTGGGCGTGCACCAGCGCGTCGGGCCCTGGGCGCACGGGGATGCCGTCCGCCTCCAGAGCCCGCAGGTGCTCGGTGGGCACATGCTCGTGGTCGAAGGTGATCACATCGCACCCGCGCGCGAACTCGCGCAGCGTGTCGAGATCGCGGTAGTCGCCGATGACGACATCGCTCACGACCTGCGCCGCGGAATCCTGAGGGGTGTCACTGAGAAGCTTGAACTTGATGCCCAGCGGGATGCCCGCCTCGTGTGTCATACGAGCGAGCTGGCCCCCGCCGACCATACCGACTACCGGGAACGTCACGCCCCCAGGGTATCCGGCGCGCCAGGGCGGCCGGATTCCGCCGTTCCTATCGGCCCGTCGGCGGGCTTTCCGCGGCCCGCCCGCTCGTCCACAGGCGATCACGGAAGGGGGATGGTTAGCATGGCTGGGTTGACGAAACCGACGGACGGGGGCTTTCACGACCATGGGACGTGATTCCTCGGGGTTCCCCGCGGCGCCCCCCAGCACCGTGCGGCAGCGGCTCAGCCGGCTGACGCGCGAGGTCGCCAAGTTCGGCGCGGTCGGCGGGGCGGGTCTGCTCGTCAATCTCGCCGTGTTCAACCTGGTACGGCACGTCACCGACCTCCAGGTGGTGCGGGCCAGTGTGATCGCGACGATCGTGGCGATCGCCTTCAACTACGTCGGCTTCCGCTACTTCACCTACCGGGACCGCGACAAGAGCGGCCGTACCCGCGAAATGTCGCTGTTCCTGCTGTTCAGCGCGGTCGGCCTGGTCATCGAGAACGGTGTGCTGTACACCGCCACCTACGGCTTCGGCTGGGACAGCCCGCTGCAGAGCAACATCTTCAAGTTCCTCGGCATCGCCGTCGCCACCCTGTTCCGCTTCTGGTCCTACCGCAGCTGGGTGTTCCGGGCGCTGCCCGTGCGGCCGGCCTCCGCCGACCCCGAGTCGTTCCTGGACACCGAGCGGCCCCGCGACCGCGAGCGTGCCCGGCAGCGGGCCAAGGTCTAGCGGGCCGAGGTCCGGCGCGCCGAGCTCTGGCGGGCGCCTCTCCGTCTCGCCCCGACGGCTCCCGACGGCTAGCGGACCGTCCGCTCGTCCTCCTCCGGCTTCCGCACCGGCGTACGCGACAGGAACAGGCCGAAGACCGGCGGTGACGCCTGGAGCATCTCCAGCCTCCCCCCGTCGGCCTCCGCCAGGTCGCGGGCGACGGCCAGGCCGATGCCGGTGGAGTTGCGGCCGCTGATCGCCCGCTCGAAGATCCGGGCCCCCAGGTCGGCCGGGACGCCGGGCCCCTCGTCGGTGACCTCGATGACGGCCTGGTTGCCGGTGACCCGGGTGCGCAGCGCGACCGTGCCGCCGCCGTGCATCAGGGAGTTCTCGATCAGCGCCGCCAGCACCTGGGCCACCGCGCCGGGGGTGCCCACCGCCATCAGGTGCCGCTTGCCGGAGCTGACGATCGCGCGCCCCGCCTGGCGGTAGGCCGGACGCCACTCGGCGAGCTGCTGCTGGATGACCTCGTCGAGATCGAAGGTGACGGCGGAGCCGGTGCGCGGGTCGCGCGAGTTGGTCAGCAGCCGCTCCACCACGTCCGTCAGGCGTTCCACCTGGGTGAGCGCGATGGTCGCCTCCTCCTTCACCGTGTTCAGGTCCTCGGTGAGGGTGATCTCCTCCAGCCGCATCGACAGCGCGGTCAGCGGGGTGCGCAGCTGGTGGGAGGCGTCGGCGGCGAGCCGGCGCTCGGCGGTCAGCATCCGTGCGATGCGCTCGGCGGAGGCGTCCAGGACGTCGGCGACCCGGTCCAGCTCGGGGACGCCGTACCGCTTGCGCTTGGGCCGCGGGTCGCCGGAACCGAGGCGTTCGGCGGTCTCGGCGAGGTCGGTGAGCGGCGAGGCGAGCCGGCCGGCCTGGCGCAGCGCCAGCAGGACGGCGGCGATCACGGCGAGCAGCGCCACCGCGCCGATGATCAGCAGGGTCCGGCCGACCTCCCGGAACACGGCCGAGCGCGGCTCCTGGACGGTGACCGTCTCGCGCTCCTCGCCCCTGCGGGTCGCCTCGATGACGTCGCCGTCCGGCTTCTCGCCGATCTCGATCGGCGCCTGGCCGGGGATGCGGATGACGGCGTACTGGTCGCCGCCGAGCTGGTCCCCCAGCAGATCGGGGGTGATCTTCTCGGCGGCGAGGATGCGGCTGTCCACGATGCTGGCCAGCCGGACCGCCTCGGACTCCACCCGTTCCCGGGCGCTCTCGCTGATGGTGCGGGTCTCGACGATGACCAGGGAGACGCCGAACACGGCGATCACGACGAGCACCACGGCGAGCGTGGACTGGATCAGTCGGCGGCGCATGTCCTACTTCGCATGTTCTGCTTCCCAGGGGACCGTGGCGGGCTCAGCTCTTCTCGAAGCGGAAGCCCACACCGCGGACGGTCGCGATGTACCGGGGGTTGGCGGCGTCGTCCCCGAGCTTCTTGCGCAGCCAGGAGATGTGCATGTCGAGGGTCTTGGTCGACGACCACCAGGTGGTGTCCCAGACCTCGCGCATCAGCTGGTCGCGGGTGACGACCCGGCCGGCGTCGCGCACCAGCACCCGCAGCAGGTCGAACTCCTTCGCGGTGAGCTGGAGCTCCTCCTCGCCCATCCAGGCGCGGTGCGACTCGACGTCGATGCGCACGCCGTGGGTGGCGGGCGGCTGCTGGGGTTCGGCGGAACCGCGCCGCAGCAGGGCCCGGACCCGGGCCAGCAGCTCGGCGAGACGGAACGGCTTGGTGACGTAGTCGTCGGCGCCCGCGTCCAGGCCGACGACGGTGTCCACCTCGTCCGCGCGGGCGGTCAGGATGAGGATGGGCACGGTGTGGCCTTCGGCACGCAGCCTGCGGGCCACCTCCAGGCCGTCCATGCCGGGCAGACCGAGGTCCAGCACGACCAGGTCGACGCCGCCCTTGATGCCCGCGTCCAGCGCGGTGGGTCCGTCCTCACGCACCTCGACCTCGTAACCCTCCCGGCGCAGCGCGCGGGCCAGCGGCTCCGAGATGGACGCGTCGTCCTCGGCGAGCAGTACACGGGTCATGAGCTGATGGTAGTCCCAGCGTGACAAGAGACGGAGTGTGATCGGCAGCTCGGTTCTTACCGGCGTCTTGGCCGTTTCTCACCTTGGGGGCCACTTGGTACGGACCTGCATCCGAGAGGTGCGATCCTGGTAGGGACCTTCGAAACCGGCCGTGCGGTTCCCTCGACACCTGTGATCCGCGTCTCAAGTCCTTCCATATCCGGCAGTGTCCTGCCGTATGGTGATTGAACGCCTGTAGCACGCGGTGACCTTTGGCGGCCGTCTTGACGCTGAAGGTCTCTTTTATGTGCGGGTTGGTCTAGACCATTTCTGGACCGGCCTCGAAAGGAATGACCTGTGGCCGGGCCTCGCGCGCACTGACGCACGCGGGGCGTGGATCCCGGTGGACTCCGTCCACCGCTCCGTGATCCGGAGCGGACAGCCCCTGGGCGTGGGGCGGACGGTCCGATCGTGCCGGTGCCGGCTCCCCCACCGGGCGCGCAACGCTCCAACCGCGCGTCCCGACAGCAAGGAACGACCATGGCGTCCAGCCTGACGAAGGACTCGGCCCGACCGGGCACCCCCGGTTCCGACAGGACCTTCTTCGGCCACCCCCGCGGACTGGCCACTCTCTTCATGACCGAGATGTGGGAGCGCTTCTCCTACTACGGCATGAGGGCACTGCTCCCCCTGTACCTGGTCGCCCCCGCGGGGCTCGGCCTGGACGCCGGCACGGCGATCGCCATCTACTCCGTCTACGTCTCGACGGTGTACCTGCTGGCGATGCCCGGCGGCTGGTTCGGTGACCGCGTCTGGGGCCCCCGCAAGACGGTCGCGATCGCGGGCTCGGTCAT
The DNA here is from genome assembly GCF_002154375.1 of Streptomyces glaucescens. Lineage (GTDB taxonomy): Bacteria > Actinomycetota > Actinomycetes > Streptomycetales > Streptomycetaceae > Streptomyces > Streptomyces glaucescens. The sequence continues at coordinate 5,981 of NZ_MUND01000039.1, read as the reverse complement.
CATGGCCGGCCACCTGGTCCTGGCGCTGCCCACCGCGGGCACCTTCTACTTCGGCCTGCTGCTGGTCGCCATCGGCTCCGGCCTGCTGAAGTCCAACATCTCGACCATGGTGGGCCACCTCTACGACGGCCCGGGCGACCCGCGCCGCGACGGCGGCTTCACGGTCTTCTACATGGGCATCAACCTGGGTGCCTTCGCCGCGCCGCTGATCATCGGCACCGTCGGCCAGAAGGTCAACTGGCACCTCGGCTTCGCGCTGGCCGCGCTCGGCATGGCGCTCGGCCTGGTCCAGTTCCTGATCGGCAGCCGCAACCTGTCGGACCGCTCCAGCGTCGTCCCGAAGCCGCTGAGCACCGAGGAGCGCAACTCCACGCTGCGCAAGGCCATGATCTGGATGCTGATCGCGGCCGTCTTCTACACGATCGTCGTCGCCACCGGCCACTACACCCTGAACTGGGTGATGGTCCCGCTGATGGTCATCGGCCTGGTCGTCCCGGTCACCGTCCTGGTGCGCATCAAGCGCGACAAGGAGCTGTCCGGCGTCGAGCAGTCCAAGGTCTCCGGCTACATCTGGTTCTTCGTCGCCGCCGCCGTCTTCTGGATGATCTACGACCAGGGCGGCTCGACCCTGTCGATCTTCGCGAACGACCACGTCGACAACCACGTCTTCGGCTGGGAGTTCCCGGTCTCCTGGTTCCAGTCGGTCAACCCCGTCCTGGTGATGGCGCTGGCCCCGGTCTTCGCCACGATCTGGCTGGCGCTCGCCCGCCGCGGCAAGGAGCCGAGCACGATCGTCAAGTTCGCGGGCGGTCTGGTCCTGGTCGGCATCTCCTTCTTCGTCTTCCTGCTGCCGCTGGTGGCGGCGGACGGCGGCAAGGTGTCGCCGTGGTGGATCGTGCTGATCTACTTCTGCCAGACGACCGGTGAGCTGATGCTCTCCCCGGTGGGCCTGTCGGTGACCACGAAGATGGCCCCGGCCAAGTACGCCTCGCAGATGATGGGTGTCTGGTTCCTCGCGGTCACCGCGGGCGACGCCGTCACCGGTCTGCTGTCCACCTACGGCGTCGACCTCAACAAGACCGGCGTCGTGGCCGCCGAGGCCGCCCTCGCGGTGCTCGCCGGTGTCGCGGTGTGGATGTACCGCAAGAACGTCAAGCAGCTCATGGGCGACGTCCGCTGACGTAGCTCCCGGGCTCGGATGAAGGGCCACCGCGTCGGCCGACGCGGTGGCCCTTCGCCGTGGTCGTCGAGCCGTCGGGGACGCGGGGAACGGGGACCGACGCGGGTCAGAAACGCAGCGAGGCGGCGGTGTGAAGCGCTTTCTCAGGGGATGCGGGGAGCGGCGCGACCGGGACGGGACGACGCGCGGCCGCCGAACCGCCCGCGCATCGCGGCGCCCAGGCGGTCCGCTCACACGGTGCGCTCGGCCGGGCGGGCTACGCCGGAGCGCCCAGCTCCGCCCAGACGGTCTTGCCGGCGACCCCCGGCGTGCGCACGACGCCCCAGTCGAGGCAGAGCCGCTGCACGATGAACATTCCGTGGCCGCCGGGCCGGCCCGCGCGGTGCGGGGTGCGCGGGGCGGGCTGGCCGGTGCCCCGGTCGGTGACCTCGATCCGGATCACCTTGTTGTCGCAGGAGATCCCCATCTCGTCGGGACCCTCGGCATGCAGGCAGGCGTTGGTGACCAGCTCGGAGACGACGAGCAGTACGTCCTCCGCGGCGGCCCGCTGGTCCGCGCTCTCGGCCGGCAGCCAGCCCCAGGCGTACAGCGCCTGGCGGGCGAAATCCCGGGCCATGGGCACGACCCCGGCCGCACCGGCCAGGCTGAGCCTGCGAACCTGACGTCCCTGCGAAGAGACGGGCACGCGGCCGCCCTCCGATGCCCCCACCGACGCCCCGGAAGCGCCGCTGGGCTCCGGGCCGCGGTCGCCCGGCGGGTAGGGCCGGGTGGTGCTCATCAGCGCTTCACCTCACCGATTCACCAATTCACGATTTAAGAATTCCTTACGAGCGCCGAACCAGAGTGTCTCCTGCCCGACCGGACCGGAGGGACACCCCTTCTTTTCGGCGCGCACCGTACGCACCCGTTTTCGGCACACTTCAGACACCGTCTGGGCACGATCGGAGCTCAGCCGTCGTCACCGGCGCCCGTCAGCGCGGCCTCGAGGGTGTCGTGGACGGTGAAGACCGCCTCGGCACCGGTGATCTCGAAGACGCGCGCCACTACCGGCTGCATCGCGGCGAGGTGCACTCCGCCGCCCGCGGCCTCCGCCTTCAGGCGGGCACCGAGCAGCACGTTCAGCCCTGTGGAGTCGCAGAACTCCAGCCGTGAGCAGTCCACGACCAACCGACTGAAGCCCTTGGCGAGGCATTCCTCCAGTGGTTCGCGCAACAGGTCGGCGGTGTGGTGATCGAGCTCACCCGCCGGAGTCACAACGGCACTGGAGCCCGCTTCCCGCACCTCCACCAGAAGCCGGCCCGACTGTGCGCTGCCGACCGTCCCGTGGTCCATGCCGTCTCTCTCCCGAGGTCGTGGCTGCTGACTGAGTTCGCCCTCGAACACTACGCCTTCCCCACACTCTTCAACAGCCGAACATTCGAGTAAAACGGACATTGTACCACGTATTGCACTTGCGGTCGGCTCGGGGTAGCGGGTAGGGCTAGTAAGGACACGTACCCGACACGGCCGGCTTTGGAGGCGCCGCACACCGCAGTGCACGTACTGGCTTCGGCAGCCATATGCCGAGAACGATGGAGGACATCATGTCACCCCGGCTCGACGCCTCGCATACCCATCAGGCGACGTCGGCACCCCTTCCGGAACATCTGGATCCCATCGCCCCCGACGGCGCCCTCACCGGACTCCCGGAGATCCCCCCGTACGACGAAGTGGCCCCCGAGGACGCCCGGGCCCTGTCGAAGACCCTCTTCGAGCGGCTGGAGTCGCTGGAGGAAGGCACCCACGAGTACTCGTACGTCCGCAACACGCTCGTCGAACTCAACCTCGCCCTGGTCAAGTTCGCCGCCTCCCGGTTCCGCTCCCGCAGCGAGCCGATGGAGGACATCATCCAGGTCGGCACGATCGGCCTGATCAAGGCGATCGACCGCTTCGAACTCAGTCGTGGCGTCGAGTTCCCGACCTTCGCCATGCCAACCATCATCGGCGAGATCAAGCGGTTCTTCCGCGACACCTCGTGGTCCGTGCGCGTCCCGCGCAGGCTCCAGGAACTCCGGCTCGACCTGGCCAAGGCCGGTGACGAGCTGGCCCAGCAGCTGGACCGCTCCCCCACCGTCGCCGAACTGGCCGAACGGCTCGGCATCTCGCCCGAAGAGGTCGTCGAGGGCATGGCCGCGTCCAACGCGTACACCGCCTCCTCGCTGGACGCCCAGCCCGAGGAGGACGACACCGAGGGCGCGCTCGCGGACCGCATCGGCTACGAGGACCACGGGCTCGAAGGCATCGAGTACGTCGAGTCCCTGAAGCCGCTGATCGCCGAGCTGGCGCCCCGCGACCGGACGATCCTCTCGCTGCGGTTCGTCGCCGGGATGACCCAGTCCGAGATCGGCGAGGAGCTGGGAATCTCGCAGATGCACGTGTCGCGGCTGCTGTCGCGGACGCTGGGGCGGCTGCGCAAGGGGCTGACGGTCGAGGAGTGACCGCCCCGGAAGGGGCCCGCTCTCCCGGTTACCCGCGGAAACTCTTTCCCCGCGGGTCCCCTTCCTCCACTATGAGCCGTCATACCCGCCGGTAGGTCAGGACGCCGGCGGGTCGGACGGCTGCGAGGAGGCGGCGGATGGAGCCGGGCCACGACCACGCGGGGGCGTCCGACGCACGGCTCACGGAACTGCTGCGCGGCGCCACCGCGCGCGCGTACCCGGCCCTGCGGGAACTGCGTGCCCGCCACCGGGAGTCCGTCCTCGCCTACGCGCGGCTCTGCGCCGCGGGCGAGTCGACGGCCCGCCAGCTCGCCGCGCACGCCTTCGCCGTGGCCGCCCGCGAGGCGGCCCGGGGCACCGGCCCGGTCCTGCCCTGGCGGCACCGGCTGCTGCTGCTGACCGCCCGGCTGGCCGGGGAATGGGCCACCGGTGAACGCTCCGCGGGACTCGACCCCGGTCTGCTCCTCGTCCAGCGCATGGCGGGCCCCGGCGGCCCGGTCCCGCCCCTGCTGGGCGCGTTCCGCTCACTGCCGCCCCGCACCCGGGGCCTCCTCTGGTACGCGGTCGTCGAGCGGGAGGACGACGAGACGACCGCGACCCTGCTCGGCGTCTCCGCCCAGGAGGTCGCCCACGGCCGGGACGCTGCCCTCACGGAGCTGGGCCGGGCCTGCCTGGAAACCCGCCTCGCCGCCTCCGACAACCCGAGCTGCCGGGCGTTCCGACGGCTCATCGAGGAGGCCGTACGGCCCCCCTCGCCCCGCCCCAGCCGCGATCTGGACGCCCACCGGGCGGTGTGCGCGCACTGCGCGACGGCCTACGAGGAACTGTCGAACCTGCGTGACTCGCCCGGCACGGCGCTGGCGGAGGGGCTGCTGCCGTGGGCGGGCACGGCGTACGCCACCCGTGCACGGGAGGTCGCCGTCCCGGTCCCGGCACCGCCCTGGCCGCCGTCCCGCCGCCTGGCCCTGACCTCTGCCGCCCTCGGTGCGGCCCTGGCGCCGCTGCTGCTCCTTCTGCTGCTGTCGCCGGACAACAGCGGGCCGGAGCCCGTGGCAGGTCACCGGAGTCCGACGGGCGTCCCGCCGCTCCCGGCCGCTCCGCCGCCGGTGACGATCACGGCCACCGCGACCCGGACGGTGACCCCGACGCCGGCCACCTCACCGCCGGCCACCTCACCGCCGGCCGCCACGTCAGCGGCTCCGCCGCGCACTCCCGGACCGTCGCGCCCGCCCCGGCCGACCCGGAAACCCACGCCGCCCCCGGCCCGTCCGCCCGGTGGTTCCTCCGCCCAGGTGGTGAACGCCGCCTCCGGGCTGTGCCTGGACATCCGGGACGGCGTCATGGACAACGGCACGGACGTCGTCACCACCCCGTGCTCCGCCGCCCGCACCCAGATCTGGCGCGTCGACCCGTGGTGGGGGGTGCTGCGGTCGGCCGCCGATCCTGAGTACTGCCTGGACAGCCGGGGATCGGTGGACCGGGGCGTGGGGATCTGGACCTGCTCCTCCGTGACCGGCCGCAACGGCCGCAACCTGCGGTTCACGGTGGACGGGCACGGAGTGGTCCGCCCGGAGATCGCACCGGATCACGCGGTGACCCCGGCCGGCGGCGGGAGCCTGGCGCTGCTGCCGGAGACGGGGCGGGCGGACCAGCGGTGGCGTGCCGGTCCGTGACGGGGTCCGGCGGCCGCGGGGCCACCGGGTGTCTCAGACCACGCGGACGCCGCGCCGCCACACCCCGGCGACCAGGGGCACGCCCGGGCGGTAGGCCAGGTGGACGTGGCTCGGGGCGTCGAGGAGGGTCAGGTCGGCGTAGGCACCCGGGGTGATGCGGCCGATGTCGGTGCGGCGCAGGGCCTGGGCACCGCCCGCAGTGGCCGACCAGACCGCCTCGTCCGGCGTCATGCCCATGTCCCGGACGGCGAGGGCGATGCAGAACGGGACCGACGAGGTGAAGGACGAGCCCGGGTTGCAGTCCGTGGACAGGGCCACGGTGGCTCCGGCGTCCAGCAGACGGCGGGCGTCGGGCCACTCGGCCCGGGTGGAGAACTCGGCGCCGGGCAGCAGGGTGGCGACCGTACGGCCGCTCGCGAGCGCGTCGACGTCGGCGTCCGTCAGGTGGGTGCAGTGGTCGGCGCTGGCCGCGTCCAGCTCGACGGCGAGCTGCACACCGGGGCCGTAGGACAGCTGGTTGGCGTGGATCCGGGGGTGCAGGCCCTTCGCCCGGCCCGCGGTGAGGATCGCCCGGGCCTGGTCGCCGTCGAAGGCGCCCTGCTCGCAGAACACGTCGATCCAGCGGGCGTGCGGCGCGCAGGCGTCCAGCAT
>NZ_MUND01000389.1:1314-14817 GCF_002154375.1 Streptomyces glaucescens | reverse complement strand
GCCCTGTCCCCCGCGGCGGCCAGCCGTCCCCACAGCAGGTCCGCCAGACCGTGTACCAACTCCTGTCGTGAGCACGGCCGTTCGCCCAGCCACCAGTCCCCGGCGGCATGCATCATCCCGACGATCCCGTGCCCCCACACCCGTGCCAGCCGCTCGCTGTCCGGCCCGAGGTCCACCCGCTCCTCGATGACCTTCCCCAGCTCCTCGCCCATCCTGCGGAGCACGGGCGCCGAGTGCTTGCCCACGTCGAAGCCCTGCTCGCCGGCCTGGCCGCCCTCCGCGGGATGCATCAGGAACCGGTACACCTGGGGCCGCGCCTCGATGGCGGCGAGATACGTGTCCAGCGTGGACTCCACCCGCTCCCGCCGTTCCGCGGGCGCGTCGAGCGCCGCCCGCAGCGAGTCCAGGAGCGCGTCGGTGTGCCGTGTGGCGAGCGCGGCGTAGAGCCCGCCCTTGTCGCCGAAGTGGCGGTAGAGGATCGGCTTGGTGATGCCCGCCTCCGCCGCGATGGCGTTCATGGACGCCTGCGGTCCGTCGCGCAGCACCACCCGGTCCGCGGCTTCCAGCAGCTCGCGTCGTCGGCGGTCGGCGGACCGCTGCTGCTCGGTCCGCTGCGTGGTGTCCATGTGCTCTCCCCACCCGTGCTGTATCGGTGACGCCTGCGCAAAGTAACACTCGACGCGGCACACTCATCGAACGGGCTGCCGGGGGTGCCGGGTGAGTTGACTTTCCCTACCCACCGGTAACAGACTGCGGTTACCGCAAGTAACACACATGGGTGCCGCTGGAGGGGACATGGCCGAGTTCACCATGGAGCTGAACGACGAGCAGAGGGAGGTCCGGGACTGGCTCCATGGCTTCGCAGCCGACGTGATCCGCCCCGCCGCCGCCGAGTGGGACGAGCGCGAGGAGACCCCCTGGCCGGTCATCCAGGAGGCCGCGAAGGTCGGCATCTACTCCCTCGACTTCTACGCCCAGCAGTACTTCGACCCCACCGGCCTCGGCATCCCCATGGCCATGGAGGAGCTGTTCTGGGGTGACGCGGGCATCGCCCTGTCCATCGTCGGCACCGGCCTCGCCGCCGTCGGCGTCCTCGCCAACGGCACCGAGGAGCAGATCGGCACCTGGATCCCCCAGATGTACGGCGACCCGAACGACGTCAAGGTCGCCGCGTTCTGCTCCTCCGAGCCCGACGCGGGCTCCGACGTCGCCTCGATGCGCACCCGCGCCGTCTACGACGAGGCCAAGGACGAGTGGGTGATCAACGGCACGAAGACCTGGGCCACCAACGGCGGCATCGCCAACGTGCACGTGGTCGTCGCGGTCGTCGACCCGGAGCTGGGCTCCAAGGGGCACGCGTCCTTCATCGTCCCGCCGAACACCCCCGGCCTGTCCCAGGGCCAGAAGTTCAAGAAGCACGGCATCCGCGCCTCGCACACCGCCGAGGTCATCCTCGACCAGGTGCGCGTGCCCGGCTCCTGCCTGCTCGGCGGCAAGGAGAAGCTGGACGAGCGGCTGGCCCGGGCCCGGGAGAAGGCGAAGGCGTCCGGCGGGGAGCGGGTGAAGAACGCGGCGATGGCGACCTTCGAGGCGTCCCGTCCGGCGGTCGGCGCCATGGCCGTGGGCACCGCCCGGGCCGCGTACGAGGTCGCCCTCGACTACGCGAAGACCCGTGAGCAGTTCGGCCGCCCGATCATCGACAACCAGGGCGTCGCCTTCCAGCTCGCCGACATGCGCACCCAGATCGACGCGGCCCGGCTGCTGGTCTGGCGGGCCTCCTGGATGGCGATCAACGGCAAGCCGTTCACCGCCGCCGAGGGCTCGATGTCGAAGCTGTTCGCCAGCGAGACGGCGAAGAAGGTCACCGCCCAGGCCGTCCAGATCCTCGGCGGCAACGGTTACACCCGGGAATACCCGGTCGAGCGCATGCACCGGGACAGCGCCATCTACACGATCTTCGAGGGCACCAGCGAGATCCAGCGCCTGGTGATCGCCCGCACCCTGTCGGGGATGCCGATCCGCTAGCGAACGGCACACCGGGCGGCCGGCCGGGAAGGGTGTCTGTCATGCTGACCGCATGATCGTCCTTCCCGGCCTGCTCGGCCTCCTGGTCCTGCTCACCGTCGCCGCCACGGGCTGCTGGATCGTCCGCGAGTTCCACAGGGAGTGCCGGGCCGGGCGCCGCGCCTGAGCACCCGGGTCACGGCGGGCCCGCTACGGCGCGCCCCCGCTGCTGTGCGCGATGCACGCCACGTCGATACGATCCGCCAGCTTCGCCAGCTCGATGGTCAGCGTGGCCACCGTGTCCTCGTCGAGCCCTTCCTCACCGGCCTCGACGAGATGCAGCCACCGTCCGCCCACCATGCGGAGCAGCTTGCTCACATCGGCCGCGGCCACCTGGAGGTTCCCGCGGTCATCGACGATCAGAGGCAGAGTCACTTCGCGGTTCACAACCGGGATCGTAGCCGCGCGGCGCTCACGCACCGTGCCAAACCGTGGTGATGTTGCAGAACTCGCGGATTCCGTGCCCGGACAGCTCACGCCCGTACCCGGAGCGCTTCACCCCGCCGAACGGGAACGCCGGATGGGACGCGGTCATCCCGTTGACGTACACCCCGCCGGCCTCCAGATCCCGGACGAACCGGTCGACCTCGTTCTCGTCCCGCGTCCACACGTTGGAACTGAGCCCGAACTCCGAGTCGTTGGCGATCAGCACGGCCTCGTCCAGGTCGCCCGCCCGGTACAGCGTGGCGACCGGCCCGAAGGCCTCCTCGCGGTGGATGCGCATCTCCCGGGTGATCCCGGCGAGGACGGTCGGCGGGTAGTACCAGCCGGGCCCGTCGGGCCGTTCGCCGCCGCACAGCACGGTCGCGCCGCCGCGCACCGCGTCGTCCACCAGCTCCTCCAGGTCGGCCCGCCCGCGCTCGCTGGACAGCGGCCCGACGTCGGTCTCCTCGTCCGTCGGGTCGCCGAGCTTCAGCGCCCTCATCCCGGCGACGAACCGCTCGGCGAAGGCGTCGTAGACGTCCGTGTGCACGATGAACCGCTTGGCGGCGATACAGGACTGCCCGGCGTTCTGGCAGCGGGCGTTGACCGCGACCTCGGCGGCGCGGTCCAGGTCGGCCGAGGGCATGACGACGAACGGGTCGCTGCCGCCCAGCTCCAGCACCGTCTTCTTGATCATCTCTCCGGCGGTGGAGGCGACCGCGCGGCCCGCGGGCTCGCTGCCGGTGAGGGTGGCCGCCTTGATCCGCTCGTCGCGCAGCAGGTCGTCGACCGCCGCGGAGCCGATCAGCAGGGTCTGGAAGGCGCCCTCGGTGAAGCCCGCGCGGTGGAACAGGTCCTCCAGGTACAGGGCGGTCTGCGGCACGTTCGAGGCGTGCTTGAGCAGCCCGACGTTGCCCGCCATCAGCGCGGGCGCGGCGAACCGGACGACCTGCCAGAGCGGGAAGTTCCACGGCATCACCGCGAGGACCGGGCCGAGGGGCCGGTAGCGGACGAGGACGCGGGAGGCGCCGGAGTCCTTCGCATCGGCCACGGCGGGCTCCTCGTCGGCGAGCAGCTCCTCGGCGTGGTCGGCGTACCAGCGCATGGCCTTGGCGCACTTGGCGGCCTCCGCCCGCGCCTGCTTCAGCGGCTTGCCCATCTCCGTGGTGATCACCCGGGCGATGTCCTGCCGGTCCTCGTCGAGGAGGTCGGCGGCCCGGTGCATCAGCCGGGCCCGCTCGGCGAAGGCGGTCGTCCGGTAGGTGCGGAAGGTGGCCTCGGCGAGCTGGAGCCGGCGTTCGATCTCCTCCTCGCCCATGGCCTCGTACGTCTTGACCGTCTCGCCGTTCGCCGGGTTCACCGTCGCGATGGGCATGGCTGACCTCCTGGCAAGGATGCGTGCTTCGACCTTCGCGCGCGGCGGCGGGGGCCGCAACGCGGGGCGTCTCCTCAGGGCGAGTGCTCCGCCAGCCGGTCGAGAAACGCGGTCTGCGCGGTGACGATCACGGCCCTGCCCGCGTCCAGGCCGAACCAGCGGACCCGGTCCAGCTCGGGGAACTCCGCCAGCCGTCCGCTCCTCGGCGGCCACTCCATGGTGAAGGTGCCGGGGCGGACGTCCTGCGGGTCCAGGTCGCCCTCCACCGCCCACACCGTCACGGTCTTCCCGCCGGTCTGGCGGACCTCGCCGAGCGGCACGGCCTCCCCGTCGGGCGGCTCCAGCCCCAGCTCCTCCCGGAACTCGCGGCGGGCGGCCTCCCAGGCGGGTTCGTCCGGTGCGTACTCGCCCTTCGGCACGGTCCACGCCCCGGCGTCCTTCCGGGCGAAGTAGGGCCCGCCCATGTGACCGAGCAGCACCTCCAGGTCCCGGCCGGCGCGCCGGAACAGCAGCAGCCCCGCGCTGCGCCGGGCGGTCACGGCCGTACCTCCGGGTGGGCGGCCAGCAGGGTCTCGACAGTGTCCGCGTCCTGCGGCCGCTTGTCCTCGCGGTAGCGGATCACGCGGGCGAAGCGGAGCGTGACCCCGGCCGGGTAGCGGGTGGAGCGCTGCAGACCGTCGTAGGCGATCTCCACGACCAGTTCCGGCCGGACGGTCACCACATGGCCGTTGTCGGACACCGCCAGCTCCCGCAGGCGTCCGGTCTGCCAGGCCAGCATCGCGTCCGTCATGCCCTTGAAGGTCTTGCCGAGCATGGCGTACGAGCCGTCCTCCCGGCGGGCGCCCAGATGCAGGTTGGAGAGCTTGCCGGTGCGGCGGCCGTGGCCCCACTCGGCGGCCAGCACCACCAGGTCGAGGGTGTGCACGGGCTTGACCTTCAGCCAGGACGCGCCGCGCCGGCCCGCGCTGTAGGGCGCGCCGAGGTCCTTGACCACCACGCCCTCGTGGCCCCGGGCCAGCGTCCCGGCCAGGAACTCCTCCGCCGCGGGGAGGTCGTCGGGGCCGGACACCACCGTGCGCCGCACCCGCATCGGCCCGGGCACCAGCCGGGCCAGCTCCGCGTGCCGCTCGGCGAACGGCAGGTCGAGCAGATCGCGCCCGTCGACCGAGAGGGCGTCGAAGAAGACGGGGGAGACCGGAACCGTACGGGCGGCGGTCGCCACGTCCACCCGGGAGCCGACCCGGCCGGCGGTCTCCTGGAAGGAGCGCGGCCGGCCGTCCGCGTCGAAGGCGATGACCTCGCCGTCCAGGACGAACCGCTCGCCGCGCAGCTCCAGCGCCGCCGCCGTCACCTCGGGCAGCCGGTCGGTGATGTCGTCGAGGGTGCGGGTGTACAGCCGTACGGTGCCGCCGTCCCGGTGGACCTGGACGCGGATGCCGTCCAGCTTCTCCTCGACCGCGCAGACGCCCAGCTTGCCGACCGCCTCCGCCACCGAGGACGCGCTGTGCGCGAGCATCGGCAGCACCGGGCGGCCGACGGTGAGCCGGAAGCGCTCCAGGGCGGGCGGGCCCTCGGTGAGCAGCGCCTCCGCCACGGTCTGGAGCGAGCCCGCCAGCATCACCGCCCGGCGGACGTCGGCGGGCGGCGCGCCGGTCGCCCCCGCCAGGCCCTCCACGGCGACCGCGTCCAGCGCGCCCTGGCGGACCTCGCCGGTGAGCAGGCCCAGCAGGAACCGCTGCTCCTCCTCCGTGGCCGCGCCCATCAGCTCGCCGACCAGCCGCGTCCGCTCGGCCTGCGAGCCGGGTCCGGAGACCTGGCCGAGGGCGGTCAGCCGGGCGTCCACCTCGCGCACGGTGAGGGAGGGTCCGGCGGCCGGGGCGACCGGGCGGCCGAGCACCTTCCAGCCGATCCCGAGCCGCCCCTGCGGCAGCCGCCCCGCCAGATACGGGATGACGACCGGGACGTCCGCCGCCTCCGCCTCGCGGAACAGCTCCGCGAGCAGCGCGGTCTTGCGGGAGCGCGCCGAGGTGGCGGCGACCTCCCGGGACACCTGGGCGAGCCGGGCCAGCAGCATGCAGTCATGGTGCACCGGGAGGGCCTGGTCTACACCCGGACGGCAGCGTCCAGGTCGGTCATCAGCAACTCCCCGTTGAGCGCGGCGGCGGCCCGGTAGCCGCCGCTGGCCGCGTGGACGACCTGCTCGGCGAAGCCGATCGCGTTGCCCGCCGCCCAGACGCCGGGGACGCTGGTCAGTCCGACCGCGTCCACCACCGGGTAGCTGCCGAACGGGGTGTCGTGGAAGGCGGCGCCCAGCCGCTCCAGCAGCCCGGTCTGCGGCACCGGGCGCGGGGAGACGAACAGCACCTCGCGGGCGTGCGCCGAGCCGTCCGCGAGGCGCACCGCGGTGAGCCGGTCGTCCTCGACCGCCAGGCCCGCCACCTCGCCGGGCACGACGGTGACCCCGGCCGCGGCCAGCCTGCGCAGGTCGTCGTCGGGCAGTTCTTCCTCGGCGACCGTGTGCAGGAAGAACGTCACGTCCTTCGACCACTGGGAGACGATCAGCGCCTGGTGCACGCTCAGCGGTGACGCGGCGAGCACGCCGAAGGCCCTGTCCCGCACCTCCCAGCCGTGGCAGTACGGGCAGTGCAGCACATCCCGCCCGAACCGCTCGGCGACCCCGGGCACGGGGGGCAGCTCGTCCCTGAGACCGGTGGTGACGATCAGCCGCCGGGCCCGCACGGTCCGCCCGCTCGCCAGTGCCACGGTGAAATCCCCGTCCCGGGTGACGTCCACCGCACGGTCCCGGACCAGCTCGACGCCGTAGCGGGCGACCTCTTCGCGGCCGAGGGCCAGGAAGTCGGCCGGCGGCATGCCGTCCCGGGACAGATAGCCCTGCATGTGGGCGGCGGGCGCGTTGCGGGGCTCGCCGGCGTCGACGACCAGGGTGCGGCGCCGGGCCCGGCCCAGGACCAGCGCGGCGGACAGGCCGGCGCTGCCGCCGCCGACGACGATCGCCTCGTAGGTCTCGGCGGCCTCGTAGGTCTCGATGGCCTGGTGGCTGACTGCCGCCCCGAGAGTCTCGGTCGCTTCGCGGGTCTCGGTCGGGTTCTCGTTCATGGGTGACCACCTCCGCGTCCGACGGTCGCGCAGCCGTGCGGCATTGACAAACAAGTTTGCCGAAACTGCAATGTGAGCCATGAGTACCGATGAGGTTCTGGCGGGTGTGGGCCCGAGGCTGCGGCGGATCCGGAAGGAGAAGGAGGTGACGCTCGCGGCGCTGTCCGAGGCGACCGGCATCTCGGTGAGCACGCTGTCGCGGCTGGAGTCCGGCCGGCGCAAGCCGTCCCTGGAGCTGCTGCTGCCTATCGCCCAGGCCCACCAGGTCCCGCTGGACGAACTGGTCGGCGCACCACAGGTCGGGGACCCCCGGGTGCGGCCGGCCAAGCCGATCGAGCGGTACGGCCGGACGATGATCCCGCTCACCCGGCAGCCCGGCGGGCTCCAGGCGTACAAGATCATCGAGCCGAAGCGGCGCCTCGACCCGGCCCCGCAGACCCACGAGGGCTACGAGTGGCTGTATGTGCTGGCCGGGAAGCTGCGGCTCGTGCTGGGCGAGCACGACGTGGTGCTCACGTCCGGGGAGGCGGCGGAGTTCGACACCCGGGTGCCGCACTGGTTCGGGTCGACGGGGGAGGGGCCGGTGGAGTTCCTCAGTCTGTTCGGTCCGCAGGGGGAGCGCATGCACGTGAGGGCGCGGCCGAAGAACGCGTCCAACGGGTGACCTTCCGGTCCGAGGGTGCCGTTCGATCCAACGCGTGCCCCTCCGGCTGTTCCCTGAACGGCAAGCGACCGCTTAGTATGCGGTCCGACCCCGGTCAGACGAAGCAGTCCCCCGTGGAGGCACCGCATGCAGGCATGGCACGTGCACGAGAACGGCGAGCCGAGCGAGGTGATGCGCCTGGCGGAGGCCGAGCGCCCCACGCCCGGTGACGGCCAGGTCCTGGTGAGGGTGCGCGCCGCGAACGTCAACTTCCCGGACGCGCTGCTGTGCCGGGGTCAGTACCAGATCCGGCCGCCGCTGCCCTTCACCCCCGGCGTGGAGATCTGCGGCGAGACCGAGGACGGCCGCCGCGTCATCGGCAACCCCGCGCTGCCGTACGGCGGCTTCGCCGAGTACGCCGTCGCGGACGCCGCCGCCCTGCTGCCCGCCCCCGAGTCACTGGACGACGCGGAGGCCGCCGCCCTGCACATCGGCTACCAGACCGGCTGGTTCGGGCTGCACCGGCGGGCCGGCCTCCAGGCCGGCGAGACCCTGCTGGTCCACGCTGCCGCGGGAGGGGTCGGCAGCGCGGCCGTCCAGCTCGGCAAGGCGGCCGGCGCCACCGTCATCGGTGTCGTCGGCGGTGCCGACAAGGCCGCCGTCGCCCGGGAACTGGGCTGCGACGCGGTGATCGACCGGCGGACCGAGGACGTCGTCGCCGCCGTCAAGGAGGCCACCGGCGGCCGGGGCGCCGACGTGATCTACGACCCGGTGGGCGGGGAGGCCTACACCCAGTCCGCCAAGACGGTCGCCTTCGAGGGGCGGATCGTGGTCGTCGGCTTCGCGAGCGGCATCATCCCGAGCCCCGCGCTCAACCACGCCCTGGTGAAGAACTACTCGATCCTCGGCCTGCACTGGGGCCTGTACAACACCAAGAACCCGAAGCTGGTCCAGCACTGCCACGACCAGCTCACCGACCTGGCGGCCCGGGGTGCCATCAAGCCGCTGGTGAGCGAGCGCGTCCCGCTCGCCGAGGCCGCGACCGCCGTGCAGAAGGTCGCCGACGGCCGCAGCACCGGCCGGATCGCCGTCGTGATGGAGGAGGCCCGATGACCGACGCCGCCGAACTGCGCCGCCGCACCCAGGAGTTCCTGGCCGCGCACCCGCCCGCCACGACCGGCCGGCTGGAGTTCCTGCGGGCCCGCTTCGACGCCGGACTCGCCTGGGTGCACTTCCCGGAGGGCCTCGGCGGACTGGGCGCCCCGCGCTCCCTCCAGGCCGTCGTCGACGCCGGACTGGAGGCCGCCGGTGCCCCCGACAACGACCCCCGGCGCATCGGCATCGGCCTCGGCATGGCCGCCCCGACCATCCTCCAGTACGGCACCCAGGAGCAGAAGCGGCGCTTCCTCAAGCCCCTGTGGACCGGCGAGGAGGTGTGGTGCCAGCTGTTCAGCGAGCCCGGCGCCGGATCCGACCTCGCCGCGCTCGGCACCCGGGCCGTCCGCGAGGGCGACGAGTGGGTCGTCAACGGGCAGAAGGTGTGGACCTCCAGCGCCCACGTCGCCCGCTGGGCCATCCTCATCGCCCGCACCGACCCGGACGTGCCCAAGCACCGCGGCATCACCTACTTCCTGTGCGACATGACCGACCCCGGCGTCGAGGTGCGCCCGCTGCGGCAGATCACCGGCGAGGCCGAGTTCAACGAGGTCTTCCTCACCGGCGTCCGCATCCCCGACGCCCACCGGCTCGGCGAGATCGGCGACGGCTGGCGGGTCGCCCAGACCACGCTGAACAACGAACGCGTCGCCATCGGCGGCATGCGCATCCCCCGCGAGGGCGGCATGATCGGCCCGGTCTCCCGGACCTGGCGCGAGCGCCCCGAACTGCGCACCCACGACCTGCACCAGCGGCTGCTCACCCTCTGGGTGGAGGCCGAGGTCGCCCGCCTCACCGGCGAACGCCTGCGCCAGCAGCTCGTCGCCGGGCAGCCCGGCCCGGAGGGCGCCGGCATGAAGCTGGCCTTCGCCCGCCTCAACCAGGCCATCAGCGGCCTGGAGGTCGAACTGCGCGGCGAGGAGGGCCTGCTCTACGACGACTGGACCATGCGCCGCCCGGAGAAGGTGGACTTCACCGGCCGCGACGCCGGATACCGCTACCTGCGCTCCAAGGGCAACAGCATCGAGGGCGGGACCAGCGAGGTCCTGCTGAACATCGTCGCCGAGCGCGTCCTCGGCCTGCCCGCCGAACCGCGCACCGACAAGGACGTCGCCTGGAAGGACCTCGCCCGATGACCGACCCCGACCTGCTGTACTCGGAGGAGGAAGAGGCGCTGCGCGCCGCCGTCCGCGACCTCCTCGCCGACCACTGCGACCCGGCCGCCGTCATCGCGCGCGCCGAGTCGGACACCCCGCACGACCTGCGGCTGTGGAAGGCCCTCACCGACGGCATGGGCCTGGCCGGACTCCTGGTGCCCGAGGAGCGCGGCGGCCAGGGCGCCACCCACCGGGAAGCCGCCGTGGTGCTGGAGGAGCTGGGGCGCGCGGTCGCGCCCGTGCCCTATCTGACGAGCGCGGTCGTCGCCACCGAGGCGCTGCTGGCCTGCGACGACGCCGGCGATCTGGTCGAGGAGCTGGCCTCCGGCCGCCGGATCGGCGCCCTCGCCGTCGCGCTGAACGTGACGGCGGGCGGCGCGGTGCGGACCGTGCGCGTCGAGGACGGCACCCTGCGCGGGGAGCTGACCGGCATCGCGGACGCCGCCGTCGCGGACGTCCTGCTCGTGCCCGGCGACGACGGCGGCCTGCACGCGGTCGCCGCCGCCGCCGCGACCGTCACCCCGCAGCCGTCGCTCGACCTCACCCGGCCGCTCGCGACGGTCGCCCTCGACGGCGCCCCGGCCCGCCGGATCGGCGCCGCCGAACCGGCCGTACGCCGGGCCCTGTGCTCGGCGGCCGGACTGCTGGCCTCCGAACAACTGGGCCTCGCCGACTGGACCTTGACGGAGACCGTCCGCTACCTCAAGGACCGCAAGCAGTTCAACCGGCCGGTCGGCGGCTTCCAGGCGCTCAAGCACCGGCTCGCCCAGCTGTGGCTGGAGGTCGTCAGCCTGCGCGCCGCCGCCCGCGCCGCCGCCGACGCCCTCGCGACCGGCCAGGACACCGAGGTGGCGGTCGCCGTCGCCCAGGCCTACGCCGCGCCGGTCGCCGTCCGCGCCGCCGAGGAGGCGCTGCAACTGCACGGCGGCATCGGCATGACCTGGGAGCACCCCGTCCACCTCTACCTCAAGCGGGCCAAGGCCGACTCGATCGCCTACGGCACCGCGGGCGCCCACCGCGCGGCGCTGGCCGAACTGGTGGACCTGCAAGCCCCCTGACGGGCCGCCGGGAAAGCCCGCCCCACCAGGGGCGGGCTTTTTCGTGCCCGCCGCCCGGTGAAGTGAACAGCTGACGGCACTCCGGCCAACTCCCCGCAGGGACAGGCGCATCGGTCTCCCGCCGATCGCATACTCGCTGCGTCCCGTCCGGTCCCCCAGGGAGGCAGCGCATGGCCCTCACCACCCGCCGCAGAGCCCTCACCACCCTCGGCGCCGCCCTCGCGGGCGCCGTCGCCCTGCCCGCCGGCAGCGCCCTCGCCGGTGAACAGCGCCACGGTGCGCGCCCGTTGTGGCGCGCCCACGCCCACAACGACTACGAGCACCCGCGCCCCCTCCTCGACGCCCTCGACCACCGCTTCGGCAGCGTGGAGGCCGACATCTTCCTCGTCGACGGCCAACTGCTGGTCGCCCACGACCCGGAGGACCTCGACCCCGCCCGCACCCTCGAAGCCCTCTACCTCGACCCGCTCGCCGCCCGCGTCCGCGCCCACCACGGCTCGGTGTACCGGGGCCACCGGGGCTCCCTCCAACTGCTCGTCGACCTCAAGACCGAGGGCTCCTCGACCTACCGGGAGCTGGACCGGCTCCTGCGCCGCCACCGTCACCTGTTCACCACCTACGCCCACGGCCGGGTGTTCCCCGGCCCGGTCACCGCCGTCATCTCCGGCGACCGGGCCGCCCGCGGCCCCATGGAGGCGCAGACCGTCCGCCGCGCCTTCTACGACGGCCGGCTCACCGACCTCGGCGGCCCCGCGCCCGCCTCCTTCGCCCCGCTCGTCAGCGACAACTGGACGCGGCACTTCACCTGGCAGGGCGTCGGCGCGTTCCCCGCGGCCGAGCGGCAGAAGCTGCACGACATCGTGCGGACGGCGCACGCGCGCGGGCAGCGGGTGCGGTTCTGGGCCACCCCCGACCAGCCGGGCCCGCAGCGGGACGCGGTATGGACCGAACTGCTCGCCGCAGGCGTCGACCACCTCAACACCGACGACCTCGCGGGCCTCGAAACCTTCCTGGACACCCACCGCCCGGCGTAGACACCACACGAACGGAGGACAGGGCAGCGGCACGGACGAACCCTCCGCTACGCCACACTTGCGGCCGAACGCCGTGAACCGGACGCGTGACGGCGTGGCGGAGGAGGTTGACGATGGCCGTTTCCATCTCAGTGGTGCTGCTGCTTCTGGTCCTTGCGGTGATCTTTCTGCGCAACGGCGGCCTGAAGATCTCCCACGCGCTGGTCTGCCTGCTGCTCGGCTTCTACCTGGCCAGCACCAGCATCGCCCCCACCATCCAGAGCGGCCTGACGGCCACGGCGGACATCGTGAGCAGCCTGAGGCCGTAGGGACCGCCTCAGGCCGTAGGAGCCGTCTCCCACCGCGGAGACCGGGGGATCACCCCGTCGAGAACACCCCGATTCCGTTCGGCACCAGGCGTTCGGTGCCGCCGGACGGGTGATTGCGGACGGTCACCGTCGACGCGCCGGGATCGCGGGCGACCAGGGTGGAGGAGCCGCCGCCGTCGAGGCTGAAGGCGTCGACCGCCCCCAGCCGCCGCATGACGCCGGCCAGTTCGGCGATGGTCAGGCCGGTGCGGTAGGCGGGGGAGCCGTCCAGCGAGAGCAGCAGTACCCGCCGGCCGCCGTCCGCGAGGCCGGCCGCGGAGCGCACCGCCGTGGTCCGGTGGTCCAGGCCGGGCAGCGGCTGCCCGCCGGAGAGCACCGGGTAGCCGCCGACGACGAAGCGGTACGGCACACCGGACCGGGCCGCCACCAGCCGGTGCCGCACCCGCACGGTGTCGCCCACGGCGAGCTTGCGCAGCCACTGCGCCCCCGCCTCGCGCCCGACCAGCACGGTCGTGCCCGGGGCGATCGGCCCGCCGCCCGGGGTCTGGCCGGCCGCCACCACCCGGCCGTCCCGGACCGTCACCTCATGGGTGTCCGAGCTGCACGGCGCGGCGCGTTCGGTGTCCGTGCCGCAGATGGCGCGCACCCGGGAGGCGTCGCCCCAGTCCGCGGTGAACGCGCCGACCGAACCGACCGGCAGCGCGTACTGGTTGAGCCCGCCGAGCGGCAGCCGCTCCGCGGGCGTGGTGACCGACCCGTCCAGGGCGAGGGAGTCCAGGCGGGCCCGCCGGTCGGTGCCCACGCCGAACACGTCCCGGGTGGACGTGCCGGGCGGCATGGCCGGGCCGAAGCGCTGGCCGTCCGGCACCGCCGCCTTCAGCGTCCGGCCGCCCGCGATGGCCGGTCCGACGCTCGCGCCGGTCGCCTCGACGCCCGGGTGCTGGGTCTCGGTGATGTTGAAGAAGTCGCCGTTGACGCCCGCGACGGCGGCCTGCCGGTCGGCGAGCCGTGACACGGTCGCCCGCTCGGCCACCGCGCCCGGGTACAGCAGATCGAGACGGACCTTCGGATGGCGCAGGTCGACGGCCAGCACATGCGCGCGGGCCGGGCCGGCCGCCGCCTGGAGGTCGAAGCGCTCGTAGACCACGCCCGGCGCGACCCCGACGGCC
>NZ_MUND01000389.1:0-1254 GCF_002154375.1 Streptomyces glaucescens | reverse complement strand
CGGCCAGCGAGCCGAGTGCCGTGAGGAGTGCCAGTACCGTTCTGCCCGCCCCGAAGCGCTTCTGACGTCTCGTCACACGTCCCCCCTGAGGTTCCGTCAACTCTGGCAGCTCCGGGGCAAAGTGCACCAGACGGCGACATCCGGCCGGATGGCCGGACGCGCACGGTGAGGGCGGATGGGCGAACGGGACCCGAACGGGTGATCCGGTGGCCCCGGTGGTCCCGGTGGCCTCATGTGGCACAGCGGCACCGGGCGTCGGAGTATGAGAACACCCGTCGGGGGGCACTCGGGCGCCGCTCGCCGTCCGCCCCGGCGGCGGGGGAAGAGGCCCACATCGGCGGAAGGAGGCCGTGCACATGACGCCGATGGCGTTCTCCGCGATACCGCTGCCGATGTCACGGCCCCGCTGGAAAAGGGCCCTGGTCACCGGCGGCGCCGGGTTTCTGGGCTCCCACCTGTGCGAACGGCTGATCGACGCCGGGATCGAGGTCGACTGCGTGGACGACCTGTCGTCCGGGTCCGCCGGCAACGTCCGCCACCTCGCCGGACGCCCCGGGTTCCGGTTCCTGCGGCAGGACGTGAGCGCCCCCGGCCGGCCCGACACCCTGCCCGGCCCCTACGACCTGGTGCTGCACTTCGCGGGCCCCGCCTCGCCCGCCGACTGCCTCGACTGCCGGCTGGCCGCCCTGGACGCCGCCGGACCCGGCACCCGCAACGCCCTCGCCGTCGCCGAACGGGACGGGGCGCGCTTCCTGCTCGGCTCCGCCTGCCACGTCTACGGCGACCCCGCGGCGCATCCGCTGCGCGAGGACTGCTGGGGTCACGTCGACCCGGTCGGGCCGCGCAGCGCCCACGACGAGGGCAAGCGGTTCGCCGAGGCCCTGACCACCGCCGGCGCGACGGCCCACGGCACCGACGCCGGGATCGTCCGCGTTTTCGACACCTATGGTCCGCGGATGCGGACGGACGGCCGCCAGGCCCTGCCCACCTTCATCCGGCAGGCGCTCGCCGGGGCACCCGTCACCATCGAGGGCGACGGCAGCCAGACCCGGTCCCTCGCCTACGTCGACGACATCGTCGAGGGCGTGCTGCGGGTGGCCGCAAGCCGGGCCGTACGGCCCGTCAACATCGGCGGCGACGACGAGGCCACCGTCGAGGAGATCGCCCGCCGGGTGATCCACCTGACCGGTTCCCCCTCCCGCCTGGTGTACCGCCCCGCCCG
Source organism: Streptomyces glaucescens (assembly GCF_002154375.1). Classification (GTDB taxonomy): domain Bacteria; phylum Actinomycetota; class Actinomycetes; order Streptomycetales; family Streptomycetaceae; genus Streptomyces; species Streptomyces glaucescens. Next base: position 32 of record NZ_MUND01000389.1, on the reverse strand, counting down.
GGCGCACGACCCCGCCCGGCGCCGGCCGGACA
>NZ_MUND01000388.1 GCF_002154375.1 Streptomyces glaucescens | reverse complement strand
ACCACATCGCCGTGCACGGCGGCCTGCGCGTCCTGCCGCGGCACGGGCAGCGCCACCCGGTCGACCGTGCGGGACCCCGGTTCGTACCGGACGACGGCGTCCATGTCGCCGTACCCGGGGTCGACGGCGGCGAAGTAGACGGGGCGGGTCGCCCCCGTGCCGACACCGACCGGCTTCACCGTGCCCTCCAGCACGGCCGTCCAGCGCACCTCGCCGGTCGTCGGGTCCACCGCGCTGACCCGGGTGCCCGAGCCGTCGTCGGACGGACCGGCCGCATAGGCCAGCGGGTCACCGGGGAAGGCGGCGAAGGACGGCACGGCGTGCCCCGGGATCCGCTCGGTCCACCGGTTCTCGCCGGTCGCGGCGTCCACCCCGGTGACCGTTCCGCCGGCGAGGGTGAGCAGCAGGACGCCCCCGGCGTACTGCGTCGCGGACTGCGGCGGCAGCTCCCGGTGCCAGGCCTCCGCCCCCGAGGCGGGATCGAGGGCCGCGAGCCGCCGGCCGCCCTCCGCGTCGGGCTGCACCAGGCCGCCCGCGACGACGGGCGGTCCGCTCGTCGGTCCGGTGGCGGCGGACCGCGTCCACGCGCGCGTGCCGTCGGACGGGTCGAGCGCGAAGATCTGCCCGGGCCGGGAGCAGAGCAGCAGCCCCCCGCCGTAGCCGCACTGCGGCACGGCCCCGCCCCGCGTCGCGGGAGTCGCCGCCCAGCCGCTGAACCCGGCGGCGGCCGTACGGGGCGTGCTGTCCTCGGGTGTTCCGTCGAGCGCCCGCACCGAGGCGAGCGCACCGCCGGCGACGAGCACGGCACCGATCGCGGCGAGCGCGAGACGCCGCCGCCCGTACCGCCGCTCGGCACCTCCGCCACGGCCCGCACCGCTCACCCGACCGCGCGTCCGAGGCCTGTCACCCGGCACCACCCCGGACCCCGGCACCACCCCGGAGCCCGGCACCGCCTCGTCGCCATGGCCTGCCTTGCCGCGGCGCACGAGGCTCGTGCGCCGCGGCAAGGCAGGCCAT
>NZ_MUND01000387.1 GCF_002154375.1 Streptomyces glaucescens | reverse complement strand
CGTCCGCGGACGTGCCGCTTGGGGAGCGAGAGCAGGGGTGGACGGGATGCGCCGGGTCATGGTGGCCGCCTGGCTGGTGGGGCTGGTGGGAGTGGCGCTGACGGCCACGTCGCTGGTGAGCCTGCACGAGGGCTACAAGCTGGTGAGCGTGCGGGGCGAGAGCATGCGGCCCACGTACGACATCGGAGATTCGGTGCTCGTCGAGCGCATCGGGGCGGCCGAGGTGCGGCGCGGGGACGTGGTGCTGTACGAGGCGCCGGAGCGCTATCGGGGCGCGGACGTCGCGCAGCGGGTGATCGGGGTGGGCGGCGACCGGGTGGTGTGCTGCGTGGCGGCCGCCGGGACCGGCGCGGAGCGGATCGTACGCAACGGGAAGCCGCTGGTGGAGCCGTACGTCCGGGACGGTGTCGGCGACGGGCTGCGTCAGCCGTACGACGTGCTGGTGCCGCCGGGGCGGCTGTCCCTGCTCGGCGACCACCGGATGAAAGCGCGGGACTCGCGGGCCTTCGTCTCCGACCACGGCGGCACGGTGCCGGCCGGGGCGGTCGTCGGCCGGGTCACCGGCGACTACGCCGTGCCGGTGCTGCTGGCCCTGCTCCTGCTGCTGGGGCTGGCTCTGCTCCTCGGTGCGGCGCTGATCGCGATCGGGGCGCGCAGGGTGCGGCGGCGGCCGTCGGTGCTCACGCGGTGGTGGCCGGAACGCCTGTGACGCCTGCGGTGACGAGCCGGGAACGGATAAGGGCCCCGGCCGCTCCGTGCGAGCGGCCGGGGCCCTGTGCCCTGGGTCAGTGACCGGCGCCGTCGAGCGTCGGGCCGCCCGGGGTGGCCTCCGGGTCGGGGCCCTTGGCGGCCTCGGTCTCGCTGTAGATGTCGGGTTCGAGGTAGATGACGCGGGCGATCGGGACGGCCTCGCGGATGCGGGCCTCGGCGGCGTCGATGGCGCCGGCGATCTCGGTGGCCGTGTCGTCGTGCTGGACGGCGATCTTGGCGGCGACCAGCAGCTCCTCGGGGCCGAGGTGGAGCGTGCGCATGTGGATGATGCGGGTGACGGTGTCGCCGGCGACGATCGCGGCCTCGATCTTCTGGACGTCCTCCAGGCCCGCGGACTCGCCGAGGAGGAGGGACTTGGTCTCGGCGGCCAGGACGAGCGCGATCAGGATGAGCAGCACACCGATGCAGAGGGTGCCGATGCCGTCCCAGACGCCGTCGCCGGTGAGCAGGGCCAGGCCGACGCCGCCGAGGGCGAGGATCAGGCCGACGAGGGCGCCGAGGTCCTCCAGGAGGACGACGGGCAGCTCAGGCGCCTTGGCGTGGCGGACGAACTCCTTCCAGGACTTCTTGCCGCGCAGGACGTTGGATTCCTTGATGGCCGTGCGGAAGGAGAAGGTCTCGGCGATGATCGCGAAGACCAGGACGCCGACCGGCCAGTACCAGTGCTTGATCTCGTGCGGATGCTTGATCTTCTCGTAGCCCTCGTAGATGGCGAACATGCCGCCGACGGAGAAGAGGACGATCGAGACCAGGAAGGCGTAGATGTAGCGCTCGCGGCCGTAGCCGAAGGGGTGCTGCGGGGTCGCCACGCGCTGGGCCTTCTTGCCGCCGAGGAGCAGCAGGCCCTGGTTGCCGGAGTCGGCGAGGGAGTGCACCGACTCGGCGAGCATCGACGACGAGCCGCTGAACAGGAACGCCACGAACTTCGCTGCCGCGATCGAGAGGTTGGCGAGCAATGCCGCCACGATCGCCTTGGTACCGCCTGACGCGCTCATGTGTTCGCGTTGTCCCTTCGTACGTACGCCGTTTCGGGCTCTGCCCGGCCTTGACGGTGGGCCATTGTTGCAGCCCCCGCGCGGGCGGCGTGCGAGGCCGCCCTCACCGGCTCCTTACGGGTGCCGTATCCCCCTTTTCCGGGTGGTCAGGCCACGGCTTTTCCGAGTGGTCAGGCCACGACGGTCGCGCGGAAGAGCGTGCCGGAGCCCGTCACCTCGGCGGTCTCGCCCGCCGGGACGAACACGGACTGCCCCGCGCGCAGTTCGTGCTCCCCGGCCCGTACGGCACCGGCGGTGCAGAGCAGGATCTGGGGGGTGGGGCGCGTGAGGTCGTGGCGCGCGCCGCCCTCGGGGAGGACGTACCGGGACAGCCGGAACTCGTCGATGGGGGTCTCGTAGACCTCCTCGCCGTCGGGGGACGCCTCGGGGCGCAGCACGCCCGGGTCGCTCGGCTGGAAGCGGACGATCCGCAGGAGTTCGGGGACGTCGACGTGTTTGGGGGTCAGGCCGCAGCGCAGCACGTTGTCCGAGTTGGCCATGATCTCGACGGCGAGGCCGTTCAGGTAGGCGTGCGGGATGCCCGCGCCGAGGAACAGAGCCTCGCCGGGCTGGAGTCGGACGTGGTTGAGCAGCATCGCGGCGATGACGCCCGGGTCGCCCGGGTAGTGGTGGGCGATGTCGGCGTACGGCGCGTAGGCGCCGCCGAGGCGGGTGCAGGCGGCGGTGGCCTCGGCGACCGTGCGGGCCATCTCCGCGCGGTCGGCGGTGAGGACGGCGGTCAGCACCTCGCGCAGGGCCGCGTCCTGAGGGTGCGCGTGCAGCAGGTCGACATACGGCTTGAGGGAGTCGACGCCGAGGCCGTCGAGGAGGCCGGCGGCCTGGTCCGGGTCGCGGAACCCGCACAGGCCGTCGAACTCGGTCAGCGCGCAGACGAGTTCCGGCTTGTGGTTGGCGTCCTTGTAGTTGCGGTGCGGGGCGTCGACGGGGATGCCGCGGCGCTCCTCGTCCTCGTAACCCTCCTTCGCCTGGGCCAGGTCGGGGTGCACCTGGAGGGAGAGGGGGGCGCCCGCGGCGAGGATCTTCAGCAGGAACGGCAGCCGGGGGCCGAACTTCGCGACGGTCAGCTCGCCCAGTTCACGCTCCGGGCCCGTCTCGATGACCTCCACGAGCGTGCCGCGCGGGGTCCGCGAGGGTGCGCCCGGGTGGGCGCCCATCCACATCTCCGCCTGGGGTTCGCCGGTCGGCTCGACACCGAGCAGCTGCGGGATCGCGGTGGTGGAGCCCCAGGCGTAGGGGCGGACGGTGTTGTCGAGGCGGTCCATGGGGTTTCCGGGTTCCTTCTGCCGTCGGGTGCTTGGTGCGTACGGCGCCCTTCTCACGCGTACGACGTCCCTGTCTTGCGTACGACGTCCCTCTCTCGCGTGTGGCGCCGTCCTGGTGCTGCGGTGATCAGGGCGTCCTGGGCAAGATCAGGCCCTCGATGCGAGCGCCAGGTAAACGGCGGCGAAATCCGTGATGGCGATCAGCTCGGCCAGGGTCTCCAGTTCGCCGCCCGGATCCGGTTCCAGTTCGCTGATCGGCGTGTCGTGGCTCAAGGCCAGGTCGCGGGCGGCGGGAGCGGCGGTGAGGCCGGCGATCGGGCGGTCGCGGAGCAGCACCACGCGCGCGTGCAGTGCCGGCGGCTCCTCGACACGGTCCCGGAAGAAGTCGTCCGGGTTGGCGCGCGCCGCCAGCGGGCCGGCCAGCAGGGCACTGTGCGCGGCGAGCGCCTCCGGGAGCTCGGCGACCATGGCCGGAGTGCCGGACAGCTCCGCGAGCGCCGCGGCGAAGCGGCGGCCCGCCGGGCCCGCCGACGTGCCCTCCGTCCAGACCAGCGGGAGCGCGTCCGCCAGTTCGGCGGCGAGTGTCTTCGCCGGGTTGCTGTACGTGGCGATCGCCGGGCCGCAGCGCTCGGCGATCTGGTCCAGCCGGTCGGCGACCTTCTCCAGGGAGCCGGTGGGCGCGCCGAGCAGGCCGATCCGGTCCAGCAGCGCGAGGAGGGGCGTGAGCAGGGCCCACAGGACGCCGGGGGCGGAGGCGGCGAGGGGCTCGTCGTGCTCGTACGGGGCGGTGGCCAGCGGTACGAAGAGGCCGTGGGCGCCGGCGACGGCCTCGGCGAGCGGGGTGCCGGGCGGGGCCACGGCGGCGACCGTGCAGCCGCGGCGGTAGGCCTGCTCGGCGAGCAGGGCCAGACCCGGCTCCGTGCCGTCCGGGGTCGTGATCAGCAGCAGGTCCACGGAACCGGCCCAGCCCGGGAGTTCCCAGCGGAGGGCGCCGGCGGCCGGGGCGACGCCCGTCGGGGCGAGACGGGTCACCGGGCTGCCGGGGCCGGCGAGGGTGCCGAGGAGGTCGGCGGCGTGGGTCGCGGCGGCGCCCGGCCCGGCGATCAGGACCGCTCGGGGGCGACCGTCGGGCTTCAGGTCGCCGATGCCCGCCTCGGCGGCGTGCCGGGCGGCGGTGCGGACGCGGGCGCCGGCCTCGG
>NZ_MUND01000386.1:636-1679 GCF_002154375.1 Streptomyces glaucescens | reverse complement strand
TCGCCCGGCTCGTCCTTCAGGACGCGGCGCAGCAGCGCGCCCATCTCCTCGTCGTACGCCGCGCTCACCGCCATGAGCGCGGCGAAGTCGTGCACGAGCTGCGCCTGCAGCTCCTCGCGCGGGATGCGCCGCCCGTCCAGCCAGATCAGCGCCGTCGACTCGGCGAGCGAGATCCAGGAGCGCACCACCAGCTCCAGGCGTGCGGGCGGTTCGGGCATCCCCAGGTGCGCGATGATCTGCTCGTAGGCGGCCTGGCGCACGGAGTCGATCAGCGCGTTGGTCGTGGACGAGCCGACCGCGGGGCCGCCGCGCATCAGCGCGGAGAAGCCGGGCCCGTGCTCGTCCACGAAGTCGAAGAACCGCGCCATCACGCGCAGCAGCCGCGCGCCCAGCGGCCCCTCGGCGGGCTCGGCGAACCGGCCTGCCAGATCCTCCGCCGCACGCTTCAACGCGGCCTCGTACAGGCTGAGTTTTCCGGGGAAGTAGTGGTAGACCAGCGGTCGGGAGATGCCCGCGGCCGACGCGATCTCGTCGATGGAGACCTCGTCGGGAGAGCGTCGGCTGAAGAGTTCGAGGGCGACGCCGATCAACTGCTGCCGCCGCTCCTCGACTCCCATTCTGCGGCGAACCCCGGTAGTCATACGAACACCTTACCGATCGAATTCGGCCGGGAGCGGCCCCGATCGGCCGACGGTGTTCACATATCCAGCACGATGCGCTCACCTCGGGCCCGCGACACACAGATCAGCATCGAGTCGTCGCGCTCCGCGTCCGTCAGCAGCTCGTCCCGGTGGTCCACCTCGCCCTCCACCACCCGCTGTTGGCAGGTCCCGCAGAAGCCCTGCTCACAGGAGTACGCGGTGTCCGGCAGCTCGTCCCGCACCGCCGCCAGCACGCTCCGGTCCGCCGGCACCGTCAACGTCACCCCGCTGCGGCGCAGTTCCACCTCGAAGGCACCGTCGCCGCCCGCCCCCGTACGCGGCGCGAACCGCTCCGTACGGACCCCGGGGAACCGTTCCGCCACGGCGGCCATCAGCCCCTCC
>NZ_MUND01000386.1:0-571 GCF_002154375.1 Streptomyces glaucescens | reverse complement strand
CCTCCGGCAGCGCCCGCAGCATCGACAGGATCGGCGTGATCCCGATGCCGCCGGCCACGAAGACGTACGACTCCGCCGCGACCAGCGGAAACCGGTTGCGCGGCCCGCGCACCTCCAGCTCCGTGCCCTCCTGCACCTGCTCGTGCACCTCCCGCGACCCGCCCCGCCCGTCCGGCACCAGCCGCGCGGCCACCGTGTACGACGAGGTGTCCTCCGGGTCCCCGCACAGCGAGTACTGCCGTACGAGACCCGACGGCAGCACCAGGTCCAGATGGGCGCCCGGCTCCCAGTGCGGCAGGCCGTGCCCCTCCAGCCGCAGCTGGACCACCCCGTCGGCGATCTCCTCGCGCGCGGTGGCGAGCAGGGCGGCACCCGCGACGAGAGCGACGGTCCTCAGCTTCGGCGTCGGCATCAGGCGGCGCTCCTCTTCTCCGCGGCGAGGGCGGCCACGGCGGCGGGGGAGGAGGCGAGGTAGGCGATCGCCTGCTCGGTGGAACCCTCCTGCGAGGGGTGGTAGTCGCGGCTCAGGTAGCGCGGGACGGACTTCAGCATGTCGCCCGTCGACGGCAGC
>NZ_MUND01000385.1 GCF_002154375.1 Streptomyces glaucescens | reverse complement strand
GTCGCCGGGGGCCGGCGCGCAGGGCTGGTCGCCCGTGCCGCGGCTGCCGTGACCGTCGCCGTGTGCGGGGAGCGGATGGGTGCGCACGCCGGCGCGCGGGGGTGAGCCGTCGTGGACGTGGTGCGGGGTGCCGGGCCATGGGTGGGGGCCGGGTCACGGGTGAGGAGCGCGAGGTCACCCGCGCGCCTCGCCGGTTCACTCGTGCGGGGGATGCGAGTTGGCGCGTTGTCGCCGGGCCGGGTGGCGCTCGGGTGTGCGGTGTTCCCGGAACGGGCGTACGGACTGGCATCCTTGACGGGGCAGGGAAGGCGCCGCGCGGTACGCCCCCTCCGCCCGTTCCTTCTGTACGTTTCTCCGTGACCGTCGTGATCGACCGACGCCGAATCAGGAGCCCGGCCACGTGACCCCCGTGAGCAGCCACTCTCCGCACGGCCAGTCGCCGCTGCGCACCGTGCAGGTGCTGGGCGGAGGCAACGCCGGCAGCAGCGCGCACGTGCGTACGCTGGCCGCGGGGCTCGTCGCACGGGGCGTGCGGGTCACGGTGTGCGCCCCCACCGAGGCCGATCACATCTACGACTTCACCGGTGCCGGCGCCGATCATGTGCACGTGCCCCGCAGCAGCGACCCGGTGTCCGTGGCCGCGCTGCGGGCGGCCTGCGCCGACGCCGATCTGGTGCACGCGCATGGCCTGCACGCCTCGTTCCGCGCGGCGCTCGCGCTCAGCGGGAAACGCGTTCCGCTGGTCGTCACCTGGCACAACAGGGCGTACGCCGAAGGGGCGCGCGGGCATCTGCTGCGGGTGCTGGAGCGGCGGGTGGTGAAGGCCGCCGCGGTCGTGCTGGGCACCAGCTCGGACCTGGTGGACCGGGCGCGCCGCACCGGGGCGCGGGACGCACGGCTCGCCGCCGTGTCCCTGCCCGGCCCGCGGACGCCGGTGGGGCGCGGCGACCCGGACCGGCAGCGCTCCAAGGTGCGGGCCGAACTCGGCGCCATCGGGCGGCCGTTGCTGCTCGCGGTCGGCTCGCTGGACCGGCAGCGCGGGTACGACCTGCTGCTGGACGCCGCGCGGGCCTGGCGGACGCTGGATCCCGGGCCGGTCGTCGTGGTCGCAGGAGAGGGGCCGCTGCGGGGGGAGTTGCAGGGGCGGATCGAGGGCGAGCGGCTGCCGGTGCGGCTGGTCGGGGCGCGGGACGATGTCGCGGCGCTGCTCGCCGCGGCCGATCTGGTGCTGCTGCCGGGCTGCCGCGAGTCGCGGTCCGTGCTGGCCCAGGAGGCCCTGCGCGCGCGGGTGCCGGTCGTCGCGACCACCGTCGGCGGGATCCCCGAGCTGGTCGGGGACGCGGCGGAACTGGTTCCGGCCGGGGACGCGAAGGCCTTCGCCGAGGCCGTCGTACGGCTGCTCGGGGATCCGGAGCGGCGCGAGCTGCTGCGGGAGCGGGGCGTGCGGCAGGCGGCGACCTGGCCCACGGAGGACGAGACCGTCGCCCAAGTGCTGAGCGTCTACGACGAGTTGACGCAGCATCGGCCGCTGGCCTGACCCAGCCTCGGTCGGTCGTCCGGCCGGGCCTCGACTGGTGCCCGGCCGGACCCTGACTGGTGTCCGGCCAGGCCTCTCACCCCACGTGCCGTCGAGCCCGCAGGGCCAGGCTCAGAGCCAGGACCGTCTGGGGGTCGTCCAGGTCGGTGCCCAGGAGTTCACCGATGCGGGCGAGGCGGTTGTAGAGGGTCTGGCGGTTCAGGTGCAGCTCGCGGGCGGTCTCCGCCTTGCGGCCGGCGTGGGCCAGGTAGGTCTCCAGGGTGGGGAGCAGCGGGGGCCGGGAGCGGCGGTCGTGGTCGCGGACGGGACCGATCGCGCGGTCCACGAAGGCCGCGAGGTCGGGATGGTCGCGCAGGCGCCACAGCAGCAGGTCGATGTCGAGACGGCGCGCGTCGTACCAGGGGCGGTCGGTCAGGCCCTGGGCGGCGGTCGCGGTCTCCGCCGCGTGCCGCAGTCCGGCGGACGCCGCCGCCCAGCCGCCCGCCACCCCGACCACCACGACCGGCGGCGGGGCGCCCGGCCGCTGGATCCCGGCGCGCTCCACGCCGGCCCGCAGCGCCGCCGCGACCCGGTCGGCGACCGCCGAGCGCTCCGTCTCCGAGCGCAGGCCGAGCAGGAGGGGAACCCGGCCTTCCACCGGCCGTACGCCCAGTAGGACCGGTACACCGACCGACGCCAGTTCCTCGGCGACCGCGCGGGCGAGGACCGCCCAGCCCCCGCCGGGGGAGAGCGTGTCGCCGAGCCGCATCACCACCGGCAGCAGCGGGCTGTCGCCCGGCTTGAAACCGAGGACGCGGGCCTGGGCGGGGGCGTCCTCGGCGGCGATGCGGCCCTCGGCGAGGTCGGTGAGGAAGTCGCCGCGCCCGCGCGCGGCCAGCTCCTCCTCCTGGCGGGCCTGCATCAGGACGACGGCGAGGATGCCCGCGGCGCGCTCGGCGGCGATCCGGTGCACGGGCGCGAGCGGGGCGCGCACCGGCAGCAGGACGAGGCGGGCGCGGACGGATCCGGTGCCGGGCCCGCCGCCCGGTACGTCGACGAGGACGGAGCCGGCCGGTGGCGGTGTGTCCTTGTGCTGGCCGCGCAGGCCCTCCCAGACCTGGAGCGGGTCGGCGCCCTCGGGTCCGGCGCCGGCGGCGTAGAGCAACTGGCCGTCGGAGGTCTCCAGGAAGACCGGGTTGGTGCCGAAGTCGGCCAGGATGCCGAGGACCTGGGGGACCCCGCCGCCGCCGAGCAGGGCCTGCGTGCAGCGGCGGTGCACCTCCTCGGCGCGCTGGAGCAGGGCGTAGTGGCCGTTGACGATCTCGGTGTGGATCTCCTCGGTGACCGTCACGAACGGCACTTCGCGGTGCAGCTGGACCAGGGGGAGGCCGGCCGCGCGGGCTGTGTCGACGAGGGCGGCGGGCAGCCGGGTGAAGCGCGGGCCCAGCTCGACCACCAGGGCGGCGATGCCGCGTTCGGCGAGGGTTCGGACGAAGGCGCGCTGTTCGGCGGGGCGGGTGCCGAGGCCGTAGCCGGTGGTCAGGAGCAGTTCGCCGCCCTTGAGCAGGGAGGCGATGTTGGGCACCTCGCCCGCGTGCACCCAGCGCACGGTGCGCTGCAACCGGTCCGCCCCCGCCAGCACCTCGGGCAGGCCGCTGCGCAGGCCCGGCAGCTCCAGGGCGCGCTGCACGGTGATGCCGGCGCCCTGGCTGTCGAATCGGTGGTCGATGCGGCTGTCCATGCAGCGGACGGTACCGGCGTGCGTGTTCCGGCGACATCTCCGGACGGTTACGGCAGTGATCACCGGGCGCTCCGGCCCGACAATGCGTCGTCCCAGGCGCCGAATTGCACGACCCCGTGTCTGTTGTGGCCTGCGTCACTCTGCCGCGACACTGTCGCATTCGTAGTACGACCCCCGAGCAGCCTTCGGATTTCGTTGTGACGGTCCTTCGAGAGGGGCGGGAATGGCAGAAACATCCACGGGAGAGCACACACCCACACGCGAGGTGCACCGCCTGAAGGCGAACTCCGTGGGCCTGGTGGGCGTGGTGTTCATGGCGGTGGCGACGGCCGCGCCGATCACCGCGATGACCGGCAACCTGCCCATCGCGGTCGGCTTCGGCAACGGCACGGGCGCGCCGGCCGGTTATCTCTTCGCGACGCTGGTGCTGACGGTGTTCTCCGTCGGCTATGTCGCGATGGCCCGCCGGATCACCGCGGCGGGCGCCTTCTACGGCTACATCTCACACGGTCTGGGCCGCATCACCGGCATGGCCTCCGGGATGCTGGCCGTGCTGGCGTACATCGTCTTCGAGGCGTCCATCGTCGGCGTCTTCTCCTACTTCGCCCGGACCACCGTCGAGGACCAGCTCGGCGTCGACCTGCCGTGGATCGTGTACGCGGCAGCGATGCTGCTGGTCACGGCCGTACTGTCGTACTTCGACATCAACCTGACGGCGAAGGCGCTCGGCGTGATGCTGATCGCCGAGATCGCCGTGCTCTTCGCGGTCGCCACCGCCGTACTCCTCCAGGGCGGCGGCCCGGACGGCATCCCCGTCGAGCCGATCAACCCGGCGAACGCCTTCACCGGGACCTCCGCCGGGCTCGGACTGTTCTTCGCGTTCTGGTCATGGGTCGGATTCGAGTCGACGGCGATGTACGGCGAGGAGTCCCGCGACCCGAAGCGGGTCATCCCGCGCGCCACCCTGATCTCCGTGGTCGGCGTCGGGCTGTTCTACATCTACGTCTCCTGGATGACCATCGCGGGCAACGGGCTGAAGGGATCGGTCGAGGTCTCCTCCGGGACCAGTCCGCTCGACCTGTTCTTCGACCCGGCGCACAGCTTCACCGGCGCCTGGGCGGTGGACGCCTTCCAGTGGCTGCTGATCACCGGGTCCTTCGCCTGCGGCATGGCCTTCCACCAGTGCGCGGCCCGCTATCTGTACGCCATCGGCCGGGAGGGCTTCCTGCACCCCGCCCTCGGCCGCACCCACGCCCGCCACGGATCGCCGTACGTCGCCTCCTTCGCCCAGTCGGTCATCGCGGTCGCGCTGGTCGGCGCCTTCTGGCTGACCGGACAGGACCCTTACATCCACCTCTACACCCTGCTGGCGATCCTCGGCACGATGGCGATCCTCATCGTGCAGACCCTGTGCTCGTTCGCCGTCATCGGCTATTTCCGCCGGAACCACCCCGAGGACCGGCACTGGTTCCGCACCCTGACCGCCCCGCTGCTCGGCGGGATCGGCATGATCGCGGTCGTGGGGCTGCTGGTGGCCAACCTGGACACCGCGGCCGGAACGGCGGCCGACTCGCTCTTCTTCGAGGCCATCCCGTGGATCGTCGGGCTGGTCTTCTTCGGCGGCCTGGGCCTCGGCCTCTACCTCAGGGCCCGCCGGCCGGAACGCTACGAGGTCATCGGCCGCATCGTCCTGGAGGACGCGGCCGAGCGCACGGACGACGACATCGAGGAAGCGACCGCCACCGTCTGAGGAGCAGCACCATGTCCCGTACGCATGCCCTGCACGTCCTCCGTTCCCTCACCGCCGACCACACCGCCGCCCAGGCGCTGGGCGTGCCGGTCGAGGAGGCCCGGCTGCGGCGCCGGTCGGTCCTGAAGGGAGCCGCTGCCCTCGCCGCCACGACGGCCGCCGCCGCCACGACCGTCGCCACCGCCGCTCCCGCCTCGGCCGCCGCCGCGCCCCGGATCGCCGTCGTCGGCGCCGGGATCGCCGGACTCACCGCGGCGCTCACCCTGCACGACGCCGGCCTGCGCTGCACCCTGTACGAGGCGAACCCGAGCCGGGTCGGCGGCCGGATCCGCACCCAGCGCGGCCACTGGGCGTACGGCCAGACCTCGGAGATCGGCGGCGAGCTGATCGACACCAGCCACAAGAAGATGCTGGAGCTGTGCCGCCGGTTCTCGCTGCCCGTCGAGGACTTCCTCGGCGGCGGGCCGGGCGGGGCCGAGGAAGTCCTGTGGTTCAACGGCGAGTACTACCCGCGCGAGCACGCCGACCAGGACTTCAAGGCGGTCTACCAGGCCCTGCACCGCGATCTGATCGAGGCGGGGGAGGTGAGGTGGAACCGGACCACCCCGACGGGGACGGCCCTGGACACCATGTCGATATACGACTGGATCGAGTCCCGGGTGCCCGGCGGTCACGACTCCCCGCTGGGCCGGTTCATCGACGTCGCCTACACCGTCGAGTACGGCGCCGAGACCACCGAGCAGTCCGCGCTCGCCCTGGTGCTGCTGATGGGCTATCAGACCAATCCCGGCAACTTCAACGTCTGGGGCCTGTCCAACGAGCGCTACCACGTCGTCGGCGGCAACGACCGGCTCCCGCAGGCGATCGCCGGCCACCTGCCCGAGGGCACGATCCGGCACGGCTGGTCGCTGACGGCGGTGCGGGCCGGCGCCGACGGCACCCAGACGCTGACGTTCACCGAGGCGGGCGCCACCCGCACGGTCACCGCCGACCACACGATCCTGTGCGTGCCGCTGCCCGTGCTGCAGACGCTCGACCTGAGCCGGGCCGGGTTCGACAGCCGGATGACGAGCCTGCTCGAGGACGCCCGCATGGGGTACTGCACCAAGCTCAACATGCAGTTCTCCAGCCGCCCCTGGCGCGGCACGGGGGCCTGGCCCGGGGTGTCGGCGGGGGACTGCTTCACCGACGGCCGGGTGCAGCAGACCTGGGACACCACCAAGATCCAGCCGGGCACCGGCGGCATCCTCATCCAGTACCACGGCGGCACCCTCGCCAGGTCGCTCGCGCCCGCCGGGCCGTTCTCCACCGAGAGCGATCCGTACGTGGCGCGACTCGCGGCGGCCCACACCCGGGAGATCGACGCCTTCTTCCCCGGCACCTCGGCCGCCTGGACCGGGAAGGCCCAGCTGTCCGCCTGGCACCTCGATCCGTACGCCCGGGGCGCCTACTCCTACTGGCCGGTCGGCTATCTGCACCGGTACGCGGGCTACGAGGGCACCCCCCAGGGCAACATCCACATCGGCGGCGAGCACTGCTCCTACGACTTCCAGGGATTCATGGAGGGCGGCGCGACCGAGGGCGAACGGGCGGCGCGGGAGGTGATCGACGCGGTCCGGTAGCGGGGCGGCGGGGTCAGGCGGGCCTGATGTTGTGGTTGAAGCGGAACACGTTGTCCGGGTCCCAGCGGCGTTTCAGCGCCGCGAGCCGGTCGGTGTTCTCCGGGCCCAGGCCCGCCCGGACCCGGTCGGCGCCCTCGTCGCCGATGAAGTTGAGGTAGACCGCGCCGGTTGCCCAGGGGCGGACGTGGCCGCGCACGTCGTGGACCCAGGGGATGCACCGCTGGTCGTCGGCGGGGTCCGCCCAGATGCCGAAGGGGTGCACGACCCAGGGGGAGTCCCGGTAGGGGACGGGGTACTCGGCGGGGCCGTCGGCGACGGCCCCGCCGAGCGGGAACAGCACGTGCTGGGTGCCGGTGGGTACCGGCATGTTCTGCGCGAGGGCGCAGAAGACGTCCACGAAGTCGTCCGGGGCACCCGTCAGGTACTCCGCCGACCAGTAGTTCCGCATCCCCGGCGGATCGTCGATCATGCACTGCACGTCGGCGTACGGCATCCCTCCGACGATCTCCGCCTCGTGCGGCAGCGCCAGCAGCGGCTCCGCGACCTTGCGCAGGTCCTCCTCCGAGCCCGCGTACGTCAGCAGCGCCACGCACACCAGCGAGCCCACCAGGTGCGGCGGGACGAAATCCTCCGGTGGCGCGGTGAGGTACAGCACGCCGCCGCCCGCCTCCACCGGACCGGACTCGATCACGTCCCGGAAGGTGCGCACCACCTCGCGGCCCGCCTCCGGGCGGTACAGCAGCAGGGCGATGGCGAACTCGGGCAGCTCGTGCAGCTTGAGGGTGAGCGCGGTGGCGACGCCGAAGTTGCCGCCGCCGCCGTGCAGCGCCCAGAACAGGTCCGGGTTCTCGTCGGCGCTCGCGTGCGTCCGCTCGCCGTCGGCGGTGACCAGCTCCACACCGAGCAGATTGTCCACCGCGAGCCCGCACCAGCGGTCCAGCCAGCCGCTGCCGCCGCCCAGGACGAAACCGCCCACCCCGGTCGTCGAGGCCCGCCCGCCGGTGGTGGCCAGGCCGTACGGCTGGGTGGCGCGGTCCAGATGGCTCATGGTGGCGCCGCCCTCCACGCGGACCGCCTCGGCGCCCGGATGGACCGTCACGCCGTGCATCCGGCGCAGATCCACGACCAGCCCGTTGTCGTTCAGCGCCATCCCGGCCACGCTGTGCCCGCCGCCGCGCACCGCGATGTTCAGGTCCAGCTCCCGGCCGAACCGCACGGCGCGCACCACGTCGTCCTCGTCCGCGCACTGCGCGATCACCGCCGGACGGCGGTCGATCATGGCGTTGAAGACGGTCCGGGCCTCGTCGTAGCCCGCGTCCCCCGGCGCGAACACGTCACCGGCCAGATCCTCGCGCAACGCGGCCAGGGCCGTGCCCGCCTTGGAGAGGGAAGCCATGGCCGCCCCCTTTCCGCACAGGGGGTTCGGACACTTCCCAGCCTAGGCGGGCCCGGCCTGGGCGGCTCGCTCAGCCGCCGTACGCGCCGGAGGCCGTCAGCCGCAGCGCGGTGTCGATCAGCGGGACGTGGCTGAAGGCCTGCGGGAAGTTGCCGACCTGGCGCTGCAGGCGCGGATCCCACTCCTCGGCGAGCAGTCCGAGGTCGTTGCGCAGGGAGAGCAGCTTCTCGAACAGCTTGCGGGCCTCGTCGACCCGGCCGATCATCGCCAGGTCGTCGGCCATCCAGAACGAGCACGCCAGGAAGGCGCCCTCGTCGCCGGGGAGGCCGTCGACGCCCTCGTTCTCGCCCTGCGTCGGGTAGCGCAGGATGAACCCGTCCGGGGTGGACAGCTCCCGCTGGATCGCCTCCACGGTGCCGATCACCCGCTTGTCGTCCGGGGGCAGGAAGCCCACCTGCGGGATCAGCAGCAGCGAGGCGTCCAGCTCCCTGGAGCCGTAGGACTGCGTGAAGGTGTTGCGTTCCTTGTCGTAGCCCTTCTCGCACACCTCGCGGTGGATGTCCTCGCGCAGTTCCTTCCAGCGCTCCAGCGGGCCGTGCGCGTCGCCGGACTCGATCAGCTTGATCGTGCGGTCGACGGCGACCCACGCCATGACCTTGGAGTGCACGAAGTGACGGCGCGGGCCGCGCACCTCCCAGATGCCCTCGTCGGGCTCCTGCCAGTGCTTCTCCAGGTAGCTGATCAGCTTCAGCTGGAGCAGGGAGGCGTAGTCGCTGCGCGACAGGCCGGTCATGTGGGCCAGGTGCAGGGCCTCGGTGACCTCGCCGTAGACGTCCAGCTGGAGCTGGTGCGCGGCGCCGTTGCCGACCCGGACCGGGGCGGAGTTCTCGTAGCCGGGCAGCCAGTCCAGCTCGGCCTCGCCCAGCTCGCGCTCGCCCGCGATGCCGTACATGATCTGCAGGTTCTCCGGGTCCCCGGCGACGGCCCGCAACAGCCACTCGCGCCAGGCGCGGGCTTCTTCCCGGTAGCCGGTGCGCAGCAGCGAGGAGAGGGTGATCGCCGCGTCCCGCAGCCAGGTGTAGCGGTAGTCCCAGTTGCGCACGCCGCCGATCTCCTCCGGCAGGGAGGTGGTCGGGGCGGCGACGATGCCGCCGGTCGGCGCGTACGTCAGGGCCTTCAGCGTGATCAGCGAGCGGATCACCGGCTCCCGGTAGGGGCCGTGGTACGTGCAGTGCTCGACCCACTCCCGCCAGAAGTCCTCCGTCGCCTCCAGCGACTGCTCCGGCTCCGGCAGCGGCGGCGCCTCCTTGTGCGAGGGCTGCCAGGAGATGGTGAACGCGATCCGCTCACCGGGGGAGACCGTGAATTCGGAGTAGGTGGTCAGCTCCTTGCCCTCGGTCTCGACATGCGTGTCGTACCAGACCGAGTCGGGGCCGGCCACGGCCACCGTGCGGCCCTCGTGCTTGTGCACCCAGGGCACCACCCGGCCGTACGAGAACCGCATCCGCAGCGCCGACCGCATCGGGACCCGGCCGGAGACGCCCTCCACGATCCGGATCAGCTGGGGCGCGCCGTCACGCGGCGGCATGAAGTCGATCACCCGGACCGTGCCGCGCAGGGTGTCCCACTCGGACTCGAGGATCAGCGAGTCGCCGCGGTAGCTGCGCCGGGCCGCGACGGGCGGCTCGGCGTCGGCGGCGTGCGCCGGGCCGATCCGCCAGAAGCCGTGCTCCTCGGTGCCCAGCAGACCGGCGAAGATGGCGTGCGAGTCGAAGCGGGGCAGGCACAGCCAGTCGACTGTGCCGTCCCGGCAGACCAGGGCAGCGGTCTGCATGTCTCCGATGAGTGCGTAGTCTTCGATGCGCCCGGCCACGTGCTAACTCCAGTCGAACGGCCACGTAGCCCCGAACAGGGGGCTGTCGCTCAGTGCGGTCAAGGGGTCGTTGTAATGCGTCGTTGAGCTCTGAAGCAAAACCGTCGCCGAGCCGTTGGCCCCGGGACGACAGTCGTCACTCGACGATCTGACGAGCTCTCGTTGTTCCGGTTTCTTACGGGCTGGGGTGGTGCCGTTCGGCCGGCGGGCTCGGCAGCGAGTGTCCGAGCAGGATACGACGCACGTAGATGATCTGCGTGCCGGTCCGGACAACGGGCTTGCGCCGAACGCGTGAGCAGAGGGTGAGAGAGGCGTGAGCGGTTCACGTCCGTGGCGGACCGTGCGCGCAGCGTCGCCGGAAGCCATCCCGCCGAGGCGCTGATACCCTGGTAGCCCGTGGACCGGTGGGCGTAGAACCCCCGAACCGCAGCGACGGCTCCTCCAGGAAAATCCCGGTGTCCCACCGGACCGGACGGCCGCACCGCACCCCCAGACCGAGACCACGGGAGCCCCCTCTTGGCCATGCCGCCCAAAACAACGACGACCAAGCACATCTTCGTCACCGGGGGTGTCGCCTCCTCGCTCGGCAAGGGTCTGACCGCCTCCAGCCTCGGCATGCTGCTGAAGGCGCGGGGCCTGCGCGTCGTCATGCAGAAGCTCGACCCGTACATCAACGTCGACCCGGGCACGATGAACCCCTTCCAGCACGGTGAGGTGTTCGTCACCAACGACGGTGCCGAGACCGACCTGGACATCGGCCACTACGAGCGTTTCCTTGACCGGGACCTGGACGGCTCCGCCAACGTCACCACCGGTCAGGTCTACTCGACGGTGATCGCCAAGGAGCGGCGCGGCGAGTACCTGGGCGACACGGTCCAGGTCATCCCGCACATCACCAACGAGATCAAGCACCGCATCCGCCGGATGGCCGCGGACGACGTGGACGTCGTCATCACGGAGGTCGGCGGCACGGTCGGCGACATCGAGTCGCTGCCGTTCCTGGAGACCGTCCGCCAGGTCCGCCACGAGGTCGGCCGGGACAACGTCTTCGTGGTGCACATCTCCCTTCTGCCCTACATCGGCCCGTCCGGCGAGCTGAAGACCAAGCCGACCCAGCACTCCGTCGCCGCCCTGCGCAACATCGGCATCCAGCCGGACGCCATCGTGCTGCGCTGCGACCGCGAGGTGCCCACCGCCATCAAGCGGAAGATCTCGCTGATGTGCGACGTCGACGAGGCCGCCGTCGTGGCCTGCCCCGACGCGCCGTCGATCTACGACATCCCGAAGGTCGTGCACGCCGAGGGCCTGGACGCCTACGCCGTGCGCAAGCTGGACCTGCCGTTCCGCGACGTGGACTGGACGACCTGGGACGACCTGCTCGACCGCGTCCACAACCCGGCGCACGAGATCAACCTGGCGCTGGTCGGCAAGTACATCGACCTGCCCGACGCGTATCTGTCGGTGACCGAGGCGCTGCGCGCCGGCGGCTTCGCCAACCACACCCGCGTCAAGATCAAGTGGGTCACCTCCGACGACTGCCGCACCCCGGCCGGCGCCGCCGAGCAGCTCGGCGACGTGGACGCGATCTGTATCCCCGGCGGCTTCGGCGACCGCGGTGTCTCCGGCAAGGTCGGCGCGATCCAGTACGCCCGCGAGAACAAGATCCCGCTGCTCGGCCTCTGCCTGGGCCTGCAGTGCATCGTGATCGAGGCCGCGCGCAACCTGGCGGGCATCGCCGACGCCAACTCCACCGAGTTCGACCCGGCCACCGCCCACCCGGTGATCTCCACCATGGCCGAGCAGCTGGACATCGTCGCCGGTGAGGGCGACATGGGCGGCACGATGCGGCTGGGCATGTACCCGGCCAAGCTCGCCGAGGGCTCCATCGTGCGCGAGGTCTACGACGGCAAGGAGTACGTCGAGGAGCGGCACCGCCACCGGTACGAGGTCAACAACACGTACCGCGCGGAGCTCGAGAAGAAGGCGGGCATCCAGTTCTCCGGCACCTCCCCGGACGGCAAGCTGGTCGAGTACGTGGAGTACCCCCGTGAGGTCCACCCGTACCTCGTCGCCACGCAGGCACACCCGGAACTGCGGTCCCGGCCGACCCGCCCGCACCCGCTGTTCGCGGGTCTGGTGAAGGCGGCCGTCGAGCGCAAGACGGCGCAGCCGGGCAAGTAGCACAACGGTTGTACGGTGGCCGGGGTGCGTCCCTCTCGACGGGACGCGCCCCGGCTTTTTCTGTACGTCTTCTTCTGAACGTCTGGAAGGACAGGGCATGACGATCAAGGACACCCCCGAGGAGTGGGAGATCCGGGCCACGGACACCCCCTTCCGGGGCAAGAAGACCTCCGTCCGCACCGACGAGGTGGTCATGCCCGACGGCACGGCGGTCACCCGTGACTACCAGGTCCACCCCGGCTCGGTGGCCGTCCTCGCCCTCGACGAGGCCGACCGCGTCCTGGTGCTGCGCCAGTACCGGCACCCGGTGCGCCAGAAGCTGTGGGAGATCCCGGCCGGACTGCTCGACGTGCCCGGCGAGAACCCGCTGCACGCCGCGCAGCGGGAGCTGTACGAGGAGGCGCACGTCAAGGCCGAGGACTGGCGGGTGCTGACCGACGTGTACACCACGCCCGGCGGCTGCGACGAGGCCGTACGGATCTTCCTCGCCCGTGATCTCTCCGAGGCCGAGGGCGAGCGCTTCGAGGTCGAGCACGAAGAGGCCGACATGGAGCTGGAGCGGGTGCCGGTCCAGGAGCTGGTGCGGGGGGTGCTCGCCGGGGAGCTGCACAACAACTGCCTGGTCGTGGGTGTGCTGTCGCTGGTCGCCGCGCGGACGGGGGACGGACTCGACGCCCTGCGCCCGGCGGAGGCGCCGTGGCCGGCCCGGCCGTTCGCCTCCTGATCCGGCGATCACCCCCTCCGGTGTGACCATCGCCTGATCCGATCGGGGGACGCCACCGCCGTGCTCCACCGGGATCGTCGCAGAGCGTGAACTAGGCTCTGGAAACGCCCGATCGGAGACCCGGCGGGCTGTGCACGTGCAGGTGGGACGGGAGTGTGGCCCGTGACGGATCAGGCGGTGGACGCAGGCGGCTTGGAGCTGTCGGGACACACGTCGCAGGAGTTGTTCTTCCTGGGCCGCACACGGGAGTTGAAGGAACTGCGCGCCGACATCGAGCGTGCCGGACTCGACACCCTGGCCGGCCGCAAGGCGCCCCGCGCCCGGGTGCTGCTGATCGCCGGGCGGCCCGGCTCCGGCCGCACCGCCCTCGCCGAGGAGCTGGTCCGGCAGGTCGCCGACCGCTACCCGGACGGGGTGCTGCGGGCCCGGCTCAGCGAACCCGACGGCACCCCCGTCCCCACCGAGCGCGCCGCCCGGGACCTGCTCGCCGAGCTGGGGCTGCCGGCCCCCGCCGGAGCCGCCGTGGACGACCTCGCGGCGGAGCTGCGCGCGGCCCTGGCCGGCCGCCGGTCGGTGCTGCTGCTGGACGACGCGGCCGACGCCGAGCAGGTCGACGCGCTGCTGCCGGACACCCCGGACTGCCTGGCCGTCGCCGTCGCGCAGGGCCCGCTGACCGGGATCGCCGACGTCCGCCCGTGCACGCTGGGCGGCCTGGACACCAAGTCGGCGGTGGAACTGCTGTCCCGGCGCACCGGCTCGGTGCGGATCACCGTGGACCCGCGGGCCGCCGAGACCCTGGTCGAGGAGTGCCAGGCCCAGCCCGCCGCGCTGATGCTGGCCGGCGGCTGGCTGGCCGCCCGCCCGAAGTCGGCCGTCGCCGACCTCGCCAAGCAGTTGCGCGCCGGGGACGACGAGGAGACCGCGGGCACCCCGCTCAGCCGGATGTTCCGGCTCCTCTACGCCGCCCTTCCGGTGCCGGCCGCCCGGATACTGCGACTGCTCGCCCTGGCCCCCGCCGGACATGTGGACCCGCACACCGCCTCCGCGCTG
>NZ_MUND01000384.1 GCF_002154375.1 Streptomyces glaucescens | reverse complement strand
CCGGCGACGAAGCCGCTGCCGGCCGCGCAGATCGCCGTGGAGGGCGACGAGATCAAGCTGGCGTGAGCGGCACGGGCCGGAGTCGGCCGCGGCGGCCGAGCGTGCCCAGCGGCAGACGCCGGCACCGGTGTCCGCCTCGCCGAGGCGACGACGGCGCGGACGGGCATGCGCCGGCCGCCGGGGCGGCGCTCGGCACCGGCGTGGACGTCCGCGAGCCCGCCGCCGTCTGCGGCACGGCGGCGATCGGGCGGGCGCCGCGGTCGCGGGCGCCCGGGACTCGGGCGGCCGGACGGGTCCGGGCGCGCCGCCGGTTCGGTTGCGTCGGTCCGGTTGCGTCGGTGCGGTTGCGTCGGCCCGGGTGCGTGGCGTCGGCTCGCTTGCCGTCGGCGGTGTGACGTCCCATCCTTGGCCGACTGCACGTCAGACGCCACGCTCTCGAGGGGGACCTCGCATGACCGCCACTCAGCGCCGCGGCCGGAAGATCATGATGACGCCCGGCGAGCTGGAGGAGTTCCTGACCACGGAACGCACCTGCCGCGTCGCGACCGTCTCGGCCGACGGCACCCCGCATGTGAGCCCGCTCTGGTTCGTCTGGGACGGCGGCTCGCTCTGGCTGTACTCGATCACCCGCAGCAGGCGCTGGGCCGATCTGCGCCGCGACGCCCGCCTCGCCGTGGTGATCGACGCCGGGCGGGAGTACGACGAGCTGAGGGGCGCCGAGCTGTCCGGGACCGCCGCGTTCGTGGGCGAGGTCCCGCGCACCGGCGAGCCGCACCCCGTGCTGGAACCCGTCGAGCGGCTCTTCGCGCGCAAGTACTTCGGCCTCGACGCCCTGCCGCACGACGGCCGCCACGCCTGGCTGCGGCTGACCCCGGACGCGGTCAGGTCGTGGGACTTCCGGAAGCTGGGCTCGCCGCAGGCCCCTCCGTCCGACCGGTGATCCGTTCCCCCGCTGCCCGCAGCGCCCGTACCGCCGCCCGGATCGACGGCCGGCGGTCGGCGTCCGCACGCCACACGACGTAGACGTGCCGCCGCACCTGCTGCCGCAGCGGGACGGTGACCACACCGGGCGGCATCGGATGGCGGCCCAGCAGCGGCACCACACACACCCCGAGCCCGGCGGCGACCAGCCCCAGCTGGGTGTGGGTCTCGGCGGCCCGGTGGCCGAGGTTCGGCTCGATGCCCTTGGATCGCAGGGTGAACACCAGCCACTCGTGGCAGAACTCCCCCTCGGCCCAGGTGATCCACTCGTCCTCGGCGAACTCCGCGAGGTCCACCTCGTCCCGCCCGGCCAGGGGATGGCCGGCCGGCAGGGCGACGTCGGCCGGGTCGTCGAGGATCGCCGCCTTCACCAGGCCGTCGGGCAGCGGCATCGGCTTGTTGTACCAGTCGAGGACCACGGCGAGGTCGAGGTCGCCGCGCACCACGCCCCGGATCCCGTGTTCGGGTTCCAGCTCGCAGGAACGCAGCCGCAGCCCCGGATGCTCGGCGCGCAGCGCGGCGAGCGCGGTGGGGAACAGGCCCCGCGCGGCGGTCGGGAACGCCGACAGGCGTAGCTCGCCGGCGACCCGGCCGCGCTGCGCCTCCAGGTCGGACTCGGCGAGCGCGACCTGGGAGAGGATTCGCGCGGCGTGGTCGGCGAGCAGCCGTCCCGCGTCGGTGAGCCGGACGCCCCGCCCGTGCTTGGCCAGCAGCTGCTGCCCGACCTCGCGCTCCAGCTTGGCCAGTTGCTGGGAGACCGCCGAGGTGGTGATGTGCAGGCCCTCGGCGGCACCGCTGACCGAGCCGTGCCGGGCGAGGGCGTCGAGGGTGCGCAGTCGGTCGAGGTTCAGCATGGGGGTGATGCTACGGCCGCACGCTTAAGCAGCGCTACGAGATATCGCGTGCAAAATCTCGATTGTGCTACGAGATCCGCTCCAGCATCTTTGGCTCATGACCACCGTCGCCTCCGCCACCCGCACCCCGTCCGCCACCCGCCCCCGGCCGCGCCGCGCCCTCGACTGGCGCGTCCGTTTCGCCGTGCTGTCGCTGATCTGGGGCTTCAGCTTCCTGCTCATCAAGGTGGGCACCGAGAGCTACGCGCCCTTCCAGGTCACGCTCGGGCGGCTGGTGTTCGGTACGGCGGTGCTGGCGGCGGCGATGGCGCTGAAGCGGGAACGGCTGCCGCGCGGCGCCCGCACCTGGGCCCACCTGACGGTCGCCGCCTTCCTGCTCAACGCGCTGCCGTTCTCCCTGTTCGCCTACGCCGAGCTGACGATCCCCTCCACGCTCGCCGGCATCTGCAACGCCACATCGCCGCTGTGGGGCATGGCCCTGTCCCTGGTCGCGCTCTCCGAGGACCGGCCCACCCGGCTGCGCGTCGCGGGGCTCGGCCTCGGCTTCCTCGGCGTCCTCACGGTGCTCGGTGCCTGGCAGGGCTTCGCGGGACTGGACGCCGGCGGCACGGCGATGGCCCTGCTGGCCTCGCTGAGCTACCCGATCGGCTGGATCTACGTCCGCCGCACCCTCGCCGGGTCCTCCCACTCGAACCTGTCCCTGACCGGCGCCCAGCTGCTGCTGGCCACCCTGCAACTGGCGGTCGTCACGCCGCTGTTCACCAGCCTCCCGACCGCCTTCCCGGTCCTCCCCCTCCTCGCGGTCGCCGCGCTGGGCGCGCTCGGCACCGGGTTCGCCGTGCTGCTCCAGTACGGCCTGGTCGCCGAGGTCGGGCCGACCACCGCCCAGATGGTCACGTACTTCATCCCGGTCATCGCCACCGCGGCGGGCGTCGCCCTGCTCGGCGAGTCCCTGACCTGGTCGACCCCGGTCGGCGCGGTGATCGTGCTGGCGGGGGCGGCGCTGACGCAGATACGGCCCAGGGCGCGGGCGTCGGCTCACACGTGACCGCGCGCCGTCCCCCGCGCCACCGCCGCCGCGATCGCGTCCGCCAGCGGTTCCGTCTCCGCCTCGGTCAGCGCGGAGACGGTGACCCGGATGCCGGGCGGCGCGCTCATCCGGAAGCGGGCGCCGGGCGCGACGGCCCAGCCCGCGTGCAGCAGCCGGGCGACGGCACCGGTCTCGTCGGGCACTGGGATCCACACGTTCATCCCGCTGCGCCCGTGCGCCGCGACACCGCGCTCCGCCAGCGCCCCGATGAGCGCGTCCCGGCGCCGTCCGTACGCCGCCGCCACCGCCCGCGCGTCCACCGCCCCGTCCGTCCAGAGCCGGACCACGGCCCGCTGGACGATCCGGCTGACCCAGCCGGGCCCGAGCTGCTGCCGGCCGCGCACCCGGTCCACGGTGACCGCGTCACCGGTGAGCACGGCGAGCCGCAGATCGGGGCCGTAGGCCTTGGCGGCCGAACGCACGAGGGCCCAGTGCCGGGTGGTCCCGGCCAGGGGGTGCAGGGGCAGGTCGACGATCCGGTGCCCGTGGTCGTCCTCCACGAGCAGCGTCTCGGGGTGCTGCCGCAGCACGGACCGCAGGGCACGCGCGCGCGTGGCGGTCACCGCGGCGCCGGTGGGGTTCTGCGCCCGGTCGGTGACGATCAGGGCCCGGGCCCCGGCGGCGAGGGCGGCGCGGACGCCCTCGGGGAGCGGTCCGTCGTCGTCGACACCGACCGGGACCGTCCGCAGGCCGAGCGCCGGGACGAGGTCGAGCAGGCTGCCCCAGCCGGGGTCCTCGACGGCGACCGCGTCACCGGGCTTGAGATGGGCGGCGAGGACCCGTTCGATCGCGTCGAGCGAGCCGGAGGTGACCGCGACGGGTCCGTCCGGCACTCCGTCCGCGTCGAGGTCGGCGCGGGCGATCCGCTCCAGCTCGGGTTCGACCGCCGCCTCCCCGTACAGCACCGGCTGCCGGTCGCCCTGTCCGGCCGCCGCCGCGAAGGCAGCGGCGAGCGGGGGCAGCAGGGCAGGATCGGGGTTGCCGGCGGCCACGTCGCGCACGCCCTCCGGCACCTCCACCCGGATGTACTCGCGTCCGGTGGTGGCCGGCCTGGCGCGCACCCGGCTGCCCCGGCGGCCGTCGGTCTCGATGACCCCGCGCTCGCGCAGGGTGCGATACGCGGCCGCGACGGTGTTCGGGTTCACGCCGAGCCGAGCCGCCAACTCCCGCATGGGCGGGAGCAGTTGACCCGGTTCGAGGGCGCCGCTCGACACCGCCTCCTCCACGCTCGCCGAAATCTCCGCCGCACGCCGCCCACTGATCGGATATTCTCCTAGCACAAAGCCAATTATGCACTAGTGCAATGGAGAGCGCCATGCAGGGGACCGAGCAGACGTCGTCGCAGCCCACCGCCTACACCCCGTCCGACCGCACCGTCCCCACGCGCTCCGCCGACCGCGCCTCGTACGACAGGGAACTGGTGCACGCGATACTCGACGAGGGATACGTCTGCCATCTCGGCTTCGTCCGCGACGGCGCCCCCGTCGTGCTGCCGACGCTCTACGGCCGGGTGGGCGAGCGGCTCTACGTGCACGGCTCGACGGGCTCCCGCCCGCTGCGCATGACCGGCAAGGCGGACCCGGGCCTGCCGGTCTGCCTCACCGTCACCCACGTCGACGCGCTCATCCTGGCCCGCTCGGCCTTCCACCACTCCATCAACTACCGCTCGGTGGTGGTGCACGGACTGGCCTACGACGTCACCGACCCCGACGAGAAGCGCACGGCCCTCGACGCCCTGGTGGACCACGTGGTGCCGGGCCGCGCCGCGGACTCCCGGCCCGCCAACAAGAAGGAACTCGCCGCCACGGCCGTGATCCGGCTCGACCTGAACGAGGTCTCCGCCAAGCTGCGCACCGGCGGCGTGAACGACGAGCCCGAGGACCTGGCCCTTGCGCACTGGGCCGGTGTCGTCCCCCTGCGCAAGGGCTACGACGTCCCCGTCGCCGACGCCGGCCTGGCCCCCGGCACCCCGGTCCCGGACTACCTCGCGGCGCTCTGACCCCGGGCGGGCACGAGTCCCCGCCCGGGGTGGGTGCGACGAGGTCAGGGGGTCGTGCCGCGCGCGGACAGCTCCCGCTCCGCGCCGCCGTCCGCCACCGGCTCCGAGCCGCCCTTCGCGGGCGTCGAGGACTGTGCGATGAACGCGCCCACCAGCACCACCGCGCCGCCCGCGATCTGCGGCAGCGACAGGTGCTCGCCGAGCAGCACCCAGGCCAGCACGGTCGCGATCACCGCCTCCAGGCAGGCCACGACACCGGCGACCTGCGGCGAGAGTCTGCGTACGGCGACCACGCCGGTGACGTAGGCGACGACCGTGGCGACGAGCACGATCCAGCCGAGCAGCAGCCAGGCCGCGACCGGGGTGCCGTCCATGCGCGCGGTACCGGTGAGCACCGACCAGTCCATGCCCCAGGGGCGGGCCACGACGGTCAGCACACCGGCGCCGACGAGCAGGCCGTACGCGATCACGCCGAGCGGGTCGGGGGCGGCGTCGCCGGAGTCGCTGCCCTGGTCGGACAGGACGAAGTAGCCGACCTGGCAGCAGGCGGCGCCGAGCGCGAGCAGCAGGCCGAGCGCGTCGAAGCCGAGCCCCGACCACACCTCGACGACACAGGCGAGTCCGCCCACGGCGAGGACCACTCCGAGCGCGGCGGCCCGGGTCACCGGCCGCCGCTGCACGAACCGCACCCAGCCGAGGACGAGCGCGGGCGCCAGGTACTCGACGAGCAGCGCGACCCCGACGGGGATCCGGGAGATCGCGGCGAAGTAGCAGGCCTGCACACCGGCGACGGCGAGCAGGCCGAACCCGGCGAGCAGCGCGGGACGGCGGCGCAGCAGCGCGCGGTGCCGCACGGCGAGCGGCAGCATCACCAGGGCGGCCCCGGCGACCCGCAGCCACACCACGTGCAGCGGGTCGAGTCCGGCTTCGATCAGCGGCTTGGCCGCGACTCCCGAACCGCCGAACGCGACGGCCGACGCGAGTGCGAGACCGAGCCCGAAGCCCTTCCCGCGGCTGCCCTGACTGCTTTCTGACGTATGCACCGGCACATGATGGCAGGGGATGACATGAGCTTCACCCCCGATGACACCTGTCTCACCGGCTGGACCTCAGAGCCCCGTCTCGCCCCCGGCGGCGCAGCTCCGCGAAGGCCGCGAACACCGTGGGGACTCCTCCGGCAGCCGGGCGCCCAGCTCCGGGCCGCCGATCCGCGCGCGCAGCCCGGCCACGTCGATCCCGGCCCGGCCCAGCACCTCGACCGCCCGCGCCTCGGGGACCGCGACGATCCCGGCGAGCAGGTCCACCCCGCGCGCTCGGATCTCCCCGCGCCGCCCGGCCCGCGCGCGGGCGTACGACAGCGCCGCCGCGGCCACCGGCGAACAGCCCTCGGCGCCGGGCACCACCGGAAGGGCGCCGGAGTCCTCGACGCTGCCCTGCCAGCGCAGGCCGTAGCCGATGCTGCGCTGCACCAGGTACCCGAGCAGCCGGGCCAGTCGCGGTCCGCCGTCGAGGACCGCCCGGACCTCGGGGTCGTACTCCAGCAGCGAGTGGAGGAGATGGGCGGTGTCGATCTGCCGGTCCGCGTCCCGCACGGCCCGGCGGCGGGCGGCGGCGAGCACCGGTGCCAGTTCGGCGCCGAGCCCGGCATCGTCGTCCACACGGCGGGCGGCCCGGTCGTGGTCCGTCTGCCGGGGAATAGGGGAGTGCACACCCCCACCCCATCAGTCCCCGAGGATCGGTGCATCCCCGGCAAGACGCATCTTCGCGTCCCGCACAGAGCGGACACCCCCGGCCGGAATCTCCTCCTCAGGGAGGAGATCAGGTCGTATGCGCCCCCAAGGCGCGCGCCTCCTTGCCCTGCGCCCCCGCGGGCAACCGTCGCCCGGCCGTACGTCACACAAGGCGATGGAGAGCGGATGCCGGCTGGTCGCCCTGCCGGCGATCGCGGGCACCCGGCCCACGTCGCCCCCCCCGGTACACGAAGGCGCCCCGCGGGGGTTTCCGTGGGGTGCCTTCACCATCGCGGATCAGTCCTCGTCGGCGAGGATCAGATACAGCTTCTTGCGGGCGTCGTTGATGACCCCGAGCGCCTTCTCACGCTGTTCGGCGGTGCCGGTCTTCCAGACCTGGCCGAAGGCCTCCATCAGGCCGAACCCGGCCTGGCGGATGTCGTTCAGCGCCTCCCAGTCGACCCCGCGCGAGGCCTCCTCCCAGGGGGCGTCCGGGCCGTCCTCGGCCGCCGTGCGGCCCGCCTCGGTGAGCGCGAACAGCTTCTTGCCGCCCTCGCTCTCGCTGGAGATCAGACCCTCGTCCTCCAGCAGCTGGAGGGTCGGGTAGACCGAGCCGGGGCTGGGCTTCCACGCCCCGCCGCTGCGCTCGGCGATCTCCTGGATCATCTCGTAGCCGTGCATCGGCCGGTCCTTCAGCAGGGCCAGGATCGAGGCCCGCACGTCACCCCGCCGCGCCCTGCCGCGCGGTCCGCCGCGTCCGCGCGGGCCCCAGGGGCCCCCGCCGAAACCGGGCCCGCCGAAGCCGGGACCGCCCGGCCCGAAGGGACCGAAGGCGGCGCGCCGGCCTTCGAAACCACCGCCGAAACCGCCGCCGAACTCACCCCGGCCGTGTCGGCCGGGTCCACCGTGTCCACGCTCGAATCCGTGGGAACGCATGGCGATCACTCCATCTCTTCAGTCGATCATTCGTTCAGTCATTGAACTGTCGCGTATCGTTCGCGATGCTTCAACGATATATCGGAAGAGGGGTTACGACAAGCCCCGCCCGCAGCCCGTCCGCGGCCGGCCGCCGCGGAAATCGGTCCAGGACTCACGAATTGGCCTTGGCCTGCGGCTTTGCCGGCCCCCTAGCGTCGAGTCATGCGGATTCGAATCGTCGACGCCTTCACCGACCGCCCCTTCGCCGGCAACCCGGCCGGGGTCCTGCTCCTCGACGCCTTCCCGGACGACACCTGGCTCCAGAACGTGGCGATGGAGGTCAACCACGCCGAGA
Organism: Streptomyces glaucescens; assembly: GCF_002154375.1. Taxonomy (GTDB): domain Bacteria; phylum Actinomycetota; class Actinomycetes; order Streptomycetales; family Streptomycetaceae; genus Streptomyces; species Streptomyces glaucescens. The sequence goes on along the minus strand of NZ_MUND01000384.1, from coordinate 13,769 downwards.
CCGCCTTCACCCACCGGCTGCCCGAGGGCGGCGAGGCCGACTGGGCGCTGCGCTGGTTCACCCCGGTCGCCGAGGTCGACATGTGCGGCCACGCCACCCTCGCCACCGCGCACGTCCTGCACACCACCGGCGCCCACGAGGGACCTGTACGGTTCGCCACCCGCAGCGGCGTCCTGATCGCGACGCCCCGCGAGGACGGCTCGATCACCCTGGACTTCCCCACCGCCCCGCTCACCCGCGTCGACGTCCCGGACGGGGTCGCCGACGCCCTGGGCGCGGTCCCGGGCGCGGTCTTCGACACCGGCCCCCACGTCGGCGACCTGCTGCTCGAACTCGCCGACGAGAAGACGGTCCACGCCCTGGCGCCGGACCACAAGGCGCTCGCCGCGTTCTCCCGGCGCGGCATCATCGCCACCGCCCGCGCCGAGGACCCGGCCCGCGGGTACGACTTCGTCTCGCGCTGCTTCTTCCCGAACGTCGGCATCGACGAGGACCCGGTGACCGGCAGCGCCCACACCGCGCTCGCCCCGTTCTGGTCCGAGCGCCTCGGCCGCCCCGCCCTCACCGGCCTGCAGGCCTCGCCGCGCTCCGGGCGCGTCCGGGTCGAGCTGCGCGGCGACCGCACGCTGCTCAGCGGGAACGCGGTGACGGTGATCGAGGGCGAACTGCACGCGTGAGCAGGCCAGGAGGGGCCGTACGACGCTCCCGTACGACCCCTCCCCCGGTCACGCAGTCGGCAGCCAGCCGACCTTGCCCGCCAGCAACGCGTAGCCCACGAACGCCCCGATGTCGAGCAGCGAGTGCGCCACCACCAGCGGCCCCACCCGCCCCCAGCGGCGGTAGAGGTGCACGAAGACGACGCCCATCACCAGGTTGCCGATGAAGCCGCCGATGCCCTGGTAGAGGTGGTACGAGCCGCGCAGCACCGAGCTGGCCATCAGCGCACTGCCGGGCGACCAGCCCAGCTGGCCGAGCCGGCGCAGCAGATAGCCGACGACGATGACCTCCTCGACCACGGCGTTCTGCACCGCCGAGAGGATCAGCACCGGGAACTTCCACCACACGTCGGGCAGCGCCTCGGGCACCACGGTGAGGTTGAAGCCGAGGCCGCGGGCGGCGAGGTAGAAGGCGATGCCGGTGCTGCCGATCACCGCGGCGATCGCGGCACCGCGCCCCAGATCGGGCCAGGGCCGGGAGCGGTCGAAGCCGAGGGCGCGCAGGCTCTGCCCCTCGCGCAGCAGGAAGTGCGCGACGAGGGCGACCGGCACCAGTGCCGTCGTGATCCCGAAGAGCTGCCAGGCGAGGTCGAGCCAGGGGCGGCCCGGCGCCGCGGAGGAGTTCAGCGTGGCGGCCTGGTCCTTGAGCCCGCCCGGCCGGGTCACCGAGCCGACGAAACTGATCAGCGCGGAGACGCCGCTGGCACCCAGCGAGAGCGCCAGCACCAGCACCGTCTCGTCCCGCAGCACCCGTCGTCCGGGCCGCTCCCCCGACGAGGTCCCAGCCACCGCACCCGCCTCGCCGCGCACCCTGCCTCCCGCTGCCTCACGACAAACCCGGGACAGAGCTTACGAACTCCGCCGGCCGTGAGGCCCCGCGCCCCTGGCCGGCGGGTGCGGCCATGCCCTCACCTCACCCCGTCCCCACCTTCTGCGGCACCCCCACCGGCCACAGGTGCACCGGCTCGTCGGTGCGCATCAGCTCCGCGTACCGCCGCGTCGTCGCGGCCAGCGCCGCGTCCCTGGGGAGGCCGGCCTCCAGCGCCCGGTGGAACGTCGCGACCTGCCACGACGCCCCGTTCACCCGCCGTCGGCAGCGCTCGTCGATGACCCCGAGGTAGAAGTCCCGGTCCGCCGCCTCCACGCCCCAGGCGTCGAGTCCCGCCTCGGCCAGCGGCAGCAGTTCGTCGCGGACCAGGGTCACCGCGTCCGTCTCGGCGAGCCCGCCGTGCCGTCCGCGCCGCGGCCAGACGAGCCGCGCGTCGATGCCGTAACGGCAGGCCGCGTCGAAGTTGGCGGACGCCGTCTCGAACGGCATCCGGGTCCACACGGGCCGCGATTCCTCGGCCAGCGCCCGGACCAGGCCGTAGTAGAACGCCGCGTTGGCGACGACGTCCGTCACCGTGGGCCCGGCCGGCAGCACCCGGTTCTCCACCCGCAGATGCGGAACCCCGTCGGCGACGTCGTACACCGGCCGGTTCCAGCGGTACACGGTGCCGTTGTGCAGCACCAGCTCGCCGAGCCTGGGCACCCCGCCCGCGTCCAGGACGGCCAGCGGGTCCTCGTCGTCGCAGATCGGCAGCAGGGCCGGGAAGTAGCGCAGGTTCTCCTCGAACAGGTCGTACGCCGAGGAGATCCAGCGCTCCCCGAACCAGGTCCGCGGTCGCACGCCCTGCGCCTGGAGTTCGGGCGGGCGGGTGTCGGTGGACTGCTGGAACAGGGGCGGCCGGGACTCGCGCCACAGTTCCCGGCCGAACAGGAAGGGCGAGTTCGCCCCCACGGCTATCTGCGCGGCCGACGCCGCCTGCGCCGCGTTCCACACGTCGGCGAACCGGCCCGGCGTGACCTGGAGGTGCAGCTGCACGGAGGTGCAGGCGGCCTCGGGCGTGATGGACCGGGCGGTGCAGACGAGATGCTCCACGCCTTCGATGTCGAGGGTGAAGTCCTCGCCGCGCGCGGCCACGATCTGATCGTTGAGCAGTGTGTAACGGTCGACGTCGGAGAGATTGGAGGAGACCAGGTCGTCGCGCTCCAGCGTCGGCAGAATACCGATCATCACGATTCCCGCGTCGACCTCTTCGGCCTTCCGGTGAGCATATGCCAGCGAGGTACGGACTTCTTCGGCAAGTCGATCGAATACCCGCCCGCCCAGCGGGTGCGGGGTTATGTTGACCTCCAGGTTGAACATGGCGAGTTCTGTCTGGAAATCACGGCTGGCGATCCTTTCGAGAACTTGACCGTTCAGCATTCTCGGCAGGCCGTCGGCGCCGGCGAGATTCAGTTCGATCTCCAGGCCCATGAGATTCCTCGGCCGGTCGAACCGCTTCTCCTCCAGGAGTCGCTCCAGGCCCTTCAGGCACTTCTGGAGCTTGTCGCGGTAGCGCTGCCGATCGGACAGGTCGAACGCGCCTGCCACGACCTTCTCCCCCATCGAAGCGTCCCTCCTTCGGTGGGCGGGCCGGGCGGTCCGGCAACCGCCGATGTGCGGGTCAGGGTGGATGATGCCCAGCCGTTGCGATCCATAACGTCCCCGGCCTGCGCCTCGGACGGCTACTCTGGTCACTCCGGTCCAGGCTGATCGGCGGCACATTCCCCGGGCATGACGCCGGAAGCATTTTCCGCGACGGTGTCCACTCGTGAAAAACGCCGACAAGAAACAGCCGACCGCGGCCCACGCACTGTGCGAGGTCAGCGGCGTACGGTCGGTCTGGAATCGGGAGGATTCCCCGCGTATCATCGACCTCCCACCGGCTGAATGACTTCTTGCCGAAGTGCCCCGGATCAGCTAGCCGAAACACCGGGTGAACATCTGTCGTATAAACTCCGCGCACAAGGCAGAGAAGGTTGGCGCCCGGTCGCCGGTGCCTGCCGCCGACACTCACGGCAGGCCCTCACCCCCCACATCCTCTGGGGCGCAGACCCCGGCCCCCACCTCTCTGACCTCGTGAGCTGACAGCGTCGTCCGCCCCAGCCCCCTCGCGTCACCGTGCCTGTCGAATGAGAGGCGACCCACCATGCCGCTGCATGTCCCCCAGGCTCCCGCGCCCGCACTTCGCTCCGTCCTCACGGCACTCGGTTCCCCCACCGCCGTCCGCGAGGCCCGAACTCCTTCGCTGCTCACCGCCCAGGGGCCCGTCACCCCCGAGCTGCCGCTGCCGGTGCACGTCCTCGACAGCGTCAGCGCCCAGGGCGTTCCCGCCACCCGGCTGGCCGGCTGGCGCTTCCTGATCCGGGCCGGCGACCGCGCCGTGGCCGCCGCCGAGACCAGACTGACCCCGGACGGCTGGGCGTTCTCGCACTTCTTCGAGGGGCCGTACGTCCGGTCCACCGAGCTGGCGCTGCAGCAGGCCGAGACGCTCACCCAGCCCTACCAGCCACGCCTGCTGTCCGTGCCGGGCCTGTACATGCTCACCCTCTGGCTGCACGGCGACTGCACCGCGGACGGGGCGACGGGCGCCCCGGCGGCCACCGATCTGCTGGTGCCGCTGGCGCCCGCCCCGCCCGGCATCGCCGCCAGCCGCCCGCACCGCGTGGCCGAGCTGCTTCCGGTGCTGACCCTCCGGGCGGCTCCGGCGTCGCCGACGCCCCCGACACCGCTGCTCGGCTCGCCCGCCTGAGGGCCGGCCGCCCGGGCACACCACGTACCCCCGCCACGGAATCCCGTGGCGGGGGTACGTCCGTTCGGCACACCCCCCGGCCGGACTAGCCCCTTCCGGCCATCGGAAACCACCCAAAGGGACAGTGCAGTTGGGATGAACCGTCCGCGCGCGTGACGCGTCATGAACCTGTGAGAAGCGGTGCTGTGAAATCCCTGCGGATCGACGCCCGTGGGGCAACACTGGGGTTCCGACCGACTTATCCAACGGGGGCGGCAATGAACACGACAGAGCGAGAGATCCCGACCATGTGCCAGCACCAGCCACCGTGCCCGACCGCCGACTGCGCCGACCGGGAATCCGCCCGTCTCGTGGCGCACCACCCGGAGCAGGGATGGAGCCTGCTGTGCAACGGCGTCGTGCTCTTCGAGGACACCGGTGAGCTCCTGCCGGACGGCCAGATCATCGCCCCGCACCGTCCGCTGGACACCAGCCGCGTGATGACGGCCGCCTGAGCACCACCGTACGGAGGGGCCGGCCCACGGACCGGCCCCGCTGCGTGTCCGCCGCCGGTCAGGCCGTCGGCACGTGAGCGAATCCTCAGGCCTCCGGCACGTACTCGAACCAGTCGAACGCCGCCCGCCCCTCGGTGACGTACATGCCGATCACCCGGCCGGTGAACCCGCCCGCGACCTCCGTGGACAGATACCGTCCGTCCAGCTCCGCCAGTCGTACGGCACCGTCCGGACCCTCCACCGAGAAGGCCAGCGTGTCCGGCCCGCCGGCCCTGACGCCGGCCGTCTCCTCACCGGGCCGCACGGCCGTCGGCGGGCGGACGTCGGTCGTCCTGATGCCGACGGTGAGGACCAGCGGCCCGGCGGGCACCGGATGCTCGGCGACGCACTGGCGCACCGGGCCGATCCGGGCGATCACGCTCACCGTACCCGCGGCGACCTCGATGTCGTAGTGGTGCGCCTCGTCCATCCGGACCGACAGTCCGGCCCGCCCCGCCCCCAGGTCCAGCTGTGCCGAGGCCCGGCAGTCGTGGTGCTGCTGCCGCCGCCCGACGAAGGTGTGGCCGGGGCGGTCCAGGCTGTCCCCGGTGGCGGTCAGCGTGAGGCGGCCCGGGCGCTCGGTCAGCGACCAGGAGCCTGCGGGGCGGCCGTGCGGGGAGATCCAGTGCGGGGCGAGGGCCGGGCCGTCGAAGTCGTCCCGCGTCGGGTCCGCCGGCTGGGGATGCCAGGCCGCGGGCGCCGGATGCCGTTCCCGGACCGGTCCGACGCGGGGCCAGCCGTCGACCCACTCGACCGGCGCGAGGAACGTCTCCCGGCCCAGGACGTGGAACTCCGGGAAGAAGCCGCGCGGCCGGGTGCCGAGCAGCACCATCCACCAGCTGCCGTCGGCCGCCTGGACCAGGTCGGCGTGCCCGGTGCACTGGATCGGCTCCCGGCTGCCGCTGTGGGTGAGAACCGGATTCTCCGGGGCCGGCTCGTACGGCCCGAGCGGACTGCGGGCGCGGGCGACGGAGACGGAGTGGCCGCGCGCCGTGCCGCCCTCGGCCACCAGCAGGTACCACCAGTCCCCCACCCGGTACAGGTGCGGCCCCTCCGGGTCCCGCTTCCCCGACCCGGACCACACGGGCACCGGCCCGTCCAGCACCTTCCCCGTGGCCGGATCGACGCGGGCCAGGCCGACCCCGGCCACGGCGACCCAGCAGGTGCCGTCGTCGTCCCAGGCGAGGTCGGGGTCGATGCCGGGCAGGTCGATCCACACCGGGTCGGACCAGGGGCCCTCCGGGCGGTCGCTGGTGACGAGGAAGTTGCCCCCGCCGCCGACGTTGGTGGTGATCACGTGGAACCGCCCGTCGTGATGGCGGATCGTGGGGGCGTAGATCCCGCCGGACGCCGGCACCCCGTCCGGCAGCGGAAGCTGTTCCGGCCGGTCGAGCACGTTGCCGATCCGGCGCCAGTGCACGAGGTCGCGGCTGTGGAAGAGCGGTATGCCGGGGAAATACTCGAAGCTGGAACAGACCAGGTAGTAGTCCTCGCCGACCCGGCACACGCTGGGGTCGGGATGGAAGCCGGGGAGGACGGGATTGCCGTAGGTCCGCATGGGAGCCCTTCAGGTAAGCCTCGGGTGAGCCCTTCGTGGGTCATCCCCAACCTGCGGCACGGCGGTCCCCGGTAAACCCCTTGCGAGAAAACCCTTTCTGTCCGGGGCACGGCACTCTGCGGCCGGCCCCCTTGCCGACCGGCCCTATCGTGACGGACATGCACTCCTACACGATCGGCCAGGCCGCACGACTGCTCGGCGTCAGCCCCGACACCGCCCGCCGCTGGGCGGACGCGGGCCGCGTGGCGACCCACCGCGACGAGACCGGACGCAGGCTCATCGACGGCCGGGACCTGGCCGCGTTCTCGGTCGAACTCGCCAAGGCGGGAAGCCCCGACGAGGAGCCCCCCTACACCTCCGCCCGCAACGCCTTCCCCGGCATCGTCACCGCGATCAAGCTCGGCGATGTCGCGGCCCAGGTCGAGATCCAGGCGGGCCCGCACCGTCTGGTCTCCCTGCTCACCCGTGAGGCCGTGGAGGAGCTGGGCCTGGAGGTGGGCATGGAGGCCACGGCCCGCGTGAAGTCGACGAATGTCCATATCGACCGCGGCTGACGGCCGACTCGTCTCGTAGGAACGTATATGCGTGCCCCCAAGGGGGCATGAGCTTGCTCATGCGATGCTCCAGCAGACTCACGGCTCGCATCTGCGTCATTATGATCGGCGTGAAGGGACGCCCGTCACCGCGTGGACGGGCGCGTCAGGCGCCGCACGGACGGGCGCGTCAGACGCCCGTGGACGACAGAGGGAGTGCCCCGCGATGACCCGTACCCCCGCCCGCCGGACCCTGCGCATCGCCGGCGCGGGCGCCGCGGCACTGCTCGCCCTGAGCGCCTGCTCGTCCACCTCCGGTGACGCCACCACCGGGGCCTCGGGGCCGCCGGAGCTCTCCGGCACGGTCACCGTCTTCGCCGCCGCCTCCCTCGAGGAGAGCTTCGAAACCCTGGGCGCGGAGTTCGAGCGGCAGCACCCCGGCACCGAGGTGTCCTTCAACTTCGGCGGCAGCGACAGCCTCGCCGCGGGCATCACCAACGGCGCGCCCGCCGATGTCTTCGCCGCCGCGAGCCCGAAGACCATGGCCGTCGTCACCGACCAGGACGGTACGGCCGGCCGGCCGGTCACCTTCGTCCGCAACCAGCTCCAGATCGCCACCCTGCCGGGCAACCCGGACCGGATCTCCTCCCTCAAGGACCTCACCGAGCCGGGCCTGAAGGTCGTGCTGTGCGACAAGGAGGTGCCCTGCGGCGCGGCCGCCCAGAAGGCCCTCGACGCCGCCGGACTCGACCTCGAGCCCGTGTCGTACGAACAGGACGTCAAGGGCGCCCTCACCAAGGTGGAGCTGAAGGAGGCCGACGCGGCCGTCGTGTACCGGACGGACGTGCGGGCCGCGGGTGACAAGGTGGAGGGCGTGGACTTCCCCGAGTCGGCCGACGCCGTGAACGACTACCCGATCGCCCTGCTCAAGGACGCCCCCCACGCCCGGGCCGCCAAGGCGTTCATCGCGCTGGTACGGTCCGCCGAGGGACAGAAGGTGCTGACCGACGCCGGGTTCCTCGAGCCGTGAGCGCCGAGAGCCGGGCGGGCGGGCCGCCCCGGCGCCCGAAAGGCTCACGTGGGGTCCCGCTGCCCCTGCTGGTCCCCGCACTCCTCGGCCTCGCCTTCCTGCTGGTGCCGCTGATCGCGCTCCTCCTCCGCACCCCGTGGCGCGGCCTGCCGGAGCAGCTCACCAGCCCCGGCGTGTGGGAGGCGCTCCGGCTGTCCCTGATCTGCGCCACGGCCGCGACCGCGCTCAGCCTGGTCCTCGGCGTCCCGCTGGCCTGGCTGCTGGCCCGCACCGAGTTCCCCGGGCGCGGGCTGGTCCGCGCGCTGGTGACCCTGCCGCTCGTCCTGCCGCCGGTGGTGGGCGGTGTCGCGCTGCTGCTCGCCCTCGGCCGCAACGGCGTCGTCGGGCGGTGGCTGGACGCGTGGTTCGGCATCACGCTGCCGTTCACCACCACGGGCGTGGTCCTCGCGGAGACGTTCGTCGCGATGCCGTTCCTGGTCATCAGCGTGGAGGGCACGCTGCGCGCCGCCGACCCGCGCTACGAGGAGGCCGCCACCACCCTCGGCGCCTCCCGCTTCACCGCCTTCCGCCGGGTCACCCTGCCGCTGATCGCACCCGGCATCGCGGCGGGCGCCGTCCTGGCCTGGGCCCGCGCGCTCGGCGAGTTCGGCGCGACGATCACCTTCGCGGGCAATTTCCCCGGCCGCACCCAGACCATGCCGCTCGCCGTGTACCTGGCCCTCCAGAACGACCCGGCCGCCGCGATCGCCCTCAGCCTGGTCCTCCTGACCGTCTCGATCGCGGTCCTGGCGGGCCTGCGCGACCGCTGGATGAGAGCCACATGACAGAGAACGACGGCTTCCCGCACGGCTCTCCTCCGGGCAGCGCCCGCCCGGACAGCGCTCCCCCGAACGGCGCTCCTCCCGGCAACGCTCGCCCGAACGGCACGCCGAGCGAAGCCCCCGCGCGAAGCGACGGAGTGGACACCCGCCTGATCGTCGAGCGCGGCACCTTCCGCCTCGACGTCGCCCTCCGCGCCGCCCCCGGCGAGGTCGTCGCCCTCCTCGGCCCGAACGGCGCCGGCAAGACCACCGCGCTGCGCGCCCTCGCCGGGCTGACCCCGCTCACCGGCGGGCACCTCCGGCTGGACGGCGTCGCGCTGGACCGTACGCCGCCCGAGTCCCGCCCGGTCGGGGTCGTCTTCCAGGACTACCTGCTGTTCCCTCATCTGACCGCCCTGGACAACGTGGCCTTCGGACCGCGCTGCCAGGGGGCGACCAAGGCAAAGGCCCGCGCCCAGGCGGCCGGCTGGCTGGACCGCATGGGCCTCACCGCGCACGCGAGCGCCAAGCCGCGCCGCCTCTCCGGCGGCCAGGCCCAGCGGGTCGCCCTCGCCCGGGCCCTGGCCACCCGCCCCCGGCTGCTGCTCCTGGACGAGCCGCTGGCCGCACTGGACGCCCGCACCCGCCTGGAGGTGCGCGCCCAGCTCCGCCACCATCTGGCCGGCTTCGAGGCCGTGGCCGTGCTGGTGACCCATGACCCGCTCGACGCCATGGTGCTGGCCGACCGGCTGGTGGTCGTCGAGCACGGGGAGGTCGTCCAGGAGGGCACGCCCGCCGAGATCGCCCGCCGCCCGCGCACCGACTACGTCGCCCAGCTGGTCGGCCTGAACCTCTACAAGGGCCGCGCCGAGGGCCACACGGTCCGCCTCGACGCGGGCCCGGTCATCACCACCACCGAGGACCTCGCCGGACCGGTCTTCGTCGCGTTCCCGCCGGGCGCGGTCACCCTCTACCGCGAGCGCCCCGCCGGCTCCAGCGCCCGCAACCTCTGGCGCTGCTCGGTCACCGGCCTGGAGACCCACGGCGACCAGATCCGCGCCGCCCTGACCGGCGAGCTTTCCCTCACCGCGGACCTCACCGCGGTGGCCGCCGCCGAGCTGGACCTGCACCCCGGCGCGGAGGTCTGGGCCGCGGTCAAGGCCGCGCAGACGCACGCGTACCCCGCCTGAGGCGGCCCCCGGAACGCGAGGGGCCCCGGCTCCGGCCTCCAGGGCCGGAGCGGGGCCCGTACGCGGGGATCCGCGGGGGATCCGCGGGGGGTCAGTCCTCGTACGCGTCCAGCGGCGGGCACGAGCACACCAGGTTCCGGTCACCGAACGCCTGGTCGATCCGGCGCACCGGCGGCCAGTACTTGTCGGCGGCGGAGACCCCGCCCGGGAAGACGGCCTCGTCGCGGCTGTACGCGTGCTCCCACTCCCCGCCGACCGCGCCCGCGGTGTGCGGCGCGTTGCGCAGCGGGTTGTCGTCGGCGGGCCACTCACCCGTGCTGACCTTCTCGATCTCCGCGCGGATGGCGATCATCGCGTCGCAGAACCGGTCCAGCTCGGCCAGGTCCTCGGACTCGGTCGGCTCGATCATCAGCGTCCCGGCCACCGGGAACGACATCGTCGGCGCGTGGAAGCCGTAGTCGATGAGCCGCTTGGCGACGTCGTCGACGCTCACGCCGGTGGCCTTGGTGATCGGACGCAGGTCGATGATGCACTCGTGCGCGACCAGGCCGCCGGGGCCCGTGTAGAGCACCGGGTAGTGCGGCTCCAGACGCTTGGCGACGTAGTTCGCGCTGAGGACCGCCACCTGCGTGGCCCGCTTCAGCCCCTCGCCGCCCATCAGGCGGACGTACGCCCACGAGATCGGCAGGATGCCCGCGGAGCCCCACGGCGCGGCCGAGATCGGGCCGACGCCCGTCTCCGGACCGGCGGCCGGCTGGAGCGGGTGGTTCGGCAGGTACGGCGCCAGGTGCTCGCGGACGGCCACCGGGCCGACGCCGGGACCGCCGCCGCCGTGCGGGATGCAGAACGTCTTGTGCAGGTTCAGGTGCGAGACGTCGCCACCGAAGTGGCCCGGCTTGGCGAGGCCGACCAGGGCGTTCAGGTTGGCGCCGTCGACGTACACCTGGCCGCCCGCCTCGTGCACCTGCGCGCAGATGTCGGAGACGTGCTCCTCGAACACACCGTGGGTGGACGGGTACGTGATCATGAGCACCGCGAGCTCGTCGCGGTACTGCTCGATCTTGGCCCGCAGGTCGTCGACGTCGATCTCGCCGTCCTCGGCGGTCTTGACGACCACGACCTTCATCCCGGCCATCACGGCGCTCGCGGCGTTCGTGCCGTGTGCGGAGGACGGGATGAGGCAGACGGTGCGCTGCTCGTCGCCGTTGGCCCGGTGGTAGCCGCGTACGGCGAGCAGACCGGCCAGCTCGCCCTGCGAACCGGCGTTCGGCTGGAGCGACACCTTGTCGTAGCCGGTGACCTCGGCGAGCCGGTCCTCCAGCTCGTGGATGAGCGTGAGGTAGCCCTCCGCCTGCTCGGCGGGCGCGAAGGGGTGCAGCTGGCCGAACTCGGGCCAGGTGACCGGCTCCATCTCGGTGGTCGCGTTGAGCTTCATGGTGCAGGAGCCCAGCGGGATCATGCCGCGGTCCAGCGCGTAGTCCCGGTCGGCGAGCCGGCGCAGGTAGCGCAGCATCGCGGTCTCGGAACGGTGCTGGTGGAAGACCGGGTGGGTGAGGAAGTCGTCGGTGCGCAGCAGCCCGCCCGGCAGGGCGTCCTCGGTGGCCGCGTCCAGCGCCTCGATGTCGCCCTCGACGCCGAAGGCGGCCCACACGGCGGCCAGCTGTGCGCGGGCGGTGGTCTCGTCGCAGGCGATCGACACCTGGTCGGCGTCGACGAGCCGCAGGTTGACGCCGTTCTCGCGGGCCGCGGCGACGACCTCGGCGGCCCGGCCGGGCACCCGTGCGGTCACCGTGTCGAAGAATGTGCCGTGGACGACCTCGACGCCACCGTTCGCCAGGCCCGCGGCCAGGATCGACGCGTAGCGGTGGGTGCGCCGCGCGATGCCCTTCAGACCGTCCGGGCCGTGGTAGACGGCGTACATCCCGGCCATCACGGCGAGCAGCACCTGCGCGGTGCAGATGTTGCTGGTCGCCTTCTCGCGACGGATGTGCTGCTCACGGGTCTGGAGCGCGAGACGGTAGGCCCGGTTGCCGTCGGCGTCCACGGACACGCCGACCAGCCGCCCCGGCAGGCTGCGCGCCATCTTGTCCTGCACCGCCATGTAACCGGCGTGCGGCCCGCCGAAGCCCATCGGCACACCGAACCGCTGCGTGGTGCCCACGGCGATGTCCGCGCCCAGCTCGCCCGGCGACTTCAGCAGCGTCAGCGCGAGCAGGTCGGCAGCGACGGTGACGAGCGCGCCCAGCTCGTGCGCCTGGTCGATGACCGCCTTGATGTCCCGTACGGCACCGGAGGCGCCCGGGTACTGGATCAGGACGCCGTTGATCTCGCGCTCGGCGACCTCGGCCGGGATGCCGTCGCTCAGGTCGGCGACGACCACCTCGACACCGGTCGGCTCGGCGCGCGTCTGGATGACGGCGATGGTCTGCGGCAGCGCGTCCGCGTCGACCAGGAACAGCCCCTTCTTGTTCTTGCCCATGCGCCGCGACAGTGCCATCGCCTCGGCGGCGGCCGTGCCCTCGTCGAGCAGCGAGGCGCCGGAGGTCGGCAGACCGGTCAGGTCGGCGACCATGGTCTGGAAGTTCAGCAGCGCTTCCAGACGGCCCTGGGAGATCTCCGGCTGGTACGGCGTGTACGCCGTGTACCAGGCCGGGTTCTCCATGACGTTGCGCAGGATCACGGGGGGCGTGAAGGTGCCGTGGTAGCCGAGACCGATCATCGAGTCCAGGACCTGGTTGCGGTCGGCCAGCGCCCGCAGCTCGGCCAGCACCTCGGCCTCGGTGCGCGCACCCGGCAGGTCCAGGGCGTCGGCGTTCTTGATCACATCCGGGACCGCGGCGGCGGTCAGCTCGTCCAGCGAGCCGTAGCCGATCTGCGCGAGCATCTTGGCCCGAGCCTCCTGGTCGGGCCCGATGTGGCGCTGCTCGAACGGAATGCCCTGTTCGAGCTCGGAGAGCGGAATGCGATGGGCGGTCATTGCGGAGGCCTCCTGGTCTGACGCGACCTGCGAGGGGCACCACGGCGCGGGTGCCCGGACGGCCTCCCCCTCTGTCATCTCAACCTGAGAGCTTCACCGGATCACCTGAGGGATCCGGCTTTCACCGTCGGTGAGAGCGGAAGCCGTCGACACCCGCTCTGCTTTCCAGAGTGACCTCGTCCGTGCGGTACGTGGGCCTGAGAGATTCCGGGGAGGATTTGCTCCTTCGGCGCCTCCGGTCGTCTCCGGAGGACTCTCCCGCACGGGGTCAGCAGCCGTTGTCAGCCTACCAGCGCGGTCAACGCCCAGGCGTTCGAGTGGCCGCCCGCCCCAATGTGCTCTTTCGTTGTGCTTACGGATGAGTTGCGACCACGTGGAGGGCCCGGTGCAGACCGACATCGATCCGCGCAACCTGATCGGCCGCAAGGCGTTCGACCGCAACGGCACCAAGATCGGCACCATCGACGAGGTCTACCTCGACGACGCGACCGGTGTTCCGGAGTGGGCCGCCATACGCACGGGCCTGTTCAGCAGGGACGCCTTCGTCCCCCTCGAACCCAGCGAGCTGATCGAGGGCAGCCTCCACGTGCCCTTCGATCGCGCCCTGATCAAGGACGCCCCCGACTTCGGCGTGGGCCGGCATCTCTCCCCCGACCAGGAACTCCAGCTCTACCACCACTACGGCCTCGACATCGCGCCCCCGCCCGCACTCCCGGACCACGAGTTCGGCAAGCTGGCGGGGACGGACGAGACCTGAGCCCCCGGGGTGAGCGGCCACCGGCGGGGCCGAGGCGGGCACCCACCGGCTTCACCCA
>NZ_MUND01000383.1:2118-10319 GCF_002154375.1 Streptomyces glaucescens | reverse complement strand
CCCTCCGCCCCGGCACCGGGCTCCGGCACATCCGCTGCCCCCCAGTCCCCGGACGACCAGGACGACCAGGGGGAACAAGGGGACCAGGGAGACCAGCAGGACCCGGCGCCGACGGTGAGGGAACGCGACCCGCAGGGCGCCGCCACCCGCCCCGAGGCTCCTCCCTGCCGCTACGACGAGCAGCACCCGTCCACCTCGGCGTCGCTGAACGCCTACATCACCGGCTACGCCAACGTGCGCAAACTGGGGGGAGCCTCGCTCATCCCCCTGTCCTGCGCGCTGATCGAACAGGGGCCCACCGACATCGAATTCTTCCCGGACTTCACCGGGGGCTATCTCACCCAGCACTCGGAGGGAACGCTCCGGTACCAGGGGGAACCGCGCACCCCGCCGTTCCAGGCCACCTTCCTGACCTTCGGCTTCGCTCCGACGAAGGCCACCATGGTGCTGGAGCAGACGGGCCCCATGACCATGGACGGCAGCGGCGAGACCTCCTTCATCACCCTGTTCACCAAGATGGAGACCCGGATACGGGTCCCGCTGGTCCTGCGGGTGACCGCCCTGGAGGTCAACGGAACCCCGCTGGACGTCGGTGACGACTGCCGGACGCGAGGCCCGCTGCGCTCTCCGGAGCCCGAGCCCGCGAAGTTCCCCGGTGACCATCTGGTGCTGACCGGACGCAGCTCGCACCAGCCCCCCGACCTCCCGGTCGGCTATCTGCTCAGCTCGGGCGGCCCGTTGACCGGCGAGGTGACCATCCCCGCCTTCACCGGCTGCGGCGGCAGCGGTGGCGAGAACATCGACCGCCTGCTCACCGCCTCCGTCTCCGGCCCCGGCAACTACGTCAAGCAGATGCAGGGCCAGACGTGCGCGGTGCAGGTCTTCAACCCCGACCAGTGCACCGAGGACCTGCAGCCCCGCGTCATCCCCGTCCCGGAGCGCTGAGCCGTCCCGCCCGGCGCTCCCCCTCCTTCTCCCCGGAAGGCCACCACCATGCCCCGGCTCTCCCACCGCACCCAGCCCTCCACCCGCTCCCGGGTCTCCGCCCGCACCCGGCTCTCCGCCGTGGCCGCCCTGACGGCGCTCGGCACCCTCGCCTCCGTCGGCGGCGCGACCGCCGCAGACCCCACGCTGAACGGCCAGTGGGCCCCCTTCACCCGCTGTCCCGTGGACGCCGCGGCGATGCTGGCCGCCGACGGTTTCGACAAGACCCCGCAGTGCGTGGTCTCGACCTCCGCCAGCGGCTCCATCAAGCTGGGCAAGACCACCGTCGTCACGGGACGGACCAACCTCCAGTTCGGTGTCGTCCAGAACGCGGACGGAACCAGCACCGTCGTCGCCCCGCCCTCCGGCGCCCTGGTCGCCGACTCCGCCACCGTCCCCGGCGGCCTGCTCGGCCTGATGTGCCCGAGCGACATCCCGGTGATCACGGGCATCTGCCAGACCCTCAGCGACGCCAAGCTGAACAAGATCACCGCCACCATGGAGTCCGTCGGCGCGCCGTACGCCTTCGACCAGACCGCGGGCGTCCTCAAGGACATGCCGATCATCGCCCTGCCGGTCCGCATCCACCTGCAGAACCCGCTCCTCGGCGACAAGTGCTACATCGGGTCGGCGTCCGCGCCGATCCTGCTGCGGCCGAAGAACCTGGACTACCCGGCGTTCGGGATGAGCTTCTTCCAGGGCGACGGCACGCTCGACGAGGCCGGCGAGATGAGCCGGATCGACCTCACCGGCGCCCCGCAGAACGACAGCAGCTTCGCGGTGCCTGCGGCCAGTGGCTGCGGCCTGAACATCGGCCTGATCAACGCCGCCGTGAACGCCAAGACCGGCCTGCCGTCGGCCGCCGGGAACAACAGCCTCACCCTGAACAGCGCCCAGACCCACCTGGCCGGCCTCACCGCGCCCGGCACCGTCGCACCCGACGCCGGCAAGGTGCTCGCCCGCAACTGGCGCTCCGCCGTCCGGTGACAGCCATCCGACGGCGCTTCCCGGCCGTTTCCGGCGGAAGGCTCGGCAGCCCCCGGCCGAATCGGTCCGAGTGGTGTACACCAAGCGGTTGAATTGATTAAGTTTCAGCACCCAAACCGGTGTGACACCTGGTGGACCGGTCCGGACGCCCTCCGCGCGAGGCGGACCGCGCCCGGCCGGCCACCTCGCCGGACGCGTCGGAGCGCAAGAGGTGACTCATGCCCTCGATCACAGGGTCCCCCGAGGTCGGCGAACCGCTCGGCCCTCTGCCGAAGAGGTTCGCGGCCCTCATACGGCCGGAACTGCCGGGTCTGCTGAACGAGATACGAGCCGAGGTCACCCGGGCCTACCCGGTGTACGGCCGGCTGCTCAACGGGCCGGACGGGGACGCGATCCGCCAGGGCGTGGAACAGGCGCTGGTCACCTTCGTGGACCGGGTGGCCGATCCCGGCAGGCGCTCGGAGCTCCGCGACGAACTGCTGCGCAGGTTCGGCCGGGTGGAGGCGTACGAGGGACGCGACCTGGAAACCCTGCAGGGCGCCTACCGCCTCGGAGCGCGGATCGCGCTGCGCCGCGCCAAGACGGTCGGGCGGCAGCACAACCTCTCGCCCACCCTCATCCTCTCCTTCGCCGACGCCCTCTTCGCCTACGTGGAGGAGCTGGAGGCGGTCACCCGGGAGGGATACGCCGAGGTGCGGGAGCGGGCCGCGTCCGAGGTGTCCGCGTTACGAAGACGCTTGTTACACCTCATCCTGGCCGCGCCGCCGCTGCCGCGGACGACCGTCGCCGAGCTGTCCGAGGCCGCGGCCTGGGAGCTGCCCCGCCGGTGCACCCTGGTCGCGCTGCGCCCACCGGTGGCCGACCGCATCCAGGCCGCGCTCGACGAGGACGTCCTCGCCGATCTCGACATCCCCCAGCCCCACCTGCTCGTCCCCGGCGACCTCACCCCGCAGCGCCTCGCGATGATCCGCCGGGCCCTGTCCGGCACCCGTGCCGTGCTCGGGCTGACCGTCCCGCTCACCCAGGCCGCCGACTCGGTGCGCTGGGCTCGCCGCGTCCTGCAGTTCGTCGACGACGGAGTGGTCCCCGACGCCCCGCTGGTCGCCTGCGAGGACCACCTCACCACTCTGTGGCTGCTGTCCGACCATGCCCTGGTCGATCATCTCGCCGCCCGCGAACTCGCCCCGCTCGACGGCCTTCCGCCCAGTCGGCGCGACCGGCTCATCGAGACCCTGCGGGTCCACATCTCCACCCGCGCGCCCGCGGAACAGGTGGGCGAGATGCTGGGCGTCCACGCCCAGACCGTCCGCTACCGCCTGCGCAACCTCGACGCCCACCTCGGCGACCGGCTCGCCGACCCCGAGCACCGCTTCGCCCTGGAGGTGGCATTACGCGCCCTGCACCTGCGGGGACACGACGGCCCCCGGTGAGCCGACGGCGTGCCGGTGGGCTCCGGAAGTGTCAGCGTCGCGGGGGTACCGATCCGGCGGAGTACGGCCCGACGAACGCGGGCATCACGTGATACACGGTCCGTGCAGGGGCGGGGCCGCCGGACGACGACGGGGGCACGATGACTCATGAATCAGCGGGGGCGGAGCCGGCGGCCGGCGGCGGTGCGGCCGGTGGCCCGCGTGTCTTCATCTCCTACGCACATGAGGACGACGGCGGCGCACACGCGGAGCGAGTGCGCGCGCTGTGGGTTCTGCTGCGCCGCCACGGCGTCGAGGCACGGCTGGACCGCTCGGCCGCGGAGCGACCCCAAGACTGGGCGGCGTGGATGCAGCGGGAGATCGAGGCTGCCGACTACGTCCTGACCATCGCCTCCCCCGCCTACCGGCGACGGGCGGAGGGCTCGGAGGAGCCCGGCCGGGGAGAAGGCGTGGCCTGGGAAGCCCGGCTGCTCAAGGACATCGTCTACCGCGATCCGCACACCTGGTACGAGCGGATCCTGCGGGTCGTGCTCCCCGGCGGCAGCCGCGAGGACCTACCGGCCTTCCTCGGCGGCCACCATGTCACGCACTACACCGTCGACCCGATCGACCTGGCCGGCGCCGAGCCGCTGCTGCGCTGCCTCACCGGGCAGCCCTACGAGACCGAACCCCCGCTCGGCGCCCGTCCCCACTTGCCGCTGCGGCAGGACGCGGCGGCTCCCGCGCCCGGGGACATGCCCGCGGGGAACACCTTCACCGGGCCGACGGCCGTGCAGGTCGGCGACCACAACCACCAGACCAACCACTTCGGCTGACCGAGCGGGCTCACCGGCTCTCCGTCGGCCGTTGAGGCAGTGCCCGCCGTTCCCGGGACTCGACCGCCGGGACGTGGGCGCGCAGCTCTTCCGCGGCCTCCGCGCGAATCTCCGCGTCCAGTTCGGGAGCTTCGGCGAAGCGGCGCAGCAACTCCGGACCGGCTGGGTCCCCGCCCCGGGCGAGGTGGCGTACCACCGTGAGCCGGGAGAAGCCGTCGAGGGTGGCATCCTCAGCCATGGTGTGCAGCAGTGCCGGGAGCCGGGGGTCGTCGTGACGGGCCAGCTTCCTGACCGCCGACCGGCGGGTGAAGGAGCCGAGGCCTGGGTCGAGGGCGAGTTCGTACAGCAGGCCGGATCCGCGAGGATCCCCCAGGTCCGCCAGGTCGTCCGCGGCCTCGAATCGGTGCTCGTCATCGAGCGTGCCGTCCCGGGCCAGTGCGCAGAGCAGGTCGGCGCCGAGGGGATCACCTCGGTCGGTCAGGTGGTATGCCGCGGCGGCGCGGTCCCGGGGCGAGGCACCGATGTCGAGGGCGAGCGCGACGAGCAGCCCGGTCGCTTCGGGAGCCTCGTGAAGCGCCAGCGTGCGCGCGGCCGAGTAACGCATACCGGAGTCCAGGCCGGGGGCAGAGGCCAGGTCGCACAGGAGGGCTCGGGCGTGCGGCCGGTCGCTGCGGCCGAGCCGCTTCATGGCCGTCTCCCTGGTCACCTGGTGCAGCGCCGGGTCGGCGGCCAGCGCGCGCAACTGGTCCGGGGCCCGTGCGTCGTCCCGGTCCATGAGGGCGCTCGCGGCGGCGGTGCGGGTGGCCTCGGCGGCACCGGTGTCCGCCGCCACGTCGAACAGGAGGTCGGGCACGTGAGCCTCCGTACGCTTGGCCAGTGCGGCTACGGCCCGGGCCCGGCACACGCTGTCGAGAGACGTCCGGGTCGCGAGGTCGCGCAGTAGCTCAGGCACCCGCTCGTCGTCCTGCCCGCAGAGCCGCAGCAGCACGAACGCCCGCACGTTCATCTCGAGCGTGCTGTCGAGCACGAGCGCGTGCAGCGCATCGGTTCCTCGGGAATCACCCGTGTCGGCCAGTTCGAAGGCCGCCTCGATGCGGACGGAGGAGTGCAGGCCGACGTCGATCGCGAGCCGGTGGAGCGCGTCGGCCGCGCGCGGGTCCGCCACATCGGCCAACTGACGGACGGAAAACCGACGGTCGTGAGGGTCGCGGCTGTCGTCGCGGGCCAGTTGATGGAGGACGTCCGGAGCGTCCGGGCTCCCCAGCGCGGCCAGCGCGGAGGCCGCCCTGGCACGCGACTCCTCGTCCCAGAAATCTCCGCGTCCGAGGTGCCCCGGCTCGGTCAGCGCAAGGGAGCGCAGCAGTTCCCGGCCCCGGTCGTCGCCCGTACGCGCGAGATCCCAGGCCGCTCTGACGCGGGCGTGACCGTCGAGGTCGGGATCGTCGGCCAGCGAGTGGAGTACGTCCGGCAGCCCGGGGTGCCCCCGGTCGGACAGCTCCAGCGCCGCCCAGCGGCGGAAGCTCTCGCCCAGGCCTCGGTCGTGGGCAAGGGCGTGGAGAAGCTCCGCGGCGCGCGGGTCGTCTTCCGCTACCACGCGCCGCGTGGCCCACTGCCGGGCCTGGGAGTGGCGGTGCACGCGTTGGTCCATCGCCAGCGCGTACAGCACGTCGAGCAGCCTGTCGTCCCCTAGCGTCTCCAGCTTCGTCGCCGCCGTGACGCGGTACACAGCGTCGGCGGAGGCGCAGGTGGCGATGGCGTGGTGGGCGTCGGCGGCGCGGGGATCGCGCAGGGATGCGAGGCGCATGGCCGCGACGCTCCGGTCGGAGTCGTCCGCCCGCGCGCTGACGGCGAGGGCGTACAGCACGTCGGGAAGCCGCGGATCCGCGAGGGCGGCCAGCCGGTCGGCCGCCCAAAGCCGCTGCGCGGAGTACTGGGCGTCGCTGACGGCCAGATTGTGCAGCATGTCGTGCACCTGCGGGTCCCCCAGCTCCAGCAGCTCCGCGATGGCGGCGACCAGTGCGGTCCCGTTCAGCGCGCCGGACTGGACGAGACGGTGCAGGATCTCGCGGATACCGGGATCAGGGAGCCGAGTCAGCGCCACGACGGCCCGGGTCCGGTCCTCGTCGGTCCTTCGCCCGCTCCGAGCGGCGCCCGTCAGTCCGCGCGCCATCCTGTCGAGCAGGTCGGCCGGCAGGTCCGTGCCGATCCTGGCGAGTTCCGCGAGGAAGAGGCAGCCCTCCAGACCGCCCCGGACCGCCAGCCGGCGCAGCCTCGGCAGCACCTTGTGCCGGACCTCCGGCGAGGCTGTGTCGATGACGAAGCCGACGTAGGAGGGATCGGCACCGCGCCAGTCCGCCAGGATCCGCCGCACCGGGCGCACTCGCGGGCTGCGCGTGGTGTGGCGGGCGGCGCAGTACTCCATCAGCGTCTGATGGGCGAAGACATGGTCACCGGCGTGGAAGGCCAGGAATCCGCTGTGGCTCAGCGCGGTGGCGAGGAATGCGCGCCATACGTCCGGAGGGACGGGATAGGGCGGGGGCTGGGCGTCCGGATGAGCCTGCACGACCTCGACCGCGTTGAGCCGGCTCCCGTCGCGTCGCCGGGCCGCGAGGTGGTCGATGAGGTGCGGCAGCCGGCTGAGGGTGTGCTCGGCCCGGGTCACGGCGGCCTCGCCGTAGCGCTGGAACGCGGCCGGCAGCTCACGGGGGTCGCCCGGCTCGGCCGGGTTGTACTGCCGCTTGTGCAGCAAGCGGGCGAACTGGGCGTAGATCTCGCCCCGGACACCGGGCAGCGGGTCCGTGGGAGCAGCCGCACGGAGCTGGCACAGCAGGGAAGCCGTGAGCGGGATGCGTGCCAGGCCCGCCAGGCGCGACCGGTTCAGATCCCCGACGAACAGGTGCGCCTGGCGGGAGGGCTCCGTCAGCCCGTGGGCGCCGAACCATCGCCGGGCGACGTCCTCCAGATCCGTGAGCTGGAAGCGTTCCAGTTCGTAGCGAGGAATCTCGGGGCCGAGCACCGACAGCTCGTCCTCGGGCAGCGGGCGGGTGGCGATGACGAAGCGGTACCGGGTCCGGTTCTGGTTCCGGGGGTGTCGCGGTTTGCGCTGGTTCCGTTCGATCGCCATGAGAGCGCTGAGCACCCTCCGGCGCCTCGTCGGATCGGCTATCTCGTCCAGCTCGTCGACCAGGACCAGCCAGTGGGAGTGTGGTCCGGGCGGCGCCTGGAACAGGTCCGGGGGCAGCGTCCCGACAAGGCCAGGCAGCTCCAGCCGGACCGCGAGGGACAATGCCTTGGACAGGGAACGGCTCTCCATCGCCGCGGCGGGGACGAGTACCGGGACAGGGCCGTCGCGTGCGCCGTCGAGCTGTCGACGCACGCCCACCGCCAGCAGGGTGCGCAAGAAGCTGGACTTCCCACCGCCCGCCCCGGCGAGCACGACGCACGTCTGGTCACCGTTCAGAATCCGCTCGACCGCGCCGGGTTCGAGCGGAAGCCCGTTCTCCGCCAGGTTGCCGAGGCGCTGCTGCACGTAGACGTCGTCCAACGATGGCCCCTGCCCCGGCAGCACTGCAGGATAGGGGTGCTCCTTGGAGGCGTCGGCGGCGGCCGTCAGATACTCGGCCAGTCGGCTCTCGTGAGCGTCGGCGTCCTGCGCCCGGTCGGTGAAGTAATTGATCTGAGTGTTCCCTGTGCCCTGTTGCACCGCCGCGGGACCATGGAACGTGTTACCGGCCGACTCCGCGCGCACGCCACCGCCGGATACGACAACGGGGCCGCCCTCGCCTTCCCCCTCGGCCTCATCCATGAGTCGACGCCGTCACCTCACCCGGTCGCACGGTCGGTTGAAGTCACCGCCAGACTACTTGCCACGGGACGTGGCTGCCGAGGGCGGCGACGTCACCGGGGAGTGGGTATCCACCCCTCGAACGGCGGCGGTCTGTCCCTTGTCGCGTCGCCGGCCCCGGCCCTAGGCCGTGTCCGCAAA
>NZ_MUND01000383.1:0-2080 GCF_002154375.1 Streptomyces glaucescens | reverse complement strand
TTTGCGGACACGACCTAGGCCTCACCGCACACCGGAAGCGGCCCAGGTCAGTTCCGCTCCTGATAGGCGCGGTCCAGCGCCGCCAGTGCCTCATCGACGCTCGTCGTGCCGGCGAAGAGAGCCTCGATCTGCGCGAAGTGAGTTCGCTGAACCTCGGAGTTGGGCCAGCGCTGGTCCATGAACGGGACGGTCGTGCCGGCTTTCTGCCGTTCGGCGACTTCCTCGACGGCGGGGTCGACGGCAAAGGATGTGTGGGGAATGGCCGGCAGGGTGGCTCCGGAGCGGTTGTACAGGTTCTGCCCTTCTTCCGACCCCAGGAAGTCGATGAATCCGAGCGCGGCCTCGCGGTGGGGGCTGTCGGCGTTGAGCCCGTAGGCGGCCGACACCGCGCCGGGCATCCGGGTCTCCTCGGGGTCGTCGGTGGCGGGCAGCGCGGTCATGCGCAGATCCAGGCCGGGAGCGGCGGCCCGGAGGGCGGAGAGCGTACTGGCGACCTGCACCACGCCCACTGCCCGGCCGTCCGCGACCTGGTCCAGCGCGTCCTCGTAGGAGGTGCCGAGTGGTCGGGGGCCGAAGCAGCCGCGGTCGTTCATCGCGAGGTACTTCTCCAGAGCCGTCCGCCACCCGGATGCCGCGAAGGTCCGCTTGCCCTGGTTCATCAGGTCATCGAAGTCGGGCTGATCCGCGTACACGGCCGTCGCGACCAAGGCGTAGGCGAGAAGCTGGGTCACCCACGGGGTGGCGTTGCCCAGGGCGAACAGCACCTTGCCGTGCTCCCGTGCGGTGTCGCACAGGTCGAGCAGTTCGCTCCAGGTGGCGGGAACGGAACCGCCGATTGCGTCCAGGGTGCGCCCGGAGTAGATCGCACCGATCGCGCTGAAGCTCATGGGCACCACGTAGGTGATGCCCAGCACGTCGGTCACCGGTCTGACGCCTTCCGGAAGGGTCCGGTTGAAGCGGCGCAGGGCGAGTTCCTCCAGCAGGCCGTCGCGTTCGAGGGCCGTGACGGAGGCCGGGTTGCCGCTGCCGGGCCAGACGGTGAAGACATCCGGTCCCTCGCCTTCCCGGAGCTTGCCGGGCAGCTCCTTCTGCAGGGTGCTGGTGTCGGCGTAGGTGACGCTGACGTGGATGTCGGGGTTCTGCCGGTGGAAGGCCGTGACGACGCTGTTCATGGAGGACTCGTCGGTGACATTGGCCAGGACGGTGATCTCCCTGTGCCGCCCGTCGGACGTGTCGAGGAGGGAACAGCCGGCCAGCAGTGCGGAAGCGCAACTGATCGCGAGTGCTGAGCGCGAAAGGCGCGTGGTGACGGGCACGAACGGACTCCGGGAGAGGGGGCGCGGCTCACCGCCGGGCATGGGCCGACAGGTGCGGGACTGCTGTGCTCACGCCCCCGGGGCGGTCGGGGGCGTGAGCGGAGGGGCTGAAGCGAGGTCAGCCGATGGTCAGGGTCCGCTGTGCCGTCAGGCTGCGGGACGAGCGTGCCGTGGCGAAGGTGTAGGAGCGGGGGACGAGGGTCCAGGCTCCCGTCCTGCTGAGCCTCACGGACGCGGGAGCCGGCCTGCTCGACTCGCTCATCGGCCCAGCCGAACAGATCAACGAGCAGCTTCTCAGCGCGCTGCCCGGGAACGAGCGGAAGCACGCCGTGGACGTCCTCCGCACGATCGCTTCGATGGACGACGAGTTGCGGGAGAACGGTTCGTGAGGACGGCTGGAGGAGCCGGCCTCCGGCGAGTCCTTCGCCTGCGGCGCGCACGCTGCTGGACACGCTCGCTGGGCGGCCGGCTCGTGCGGCGGGACAGTCGACGACGGTGACCTCGCCGAAGCCGCGGCGATCGAGGTCTGCCCCGACCTGGACCGCTACGACCTGGAGGGACCGGTCGCGGCGCGTGTGGAGGCCGGCCCGGCTCCTCGAGCCGGCCGCCCTGCGCGGCTCGCTCACCGGCGAACAGGCGGCTCGCTGGACAGCCGTCACGTCGGCGTACGTCCGAGCACAGGCCCTCGGCGGCTCCGGCGACGACCCCCTCGGCCGGGCGGTCACCGCCCTGGCCTGCTCGCCGACCGCGTCGCCGCCGTCGAG
>NZ_MUND01000382.1 GCF_002154375.1 Streptomyces glaucescens | reverse complement strand
CACCGCGAGTGCGCCGGTCCGGGGGACGCCCGACCCGGTCCGGGGGACGCCCCACGCGGTCCATGGGGCGAACGGTCCGGCCCACGGGACACCTGGCCCGGCTCATGGGGTGAACGGACCGGTCCATGAGGCGAACGGTCCGGTGGGTGCCGGATACGCTCCGGCACCCGCCGAGTACGGCGTCGCACCCGCTGGTGGGGTCCCGGCCTCGGGCATCGCACCCGCTGCCGGGGTTCCGGCCTCGCCGGTGAACGGGACGGTGCCGCACCCGGCCTCGGCCGAGGGCAGGCCCGGTGCCGCCGCACCCGCCGGTCCGGCGCCCACCGGCGGTGGCGGGCAGGCCGGTTCGGCCCCGGAGGGTCCGGTGCCCTACGGCCCCGCTGCCGTCCAGCACCCGGAGCCCGTGAGCGGTCCCGGCGCACCTGGCAACTCCGCCGTGCCTGGTACCCCCGCTGTGCCTGACACCTCCGCCGCGCCCGGCGCCCCCGCCGCACCCGGCACCCAGGACGGCTTCGGCTCCCCGGCGGCGGCCGACCCGCACGCCGCCTCGGCCCCGGCCCCCGGTGTCCGCTTCGACCGGCGCGGTGGCGAGCCCGAGGAGTATCCGCTCCAGGCGCCGGACCCGCGCGTGGCCGGCACCGCGGCGCCCGCCGAGCCCGGCAAGCTGTGTGTCGCCTGCCGCGCCGGCCGGGTCGACGACGACGGCTACTGCGAGAACTGCGGCCATGCCCAGCCCCGCGAACGCGACCACATGGAGCAGGAGTGCGGCCCGGTCGCCGCCGTGTCCGACCGCGGGCTGCGCCACCACCGCAACGAGGACGCCTTCGCCATCGGCACCGCCGCGCTGCCCGACGGCTCCGCCGCGACCGTCGCGATCGTCTGCGACGGCGTCTCCTCGGCGACCCGCCCGGACGACGCCTCGCTCGCCGCGTCCCGGGCGGCGAGCGCCGCGCTGCTCGCCGCCCTGCCGCAGGGCGCCCATCCGCAGCAGGCCATGCACGAGGCGATCGTCGCCGCGTCCCACGCGGTCAACGCCCTGGCGGAGGAGCCCGCGACGGCCCGCGAGCACGCCCCGCACCAGAACGCCCCGGCCTGCACCCTGGTCGGCGCGGTGGTCACGGGCGGTCTGCTGGTCGTCGGCTGGGTCGGCGACAGCCGCGCCTACTGGGTACCGCAGGACCGCACCGCCCCGGCGGCCCGCCTCACCGAGGACGACTCGTGGGCGGCGCAGATGGTCGCCGCGGGCCTGATGAGCGAGGCCGAGGCGTACGCCGACGAACGGGCCCACGCGATCACGGGCTGGCTCGGTGCGGACGCCTACGAACTGGAGCCGCACACCGCCGCGTTCAAACCGGACCGGCCCGGTGTGGTGGTGGTGTGCACGGACGGTCTGTGGAACTACGCGGAGGCGGCCGAGGAGATGGCCGGAGTGATTCCCCCGGACGCCGCCGTCCGTCCGCTGCACAGCGCACGGGTCCTGGTCGGACACGCGCTCGACGGCGGGGGCCACGACAACGTAACAGTGGCCGTCCTGCCGTTCCCCGCCCCTCCGCAGGGGGCAGGATCCGCCTGAGGCGTGAGCACGACGGGGAAGCCTCGACGGACCGGAGGGGACCGGTCCGGCCATAGTCGTCACCCCGCTCCGGCGGGGTTCCTAGGGGGATTCGAGTACGTATGGCCAGATTGTCGAAGTCGAACGTGCCGCAGTTCTCGGTGGACGTGTACCAGAACGAGCACCTCCCGGAGGGCGGCCGGGAGGTCAACGCGATCGTCACGGTGACCGCGACCGGCGGCGGCACCATGGGCACCGCCGTCACCGCCCCTCACCTGTACGGGCCCGGCCAGGGCCCGTCAGCGGCCGTGGCGGTCATGGTGGACTGCTCGGGGTCGATGGACTACCCGCCGACCAAGATGCGCAACGCCCGGGACGCGACCGCCGCCGCGATCGACACCCTGCGCGACGGGGTGCACTTCGCGGTGATCGGCGGGACACACGTGGCCCAGGAGGTCTACCCGGGCGGCGGCCGGCTCGCCGTGGCCGATCCCACCACTCGTGAACAGGCCAAGCAGGCGCTGCGCAAGCTCAGCGCGGGCGGCGGCACGGCCATCGGCACCTGGCTGCGGCTCGCCGACCGGCTGCTGTCCTTTGCCGACGTGGCGATCCGCCACGGCATCCTGCTCACCGACGGCCGCAACGAACACGAGTCACCCGAGGACCTGAAGGCCGCACTCGACTCCTGTGCCGGGCGCTTCACCTGTGACGCCCGCGGTGTCGGCACCGACTGGGAAGTGAAAGAAGTCACAGGGATCGCCTCGGCACTCCTCGGCAGTGCCGACATCGTGGCCGATCCGGCCGGCCTCGCCGCCGACTTCACGCGGATGATGGAGACGGCGATGGGCAAGGAGGTCGCGGACGTCGCGCTGCGGCTGTGGACCCCGGTCGGCACGACCATCAAGTTCGTCAAGCAAGTGGCACCGACGGTCGAGGAGCTGACCGGCCGCCGCACCGAGGCGGGCCCGCGCGCCGGGGACTACCCCATCGGTTCCTGGGGAGACGAGTCCCGTGACTACCACCTCTGCGTGGAGGTCCCGCCCGCGAACATCGGCCAGGAGATGCTGGCCGCCCGGGTCTCCCTGGTGATACCGCAGCCCGACGGCACGGTCCAGAACCTGGGCGCACAGGGTCTCGTCCGCGCTGTGTGGACCGACGACATGGCCGCGTCGACGTCGATCAACCCCCAGGTCGCCCACTACACCGGCCAGGCCGAACTGGCGCAGGTCATCCAACAAGGTCTGGATCTGCGCAAATCGGGAGACATCGACGGAGCAACGGCCAAACTGGGCCGCGCCGTTCAGCTCGCCGGCGCCTCCGGAAACGCGGATACTGCGAAACTCCTTGCGAAGGTGGTGGACGTGGTCGACGCCGCGACAGGTACTGTGCGACTGAAGGCGAAGGTCGCGGAGGCCGACGAGATGACTCTCGAGACTCGGTCGACAAAGACTGTTCGTGTAAAGAAGTGACATAAAGAGCAACGAGCCTGACCCCTTCGGGGTTGGAGAAATCCGGTCATAGCGGCCGGAAAAGGAGAGGGGGAAGCGCCGACATGCCGACCTGCCCGAACGGACACCAGTCG
>NZ_MUND01000381.1 GCF_002154375.1 Streptomyces glaucescens | reverse complement strand
ACCAGGCCGACGTCGCCGCCGTCGCCGCCGGCGTCGAGCACGGCGAACGCGGCGGCGATCAGGGCGCCGTGGCTGCCCAGGTGGGTGACGGCCGCGGCGGCGGTCAGCAGGCTGTAGTTGCGCCCCGCCCAGGCGGGTCTGCGCGAGGGGGTTCTGCGCGGGCTGTGCCCGGGGGCGGCGGGATCGACGGCGGAGTTCACCGGCTGACTATCACCGCCCGGGGCCCGACTTGCCAAACCGGTTCCACGCCGTCTGTCGGCGCAGGTCAGCCCTCCGTGGGCTCACCGTGCAGCCGGACCGTGCCGGCGATCTTCAGGATCGTCTCCTTCGGGACCTCCTGCTTCACGCCCTTGGCGCCGAAGAAGTTCCACGACACGTAGTTGCCCGCGGAGTTCTTGAAGCCGAACGTCATCGCCTTGCCGTCGCTCGCGCACTTGCCCTTGCGGGGCGTGTTCTTCGACTCGGCCCAGGCGATGCTGCCCTCGATGCCGGACGTGGTGGTGAAGGGCTCGGCCTTCTCCTCGAAGACCATGCTCTTCTTGTCCGGCTGGGTGTAGCCGCCGTAGACCCACCAGGCGACCGTGTTGATGGCCACCTCGTCGGTGTTCTTCGCCCCGTCGGCACCCTTGGTGCCGGCCGCGGCGAGCGAGGTGGTCTCGGTCCGGCCGTCCTTGTTGTCGTCCGACGTGCACCACTTGGACTGGTAGACGGCGGTGCCGGTCATGGTGACGAGCGGCTTCAGCTCGTCGGCGTTCTCCTCCTCGAACGCGATGAGCACGCCCGGGTCCCGTACCTCCCAGTCGGCCGGCACGTCGAACGCGACGCCCCACCGGGGGTTCACGACGACCTTCCAGCCCGCGATCGTCGGCTTCTCGGCCTCGCCGTCGCGCGGGTTGTCGTCGCTCCCGGAGGAGGTGGCGGTGGGTTCGGCGGTCGGCGTGGGCGACTGGCTGGTCTTCGTCTTGGACCCGCCGTCGGCCTCGTCGTCCTTGTCGCCGCCGAGGACCAGGAATCCGGTCACGCCGGCCGCGATGACGACGGCCGTGGCCGCCACGATCGCGACCAGCTTGGTGCGGTTGCCGCCACCGCCACCGCCTCCGACGACGGTCGCCGGCTGCGGAGCGCCCACCGGCGCGGGGGTGTTCCACTGCGGCTGCTGCTGGTACGGGTTGGGGTGCTGGTAGCCGGGCTGCTGGTAAGGATTCGGCTGCTGGTACCCCGGCTGCTGGTACGGATTGTTCTGCCCCTGCGGGTTGTTCTGCCCCTGCGGGTTCTGCTCGCCCCCGGGCTGCTGCTGTCCTGGCCACATGAGCGGTAACCCTAGTGGTGTCCACGACACGATTCGGTCACTGCCCCTCGTCAGGGCGGTAGCGAAACCATGCGTGCGGTCAGGATCCGGACGCCGGGTCGTACAGCCGGACCGTGCGGGCGATCTGCCGCACCGTCGCGTCGGGAACCTCGTCGCCCACGCCGTCGGCGCCGGCGAACGACCACGACACCACGTCACCGTCCGGGTTCTCGAAGGCGAACGTGGTGGCCTTGCCGTCCGAGTCGCACCTGCCGCGCCGCTCGACACCGGAGGAGGTCGAGGTGGCGAGGCTGCCGGTGAGTCCGGAGGCCGTGGTGAAGGAGCTGACCGGACCCGTGCCGACCTTCCCCCGGTCCGGCTGGGTGTAGAGGCCGTAGACCCAGTTCGCGGAGTCGGCGCGCGCGGCCTCCGCGGGGTTGCGGGCCCCGTTGTTGCCGCGGGTGCCCGCGCTCGCCAGCGGGGTGTCGTCGACCGTGCCGTCACGGTCGCCGTCGGACGAACACCACTTCTCCTTCAGCACGGCCGGCGCCTTCATCGCGACCAGCGGCTTCTCCAGCGGATCGTCGTCCTCGGTGACATAGCTGACCCAGTCCGGTGACTGGAGCGCCCAGTCGGCCGGGACGTCGAAGGCGATGCCCAGGTCCGGGTTGACCACGACCTTCCAGCCCGCGACGGTCGGCCGCGGGCCGTCCCCGGTGCGCGGATTGCCGGTCGCGGACGGGGCCGCCGAGGACGTGACCGGCTCCGGAACGGGCGCCGCCCCCTCTCCGCCGCCGAGCAGCACGGTCCCGGTCACGGCGGCGGAGAGGGGGCGGC
>NZ_MUND01000380.1 GCF_002154375.1 Streptomyces glaucescens | reverse complement strand
TCGTTGATCCGGGTCCAGGTCCTCGCGCCGTCGTCGGAGCGGTACACGGCGGTGATCTCCTCCACCGCGCCGACCTGGTAGACGGCCGGGTAGTCGGCGCCGTCGGCGGCCTTGCCGAAGCCGACGGTGTAGGAGGCCCAGCAGCTGTCGGCCTTCGTGAAGCGCGCGCCGCCGTCGGTGGATCGGTACAGCCCGTTCCACTTGGCGCTCAGCCACAGGTCACCGGTCCGCCCCGGCGCCGCGACCACCCTGAACTGGCTGTCGCCGGCGGGCAGTCCGGTCGCCCGGGCGGTGAAGGCGCGGCCGCCGTCCGTGCTCGCGAGCAGTGTTCCCGTGTCGGTGTCGTACGCGTAGAACACGGCCGGGTCGGCCGGGTCGGCGACCGGCGTGGCCCCCTTCGGGAAGGAGGCCACCTCGGACCAGGTCGCGCCGCCGTCCGCGGAGCGGTAGGCGGGGTACCTGGTGCCGTCCCAGTGCACGAAGGTCCACAGCAGCACGGTCCCGTCGGCGTTGACGGCGATCGGGCCCGGCGCGTTCTTCGCGAGGCCGGGCTGGGCGGCGAAGGGCGCCCAGGTCCGCCCGCCGTCGGTGGAGTACGCCCCGTTGCCGTGGTCCCCCCAGCCGGTGCGCACGACGTACGACGGTTTGCCGGCGGCCTGCGCGAGGCCGGTCGCCGACCCGAACACGGGGTTCGTGGCCATGCCCCGCGCGGGGGACGCGGTGAGCCGCTCGTGGTACATCACGCCGATGTCCCCGAGCCCGCTGATCAGGTGCGCCGGCCCGGACGGGGGCGAGATCAGCTGGCGTACGGCGCTCTCCTCCAGGCCGCGGATCCGCGGGGCCCAGTGCCGCAGGTCCCGGGTGCCGTAGAGGGTGGCGCCGGTGCCGTAGACGAGGTGGCGCGAGTCGTACGGGTCGACGGCGAGCGCCTGGATCCACCAGCCGAACTTGGGCTGCTCCCCGCCCCACTTCAAATACGGCGTCTCGGACACGTCGAA
Source organism: Streptomyces glaucescens (assembly GCF_002154375.1). Lineage (GTDB taxonomy): Bacteria > Actinomycetota > Actinomycetes > Streptomycetales > Streptomycetaceae > Streptomyces > Streptomyces glaucescens. The sequence goes on along the minus strand of NZ_MUND01000380.1, from coordinate 9,660 downwards.
GACGGCCGACTCCTTCAGGGACGTCCAGGAGCGCCCGCCGTCCGTGGAGCGGTACAGGGTGTCGACGGCGGCCCAGCGGTTGTTGGTGGAGACGACGACGGTGCCGGGGCGGCGGGCGTCCACGGCGGCACCGCCGTAGCCGAAGGTGTCGGCGGAGCCGTCGGAGGTCGTCCCGCCGGGCTTCACGGGGGTGACCTCCGTCCACCTGCCCGTGACGGTGGCCAGCTTGTGCACGCTGCCGTCCGTCTGCCCGTTGGGGCCGGGCGCGTCGGCGTACGTCACGTACAGCTCCCGGGTGTGCCGGTCGTACGCAGCGCGGATCGGCACCTTGGCGGCGGTGCCGGCGGGCTGCCCGGGGACCGGGTGCCAGGTGGTGCCGTCCGTGGTGCGGAAGAGGTTCGGCGAGGTGCCGTCGGTGTCGCCCCAGCCGGCGTAGACCGCGCGGCCGGCCGCGACGAGGAGGGTGACGCCCTGGCCGGACGGGTTCGGGGTGGCCGGGAAGCCGGTCGCGGGAGCCCAGGTGGCACCCCGGTCCGTGGACTTCAGCAGCCCGTCGTGCCGGGTGCCCAGCCACAGGGTGTCGCTGTCGCGCGGGTCGACCAGCAGCCGCTCCCCCGCGCCGCGGCCGTCCTCGTTGGCGCCGAGCTTCACGGTGAGGTCGGTGCGCTGCCAGGTCCGGCCCCGGTCCGCCGAACGCAGCACGGCGCCGTTGCCGGACCAGGGCTGGGAGTAGGTGCCGACGGCGAGGTAGAGCCGGTCCGGGTGCGCGGGGTCGACGGCCATCGCCTCGACGCCGAGCAGGTTCCAGTCGTCCCAGCCCAGGTGGTCGGTGAGCGGGATCCAGCGGGCGGCCCTCTCGTCCCAGCGGTAGGCGCCGCCGATGTCGGTGCGGGCGTAGGCGAGGCCGCGGACGGCGGGGTGGAAGAGGACGCCGGTGATGAATCCGGTGCCGCCGATGACGACGTTGCGCCAGCGGTAGGCGGAGGCGGGCCCGGCGGCCCGGGCCGGCGCGTGGACCGCCGGCAGGGCGGTGAGGGCGGCGGCGGCAGCGGTCCCGGCGAGGACGACACGTCTGCCGGGTCGGGGCGTGTGCATGACATACCTCGTTCTGGAGGAGGGGTGAGTGACGGAACCGGGGGCGCGGGGCGGGCGTCAGCCCTTCACGGCCCCGGTCAGCATCCCCTTCTTGAAATGCTTCTGGACGAACGGCGAGACCACCGCCACCGGCAGCAGCGCCAGCACCATCACGGCCATCTGCACGGCCAGCGCCGAGATCTGCCCGGTCTTGATCGCCTGGCTCATCCCGACCGGCTGCTCCTGCTTCTGCACGAGCTGGATCATGACGTTCTGCAACGGCATCATGTCCTGGTCGGTGAGGTAGATCGACGCGTTGAACCACGCGCTCCAGTACCCCACCGCGTAGAACAGGGTGATCACCGCGATCACCGCGCGGGACAGCGGCATCACGATCTTCCACAGGATCCGCCAGTCCCCGGCCCCGTCGATCCGCGCGCTGTCGATCAGTTCGGGCGAGATGTTCATGAAGAACCCGCGCAGCACGAGGATGTTGAACACGCTCACCGCACTCGGCAGGATCAGCGCGAGATAGGTGTCGGTCAGCCCCAGCGACTGCACCAGCAGATACGTCGGAATGAGCCCCGCCCCGAAGAACATCGTCGCGAGCAGGGTCATCAGCAGCCACCGGTGTCCGAGCGACCCGCTTCGGGACAGCCCGTAGGCGGCCAGTACCGACACCGTCATGGAGAACAGCGTGCCGACGAGGGTGACCCCGAGGCTGACGAGCGTCGCCCGGGTGACCTGTCCGCCGCTCAGCAGTTCCTGGTACGCGATGAACGTGATGTCCCTGGGGATCAGCACCAGCCCGCCGGCCTCGGTGATGGTCTTCTTCGAGGACAGGCTGGTGACGATGACGATCCACAGCGGGAACAGCACGGCGAGGCAGGCACCGGCGAGGACGATCCCCTTGCCCGCGAGCCCGGCCTGGCTCGGCCGCTCCTCCCACACGGGCCGCGGCGGGGCGTCCCACCACCGGGGTTCGCGCTGCGCGGCCGGCTTCTCGATGACGGCGCTCACTTCTTGTACACCCCCTGCTCGCCCATCAGATGGGCCACCTTGTTCGCGGCGAGGACGAGCGCCACGCTCACCAGCCCCTTGATCAGTCCGGCGGCGGCGGCGTAGCTGAAGTCCTGGTTGCGTACGCCGTTCCACCACACATAGGTGTCGAGGACTTCGGCCGCGCCGGGCCCGACCGCGTCGCGTTGCAGCAGGATCTGCTCGAAGCCGACGGTGAGCGCGTCACCGACCCGCAGCACCAGCAGCAGCGCGATCACCGGCCGCAGCGCGGGCAGGGTGACGTGCCACATCCGGCGCCAGCGCCCCGCGCCGTCCATCGCCGCCGCCTCGTACAGGTCGGGGCTGACGGAGGCGAGCGCGGCGAGGAAGACGATGATCCCCCAGCCGGCGTCCTTCCAGACGCCCTCCGCCGTCACCAGGAACTTGAAGATCCCGGGGTCGGTCATCAGGTCGAAACCCTCGTGCCCGTGCTCGCGCAGCGTCTGGGCGATGATCCCGGCTCCGCCGAAGATCTGCTGGAAGACGGTGATGACCAGCACCCAGGAGAAGAAGTGCGGCAGGTACAGCACGGCCTGGGCGACCGCCCGCACCCGGGGCCTGATCACGCTGTTGATGAGCAGCGCGAGCAGGATCGGGATGGGGAAGAACAGCACCAGCTGGAGGAAGAACAGCACGAGCGTGTTGCGGACGGCGTCCCAGAACGCCGAGTCCTCGAAGATCCGCTGGAACTGCTCGAACCCCACCCATGGGCTCTCCAGGATGGCGGTGAACCCGTTGTCGCTGATGTACGGGTCGTACTCCTGGAAGGCGACGACGTTGCCCAGGATCGGTATGTAGTTGAAGACCAGGACCAGCACGACGGCCGGCAGGGTCATCAGGATCAGCGTGCGGTCGCGGCGCAGCCTCTGCCTCAGGCTCAGCTTCTCCGGGCGCCGCGCGGAGGGGAGGTCGGGCTCCCGCTCCGCGGCCTTGCTCGTCTGCGCCTCGGCCCTGCTGCGAGGCACCGTGCTGTGGGACACGGCCGTCTCCTTGCCTCAGTCCCGGGTCACTGCGCGGAACCGTTGTCGTCGAGCAGCTTCTGGTACCAGTCGCGCAGCTTGTCGCCGCCCTGCTTCTTCCAGTCGGAGACGGCCTGCTGCATGTCGCCGACCTTCTTGCGCCCGCGAACGATGTCGTCCTCCAGCTGCTCGAAGTCGTTGGAGAGGTTGGTGTAGCGGGCCGGCTCGGTGATCTGCATGCCCCAGAAGGCGGACTTCCTGGTGAAGGCGCCCATCCGCTGCTGCCACTCCACCTGTTCCTTGGCGATCTGCGGGAAGTCCGGGTGCGCGATGGTCGGGGCGGGGCTGGCGAGCATGACGTAGGCGTTGACGACTTCCTGGTTGCCCTTGTCGTTCTTGACGGGCATGCCGTCCTTGACGGTGTAGTGCGTGCCTTCGACCCCGTAGTTGGTGAGCATGTACTCCTTGGTGCCGTACGGGGCGGCGGTGACGTTCGCCGCGGCGAGGACGTCCTCGATGACGGCCTTGGACGCCTTCTTGTTGACGAAGGCGAAGATGCCGGCGGGCGATCCGGCCCACAGCTGCGGGTCACCGCCGTCGTGGCCGAAGATGTCCATCCCGGCGATCCGGAAGTCCGGGTTCTGGGTGGACTGTTCGGCCATCTTGCCCCACCAGTCCGAGATGTTGTTGTTGTAGATCAGCACCTGGCCGGAGGTGAACCGGTCGGCCGCGGTGCCCTGGTTGGCCGCCTTGGCGTCGGGATGGACCACCCCGGCGGCGTAGAGCTTGCGGGTCCATTCCAGCGCTTCCAGGTACTCCGGGGTCTCCACGCGGTAGACCAACTTGCCGTCGGCCTGGTTCCAGCCGAGAGGCTTCTCGCTGCCCGAGAGCACACCGAAGATGTTGAAGGCGGTCCACTTCAGGTCGTCGCAGGCCCACACCTTGGCCCGGGGCCGGGTGACGTCCTTGGCGAAGGCGAGGAAGTCGTCCGCGGTGCGCGGGAGTTCCCAGCCCTCCTCGTCGAAGACGTCCTTGCGGTAGAAGGGCACGATGCCGGTGACCGAGGGCGACGGCTGGGGCAGGCCGCGCAGTTTGCCGCCGAAGATGGAGTACTGCCAGGCCTCGGTGGGGATGGCGGCGAGGTTCGGGTACTTCTTGACCGCGTCGCCGGACAGGTACGGGCCGAGGTCGGCGAACTTGCTGATGATGGCGCTGGGTATCTTGCCGCCCATGTTCCAGCTGGGGATGACCACGACGTCCGGCATGTCGCTGGAGGCGAGGACCGCCCCCAGCTTCTCGTCGTAGGTCACGCCGTCCTGGTTCTGCCAGGCGATGTCGACGCCGATCAGGTCGTTCATCGTCCGGTAGTAGGGGTTGTCGCCCTTCGGCGGCGTGCCCCAGAACGGTGACATGACCTTGATGGAGCCGCCCTTGCCGAGCTTCTTCGGCACCGAGGTCTTCAGCGCGGCGAGGTCGACCCCGCGGGTGAAGCCGAGGGCGGAACCGTTCTTCGCCGGGATGTCCGGCGCCACCACGTTGCTGGCCACGTACGCCGGCAGCAGCTTCTGCGCTTTCTTGCCCGACGTGGTGCCCTCGCGGGAGTCGCCGTCGCCCGAACCGCCACAGGCGGCCAGCAGCGGCATGCCTCCGGCCACCGCTGCGGTGGCGACCGCCGTGGAGGCGAGGAAGCTTCTCCGGCTCGGGCCGGAGGAGGCAGAAGCGGCGTTCGGCGTCATTGCGTCAACCCTTCGTGGCGCACCAGGACACCCGGCGGTGGGGCCGTCGGCTGCGGTGTCTTGAGTGGAACTGGCTGAGCTGAAGCGTTCCTTCGACTTCTGAAGATGGACATCGTCGAAGCGCTTCGATGTTGCTGCGAGGTTAAGTGAACCCCCGGGGGTGCACAAGGGTCGTTCCCAAGATTCCTCGGCCGTGCGGGCCAGGACGCCGGTCGCCGACCGGACTCGTACATCCCTTGAAGTGTCGGCGGGGTCTCGGAGTTGTTGCGCGGTGATGTCTTGACACCCGCCGGTGCACCGCATGAGCATCGAAGCGCTTCGAAAGCGCCACGCCGCTCCATCCCAAGGGGAACTTCACGTGACCGCACAAACGCCGCCTACGCCGCCTTTCCGTGATCCGAACCTCCCGGTCGCGAAGCGCATCGACGACCTGCTGTCGCGGCTCACCCTGGACGAGAAGATCTCCTTCCTGCACCAGTTCGCGCCCGCCGTGGACCGGCTCGGCGTGGCCGCGTTCCGCACCGGCCAGGAGGCCCTGCACGGCGTCGCCTGGATGGGCCCGGCGACGGTGTTCCCACAGGCGGTCGGGCTCGGCGCGACCTGGAACCCGGAGCTGGTGCGCCGGGTCGGCGACGCGGTCTCGCGGGAGATCCGGGCGATGCGCGCCCGCGACGAGCGGGTCGGCCTCAACGTGTGGGCGCCGACGGTGAACCTGCTGCGCCATCCGCTGTGGGGCCGCAACGAGGAGGGCTACTCCGAGGACCCCCGGCTGACCTCCGCGATCGCCACCGCCTACACCCGGGGCCTGCGCGGCGACCACCCGGAGTACTGGCGCACCGCGCCCGTGCTGAAGCACTGGCTCGCGCACAACAACGAGACGGACCGGGACACCTCCTCGGCCTCGGTCCGCCCGCGGGTGCTGCACGAGTACGACCTGCGGGCCTTCCGCGACACCGTGGAGGCGGGCGCGGTCGCCGGGGTGATGCCGGCGTACAACCTGGTCAACGGCCGCCCCAACCACGTCTCCCCGTACCTGCGGGAGCAGCTGCGCGCCTGGACGGACGAGGACCTGCTGGTCTGCTCGGACGCGGGAGCGCCGTCCAACCTGGTCGACTCCGAGCACTACTTCGACACCCACGAGGAGGCGACCGCCGCGGCGCTGCTGGCCGGTGTCGACAGCTTCACCGACCACGGCACGGACGGCTCGAAGATCACCGCCCGGGTCCGCGGCGCCCTGGAGCGGGGCCTGCTGACCGAGGCGGACATCGACACCGCGGTCCGCCGCCAGCTGTCGGTCCGCTTCCGGCTCGGCGAGTTCGACGGGTACGAGGAGACGGGCGCCTTCGACACCCCCGAACACCGCGCGCTCGCCCGGGAGGCGGCCGAGCAGGCGATCGTGCTGCTGAAGAACGACGGGCTGCTGCCGCTGGCGCCGGACACCCGGATCGCCGTCGTCGGCCTGCTCGCCGACGAGTGCAAGCTCGACTGGTACAGCGGCACGCTCATCCACCGCTCCACCCCGCTGGAGGGCCTCTACGAGCGGTTCGGCGCCGAGCGGGTGTCGTTCGCGGAGGGGGTGGACCGCGTCCGGCTGCGGACGCCGGAGGGAACCTGGGTGCGGGTGCCCGAGACCGGGGACGCGAACGACCGGGTGCGCGGCGCCGAGGGCGCGCTCGACCCGGCGCTGCTCGCCGGCCGCACCGACCTGCCGCCGCTGACCGCCGACGCCACCGGCACCGAACTCGCCCTGATCGACTGGGGCGACGACGTGCTGACCTTCCGCGCGCCCGACGGCCGTTACCTCTCCGTCGCCGAGGACGGCTATGTCCGCGCCGCCGCGGACCAGCCCGGCGGCTGGGTGGTCCAGGAGACCTTCCGCCTCGAACCCCACGGGAACGGCCACCTCCTCCGGCACCTCGGTACGGGACGCCCCGTCTGTGTCGCCGCGGACGGCGTGAAGGTTGCCGCGCCGGAGGAGACGAACCCGACGGTCTTCGAGCTGGAGGTCACCGAGCGCGGCGAGGACGCGGTGACCCGGGCCGCGGCCGGGGCGGACGTGGTCGTGGTGGTCGCGGGCAACGACCCGCACCTGTGCGGCCGGGAGACGGAGGACCGTACGACGCTGCGGCTCCCCGCGCACCAGCGGCGCCTGCTGCGCGCGGCCCGCGCCGCCAACCCGCGCACCGTCCTGTCACTGGTGTCCGCCTACCCCTACGCGGTCGACCCCGCCGCGCTCCCGGCGGTGCTGTGGACCGCCCACGGCGGCCAGGCCGCGGGCACCGCCCTGGCCCGGGTGCTGGCCGGCGACGTCTCCCCCGCCGGCCGGCTCCCCCAGACCTGGTACGCGGACGACGGTGACCTGCCGGACCTGCTCGACTACGACGTCATCGGCAGCCGCCAGACGTACCAGTACTTCGAGGGCACGCCCCTGTTCCCGTTCGGCCACGGCCTGTCGTACGCGCGGTTCGCCTACACCGGCCTGACGGCCCGGGTCGAAGGGGAGTCGGTGCGCGTCTCGTTCACCGTCACCAACACGGGGGCGACGGCGGCGGACGAGGTCGCGCAGCTGTACGCCCGGCCCGCCGACCCGTCGGTGATCCGGCCGCGCCGCGCGCTGCTGGACCACGCGCGGATCACCCTGGCCCCGGACGAGAGCCAGGAACTGTCCTTCGAGGTTCCGCTGTCCGCGTTCGCGTTCTGGGACGTGGCCCGCGACGGCTGGCGGGTGGAGCCCGGCCCGTACGAGCTGCTGGCCGGCGCCTCCAGTGAGGACATCCGGCTGCGGACGACGGTGCCCCTGGCCGGCGAGCCCGCCGCGCCGCGCCCGGTCGTGACCCGCGGCCTGGACCCGGCCGGCTTCGACGAGCAGAGCGGCACGGAGATCGTCGACCGCACCAAGGTGTCGGGCGACGCGGTGACACCCTCCGGTGACGCAGCCGAACTCCTCTACCGGGCCTGCGACTTCGGCCCCGGCGTCACCGAGGTGACCGTCGAGGTGGCAGGCGGGGGCGGCACGGTCGAACTGTCCCTGGACGGGGGTCCGGTGCTCGCGACGCTCACCCTCACCGCCCCGACCTCCGGCCCGTACGACTACACCCGGCTGACCACCGCGTGCGCCGCCGAGGGCGTGCACGACGTCCGACTGGGACTGCGCGGCCCGCTGCGGCTCGCGCACGTCGGCTTCTCCGGTTGAGGGTCCGGACCAGGCCGGCACGGTGAAACAGCGACGGCCGCAGCCCCCGCACAGTGGGCTGCGGCCGTCGCCTGTCCGACCTGTCCGTGGCAGGTCAGAGCGCGAGACCGGTGAGGACCAGCACGCGCTCGTAGGTGTAGTCGTCCATGGCGTACTTCACGCCCTCGCGACCCACGCCGGACTGCTTGGCGCCGCCGTACGGCATCTGGTCGGCACGGTAGGAGGGCACGTCGCCGATGACGACACCGCCGACCTCCAGCGCGCGGTGGGCGCGGAAGGCGGTCTGGACGTCGTGGGTGAAGACGCCCGCCTGGAGGCCGAACTTGGAGTCGTTGACCGCGGCGAAGGCCTCGGCCTCGCCGTCGGCCTTCTGCACGGTGAGGACCGGTCCGAAGACCTCCTCGCAGGCGAGGGTCACATCGGCCGGGACGTCGGTGAGCACGGTCGGCGCGTAGGAGGCGCCGTCGCGCTTGCCGCCGGCGAGCAGCCTGGCGCCGGCCGCCACGGCCTCGTCCACCCAGGACTCCACGCGCTTGGCGGCGTCCTCGCTGACCAGCGGGCCGACATCGGTGGCGTCGTCACCCGGGTCACCGGTGACCTGGGCCTCGACGGCGGCGACGATGCGCGGCAGCAGCCGGTCGTACACGGCGGCGTCGGCGATCACGCGCTGCACGGAGATGCAGGACTGGCCGCCCTGGTAGTTGGAGAAGGTCGCGATGCGGCTCGCGGCCCAGTCCAGGTCCTCGTCGCTCGCCCAGTCGGCCAGCACGACGGCCGCGCCGTTGCCGCCCAGCTCCAGGGTGCAGTGCTTGCGCGGCACCGAGTCCATGATCGCGTAGCCGACCTTGTCGGAACCGGTGAAGGAGATCACCGGCAGCCGCTCGTCCTGGACCAGGGCGGGCATCCGGTCGTTCGGCACCGTCAGGATGCTCCACGAGCCGGCCGGCAGCCCGGTCTCGGCCAGCAGCTCACCGAGGATGAGCCCGGAGAGCGGGGTGGCCGGGGCGGGCTTGAGGATGATCGGGGCGCCGGCGGCGATGGCCGGGGCGACCTTGTGGGCGCACAGGTTCAGCGGGAAGTTGAACGGCGCGATGCCGAGGACGACGCCCTTGGGGAAGCGGCGGGTGAGGGCGAGCCGGCCCTGGCCGCCGAGGTCGGTGTCGAGGCGCTGCGCCTCGCCGCCGTTGAACCGCCGGGCCTCCTCGGCGGCGAACCGGAACACGGACACGGCACGGCCGACCTCGCCGCGCGCCCACTTGATCGGCTTGCCGTTCTCGGCGGAGATCAGCCGGGCGATCTCCTCGGTGCGCTCGGCGAGCCGCTTGCTGACGTGGTCGAGCGCGGCGGCCCGGACATGGGCGGGCGTGGCGGCGAACTCGTCCCGCACGGCGTACGCGGCGGCCACGGCCTCCTCGACCTGCGCGTCGGTCGGCACGCTGACCTGCCCGACCAGCCGACCGTCCCACGGCGACTCGACATCGAAGGTGGTCTCGCCGGTGGCCTGACGGCCGGCGAGCCAGAAGGCGTGGGTGGAGGTCATGGTCGTGGCCCGTGCCCTTCCGCGTTGGGGGTGTGCTTGCCTGTCGAGGTCCACGGTAGGGGCGGCGGGGCCGCGGGGGGCTTGTCCGAAACGTAGTGG
>NZ_MUND01000038.1 GCF_002154375.1 Streptomyces glaucescens | reverse complement strand
CTGGAGGGAAGCTGCGCGCCGTTCGCGGCTCGACGCTTCTTCGGCGCGCGGTTTCGACGGCGAGCGGCCAGCTCGTCGCCCTGGGCGGTCACGCGACTGTGTGGGTAGAAGGGACAGGGCTCGGCTGCGTCGGCGGTGTGATGTTCACGCCGGATCCGCAGAAACTTTGGAGCCACCTGTCATAGGGGGAAGTACCCCGGGTACTCTTGGCCATCGTCGGCACCTTCGTCGTGGTTGTGTGTCGGCCCGGCCCCGCACCCGGTGTTACCAGCACCAGGACCACTGCGGGGCCGTTCCATGTCGTCTGTGAGCGCCGTGGACCACATCTGAGTGGTCGTCTGGCGCAGGCACCAGCCTACCGGTTGACCATGCCACCTGTCCCAGCTCCTCCCCACGTGTCTCTAGTACGACTTGTCACACCCCAAAGTGACGCCCCGTCAGTGCCCCCCGGCCCCCTCACCATCCACCGGATGCACCGGCCTCGACCGCACCACCACCTCCCGTGACCGGCCCACCAGACCCGCCATCGCGTGGAACCCCGTCTCTTCCAACTGCGCCTTCAACGCCGCAAGCGTTTCCCTGTGCAGCCGGGGCGCTGCATAGAACTGCGCACCTCGCCACCCCGCCTCCAGCCCCCGCTCGTAGATCGCGTACGCCACCGCCGGATCCACATCCGGCCACCGGTCCGCCAGCAGCGTCTTCGGCGACGGCGCCGTGGCGGCCTGCCCAGCAGCAAGGAGCCCCGCAATGTAGGCGCCGGCCGACATGTTCCATCCCGCGCTGACCGCGTCCGCGCCCATCACCTCGAACGCCGCGGCCTCCTCGGCGGACACGGACGGGACGGCGGGAGAAGGGGTGATCTCGGTCATGCTGCGGCCTCCAGGCACTCGGTCGTGTCGATGAACAGGTCGTGCACGTCCGCCACATCCGCCAGCTCGGCGTCCAGGTCGAACGCGAGCTGGCCCTCGATGCGGGCGAACCAGGTCCGGCGCGGCCGCGGAACCCGCACCGGCTCATACGGGCCCGGCGCCGGAAGCCCGACCCGCGACGTCACCGTCACCGGCGCAGGCCTCGGGGCAGGCGCTGGCATCTTCGTCGGCGGCGGCACCGCCGGCACCGACCCGTCATCCGCCACCACCGCAACCCCGTCCAACAGCCCCCGCCCCTCCGCAGCCGCCAGCAGCTGCGCCCGGGACGCGGACCGCGGCAAGCCCAGCAGCGTCGTCAGATTCGACCGCTGCCAGTTCGCCGTCCGCACATCCACCCCCGCCCGCTCCGCCACCTCGAACGGATCCCAGCAGACGGCGAGCGCCCGCAACACAGCCTGCTTCTGCGGCGTAGCAAACCGCCGGTCCGGCGCCGCCGGCTGAGCATGCCGCGCCGCGATCAGCGCCTTGTGCCGCTCCAACGCCGTACGCCCACCCCAGATCCCGTCCGGCTCCGCCAGCCTCCCGTCCGACGTGATGCTGTTCGCGTACGCATCGCACTGCACCATCACCGCACAACCGAGACACACCTCGATCGCAGCCGCCTGACGAGCCTCACGCTCCTTCTGCGGCTCACCACCCTCACGGTCCGGACCCGACCACGCATCCAGCGACAACGCCAGATTCCCCGCCGCACGACCCGGCACATCCACATCCGGGGCACACCCCCGATACCGGTACCGGGGATGCTCCTCCCACGCCTTCCTCAATGCGATCGAATCGGTCACTGGGGGCCTCCCTCCAACGTCGGGTCAATCCGGGATGTGCGGGCAAGAGCGTCCTCGAGGACCAGGCCGGCCTCGTCGATCACGGCCCGCTGCGCGACCACCGCGTCGATCCGGCGGCGGAACGCCTCCAGGTCACGGTGCAGACAGGCATCGGTCAGCCGGTGCGCCGCCCGCTCCCGCACCAGCACGGCACGCAGGCGACGATCCCGGCGGACAGCAGCCGAAACGGCAACCGCCGCGGCGAGTGCCGCGGCGGCAGTGAGGAGACGGACAGGACAACGCACGGCACTCACCTCTCTCTCGGGAAGGCGGACGAACAACGGGGACGAACGCGGGTCAGGGCCGGTACAGGGCGTTGGGGCGGGAGGCCTCCGCGGCCGCGCGCTCACCAGCCCGGCGAGTCGGCTGCCGGGTCGGCGACGACGGCCAACGCCGCTCCCACCACAGGGCGACCGCGACACCGACCACGGCGAGCAGGAACACGACGGGCAGAACCAGCCCCGGAACACGGTCAACGGACATGACGAGACCTCGATTCGGCGAACAGCCGGGAAGATGAGGAACTACGGGTGCCCCAAAAGCGGGGACTTGGTGACTCAGGCGGCCTCGTCGACGTGGGCAGCCTTGCGTGCCTGCCGCCCCTGGCGCCGATAAGCATTCCGCGCATCGCGACACGGCTGGCAGGGCGGGATCCCCAGTCGGTAGTGCTCCCGGTCCCCCTCAAGCGTCCCGCAGCGGCCCGTCCAGTCCGGGAACGCCTCCGGGTCATCGATCGTGTCGTCGTCCCAAGCGCCGACCGGCGCCCAACCACGATTCGCCGCGTACCGCTTGGCCCGCGCGATGCCAGCTGCCGTCGCTCCACGCTCGCGCGGATCGGTACGCCACAGAGCGTCGTACATCGCCCGAACGGCAAGCACCCTGCGGGCCAGCACATGCGGGCGACCGAGCATGGTGCCGAAGTTGGACGGTGTCATGCCCAGATGGGCAGCGAGGTGCTGCTGCGGCCAGCCGACGGCAACCAGCGCCCCCACCCGACGACGAGTTCCCAGCGGGCTGACCAACGTGGACGGCGCCAAGTTCTCCAGAGACGGCTCCACCGCCAGAACCGCAGCCGCCAGCCCCGGGCGCACCTTCTCCTGCGGTGCCGTCCCCCGCTCTGGCCGGCCGTTCAGAACGGCCTGGAGCCGCTTCCGGTCGACGCCGGCCACCGCGGCGATGGTCCGAAGCCCCATCTCGCATGCCTGAAGATGACGGATGTGGACACGAACCGGCTCAGCGTCCACCCACGGCTCCCACGTCCCAGCCGTCATGGCCTTTGCACGGTTCTCGTCATACCGGCTCCGCGCGAAGCCGCAGACGTAGCAGCGGCAGCCGTCCAGCCGGTACCGGGCGTACCCATGGTCCCGCTCCCCGGCCATCAGGCGGCGCTCCTCTCCGTACCGCCCTGGGCGGCCAGCTTGTCCAGTTCGGTGATCCGGCTGTTCAGCAGCTCCCGGAACGTCACCACACGCCCGTCCTTCAACGGCACGTCGCTGTCGGCGACCCCGTGCTTCTCCGCATCGAGGATGATCTGCCCCAGCGGCCGCGAGCTGCCCCAGCACTCCAGGGCCTGCGCCCGCAGACGAGCGAGATGGTCCACGCTGCCATCGGCCGAGGCGGCCGGCCCCTGCTCCGGGCTACCGGACGGCTGCCCGCTGCCCTGGCCGTCCTGCTCAAGGGACGCCCCGCCAGACTCGATGATCTCCAGGTCCGACGACGTCCACAGATCCAGCGCCATCCCGAACCGCATGCCAGCGTTACGGATCGCGTCGCCGATGACCTCCTTCACCGCGTCCCCGCCTGTCTTGTCGCCGGCGTGCCCGTACCCGAGCCTGGACATCCCGCACACCGTCAGCCGGATCCACAGCCCGCGGTAGCCGTCCACCTGGGGCAGACCCCGCTCGTCGACCGTCAGCGGCTCCCAGTCCCAGAACGGATCCACGTTCAGCAGCCGGTTCGTCGCCTCGGCGTGCCCCACGTAGGCCAGGTCGATGTGGCCCCCGGTCGGCATCTTCTGACCGCACTTGCCGCACTTGGCCATGCGGTGGTTCTGGCAGCCCTGGCCGCGGGAGTTCTTGCACGCCCCGCACCACACGCGCGGCAGGTAACGGATCTCCTCCGGCTTGAACGGCTCCCGCAGACGGTGCAGAGCTTCGATCTGCTGCTCACGCGTGTACCCGAAGGTGTTCGCGGGCCGCGCGGCCTGAAAAAAGGTGTGCGAGGTGGGGCCCTCCGCCGTGATGGTGGCGGGGGCCTCGGGCGCATGCGCCATGAGGTCTCTCCTATGGGGTTATGCAGTGCTCAACGGGGTGCACGGGACCGGCCCGGTGTCGGCGTCCAGACCAGCCCGCACCCACGGGGGCCGGTCAGTCCGCCGGACGCTCCACGCCCAGCTGGTCCAGCAGCCACTCGATAGCGATCGACGACAGCGTGATCCGGTACCCGGCCTCCTCTGCCACCTGCGGGATCTTCGCGCTCACCTGCTCCCGCAGATCCTTCGGTACCGTCACCGTCATCGTCGTCTTGCTGTAGTGGGCGCTCCCACGGACCGCCACGACCCGCGGCGGCACGAAGTCGTCGTCCAGGAACGCGCGGAAGCCCTCCACGACCACGTTGCTCGGCACGGCTCCCTTGTCCTCGGCGGCCTTCGCCAGCGCGTCCTTCAGCCGCCGGTCCAGCGTCAACGGCAGCGGCGACAGCTCGCCCTTCGACTCGGTCTCCCGCAGCCAGTTCCAGGCGCCGGGCGCCAGCACCGCTTCGACGTCCAGGGCTTCCTCTTCGTGTCCGTCGGCGCGGAGCACGTTGGCGGCCTTCTGCAGGCGGTCACGCCAGGGGCGGGTCACTCGGTGTCCTCTCGGTCGGCGCCCGTCCTTCCGGGGCCGGCCGGGCGGGCGCGTGGGGGCATGTCGCACGCCAGTCTCCTCCATTCAAGCATTGGCACGCCATGCCGTACCGGTATGGCGGCCGGAACGGATCGTCCCGGTGACCACAACAGTACCCGCATGAACCTTGCATGGCAATGCTCAACTGGTTATGGTGGGCACACCGCACCAACAAGGGGGACCCGATGAAGCTGACGAGCCGCCAGACCACGCGCAAGACGCTCACCGACCTCTACAGGGCCGCTGACCACCGCTGGGCCGTCACCATCACCTACCTCAAGCCCGGCGAGCCCGAACCCACCGTCCGCACCATCGAGATCTCAGAACTCCGCACCAGCGCCGTGAAGATCACCAAGACCGGCGAAGTCCGCGGCGGCGACATCTACATCCACGCCATGTGCCGCCTCCGCGCCGCCGAACTCGCCCAGCGCCAGGCCGCCGGCGAGGACACCAAGGGGGAAACCGCAGCCCGCGAGTTCGCCCTGTCCGGCATCCTCAGCTACACCGTCCACCGCATCGGCTACGTCCTCACCCCGCCCGCCAACACCACCTACGAGCCCACCCCCAAGGCCCCCGCCCACGACGAACAGGCCATCATCCGCTTCGAGCTCGAACGCGACCCCGACGACGCCGACTACCAGCCCCGCCGCAAGCTCACCCAGACCGACACCGACCTCGCCGCCTAGGAGGCATCACCCATGGGCAACATGCACGGCACCGTCTACCGCAACGGCAAGCAGATCGACGTCGGCTACGACGTCCCCACAACCTGCGAGCAGCCCGGCTGCACCGAACGAATCGACCGCGGCCTCGGCTACCTCTGCGGCAGCATGCACGGCGGCGACGAATTCAGCTGCGGCGGCTACTTCTGCGGCCAGCACCTCTACATGGCACCCGAGGGCTACCTCGGAACCCGTTGCCTCCTGTGCCGTGACCGCGGAGCCGACCCGACCGAGGAGTCCTCGGACGCGATGGTCATCACCTACGACTGACCCGAGATACACCGAAGGCCACCGCCCCGGACCGGGGTTGGTGGCCTCGCATGCTGATCGCGTCAGGCGATTGTAGAACCGGACCTTGCCATCGCGCCACCCCTTGCCCTTGACCTGGGAGAACACGTAACGTGACCGCAGATCGTCAAACCATCCATGATCGGATATGCAAAGCTGAGGGATGCGTGCTACCGATCCGAGCCGTCGGAAAGGCCGAGGGCTTGTGCACGCAGCACTATCAGGACCGTTTGAAGGACCTGGCTGCCAGCACCCAGAAGAACGTCTCCCGCAAGGGACCCTGCCTCGCCGGTGACTGCGACAAGCCTCGTAGGTCGCGTGGGCTATGCAGCGCCCACTACCACTACAGCATCCGACGTCTCGACACCTGCCCTGCGTGTGGCAGCGCGAAAGACCGGCGAAGTGCTCTCTGCGGCGCCTGCCACACGACTGCTGTCACAGTTCAGGCACCCACCGAGAAGATGTGTTGGATGTGCCGACAGACGCTTCCGATCAGCGCCTTCGGGCTGAGGAAGTCTAGCCAGGGAGCGGCCAAGTGGCGGTCACGGTGCAGGGACTGTGAGGCAGCCGACCAGCGTCTTCGGGCGAAGAACGCTCTGCGCCGGCACACGCAGGACAGAGCCAGCAAGTCCTACGCCAGTCTGCGCCGATACGCCAAGAAGCTTGGTATCCCTTGGGCCGAAGTGGTAGAGCGGTACCCGGTCGACAACCGCTGTGAGGTATGCAGGCGGACCCCACAAGAGGCCAATCACGGCGGCCGGTACGCCCGGCTATCGCTCGATCACTGTCACGAGACCGGGCAGCTGCGCGGCTTTCTGTGCGGCCCGTGCAATACGGGAGTCGGGCACCTTGGGGACACCCCAACCAGACTTCGGGCAGCCTTGAAGTACCTGACCACTGCGGAGCAGCGGATTCGGTCTGCCCAGAAGATCGGTGAACAGGACAAGATACCCGGTCTTTGGGAGTGACCCGGATCGGCTATGAGCGGCGGGACGTCGATCACGAGCCGATACCGGGGCTGTGAAGCGCGGTTGTCAGCGGCCGACGCTAGACTTCAGCAGCAAGCGGCAGGACGCGTACGCCGCCAACCGCATGACCCCAAGACCGCACCCACGCAGCGGCAGGGGATGGTGAAGGTCTCTCGGGGCCCGCGAAGCAGCACCCATCCGTCACGGACACCTCTGTGCGGCGAAGGGCGTGGGCACCGCCGGAACCCGGAGATGATGACCGTGCCGAAGAAACAGTCGACCGCCGCGAAGAAGGCCCGCGTCGTACAGCGCCAGGCCGGTGGTAAGCACACTGCGCTCCTTGCCCAGCAGGCCGTGTGCGGCGAGCAGCTGGACCCGTTCGGGGTCCTGCCCGAAACGTGCGCCCGCCCCCCGCACCCGCAGCAGGAACCGTGCTCGCAGAACCGCGACTTCGACATCGATGCGTGGAAGCAGCGTGTGGCGGCTGAGTGGGCGGCGGAGGAGTCCCGCAGGGCGGCCCTGACCCCGCAGGAGCGCGCGGAGGAGGACGAGCGGGCCCGGGAGTCGGAGCACGAGGAGATGCGCGCGGCCGCGGACGACGGCTTCGACCCGTTCGAGAAGTACTACGGGGACGTGGACTGACGTGGCCGTAGAACGCAACGTCGAGGCCCTCGCCCGTATCTCGGCCTACGAGCGGCACGGCACCACCATCCTCGGCGGGAGCTTCGCCGACTGCCTCTGCCCGAAGCGGCGGTGCGGTGGTGTGGCTGAGGACGACCAGAGGCTGGATTGCCCGGAGCATGCTCTTGATCCGGTGCAGCGTTGGCACTGGGCAGCGGAGTGCCCAGGTGTAGGCGGCTCCTGACACACCGCGGGTGAGAGGGGGAAACGCCGGCTCGCTCACCCGTAGCGTGGTCCCAGGCCCCGCCGCCCCGCCCGCCGGCACCCTTCCCCACAAGATCGAGACTCTTCACGAAACCTCGGGACCCCACCCACCAGGAGAAGCCGCGCGCGCAATCCCCCCGCGCTTCCCCGCACACCGCGACCACCCCGCCACCTGGGCCGAGGCACCCGAGGTTTCGTGAAAATCTTGATCTAGAGAGCGGAACGGGCAGGATAAGGAGCATGGACCCCCGTGCACTGCTCGACGCCTGGCTCACCTCCGGCACCCTGCGCCCCTCCAGCCAGGCCGCCTACCGACAAGAGGTCACCTCCTGGCTCGACTGGTGCGACCACACCTGGCCCCACGCCGGCCCCATCGTGGACCCCTACCACTTCGG
Organism: Streptomyces glaucescens; assembly: GCF_002154375.1. Classification (GTDB taxonomy): domain Bacteria; phylum Actinomycetota; class Actinomycetes; order Streptomycetales; family Streptomycetaceae; genus Streptomyces; species Streptomyces glaucescens. Next base: position 6,685 of record NZ_MUND01000038.1, on the reverse strand, counting down.
CATCGAGCACGTCGCCGCCTGGTCCTACGACCGCTACCTGCACGAAGTCCTCGGCACCCGCCCCTTCGACGGGCCCGCCGCCCTCGCCTGGATCGCCCAGCACCACCCCGCGACCGCCAAATCCCACGACCGGCGCATCACCGCCCTCACCCAGTACTACAAGGCCGCCCAGGACCACGGCATCATCCGCCTCACCCCCGACCTCACCGAACTGCGCTCCGGCCTCGACCGCGACGACACCCCACCCAAACGCCTCAACCCCAGCGAACGCGCCGCCCTCTTCGCCGCCATCGGCGGCTGGGGCCCCACCAACGCCCGCCACTACCTCCGCGACCGCCTCATCGCCTACCTCCTCCTCGAAGGCCTGCGCCCCTCCGAAGTCACCCGCGTCGACAGGCGCCACCTCTACGACCTCGGCAACGGCACCTGGGAAATCCGCGCCCCCGACGACTTCGAAAACGTCGGCAAAAAGTTCGTCCTCGAGCCACTGACCTCGGCCGCCCTCGTCCACTACCTGCCCAAACGCATCAAGCCCGCCGACGGCGTCCACGCCCTCATCATCGGCCAGGGCGGCCACCCCATCGTCCGCGAATACCCCAACAAGATCGTCCAGCAGATCTGCGCCACCAGCCCCGTCCTCGCCCACCGCACCCCACCCGTCACCGCCGACACCATCGCCCACACCGGCTACTGGGACACACCCCCAGACCCACCCGCACGCACATAACGTGGAACCGGACGCAGCGACCGAGCGAGGAGCCCCTTTGATGGACACCACCAAAGCCACACCGGTTGCAGCGGTCACGACCGGCATCGCACAGCGCCCAGGAACTCAACCGCCCTCCGCGGACGGCGCGCACGTACACCGCCGCGGCGACCAGGTCTGCGCGGCCGTCGTCGATGGCGCCGGCCACCGGCAGGAAACCATCGACTTCGCCCAGCACATCCCCCCGGTGATCACCCTCATGGGCATGGCCATGGGCGGGCTCGTCGCCCTGACCACCGCCGGAAGGATGGCCGCCGCCTACGACCGACCGCCCCACATGTCCGCCGTATACGCCTCGATGGAACCGGGCTCCCCCACCAGCGTCCACTGGATCGGCGACTGCCGGGCGTACGGCTGGGACGGGCAGAAGCTGACCCTGTGGAGCCGGGACCAGACCATGGGCGAATGGCTGCGCTGGAACGGCGGCGTCTCCATCGAGATCGCGGAGACGCAGGACAACTGGGCCCGGCTCGGCCTCGCCCAGGCGACAGAGATGACGTGCCGCCAGCTCGAGATCCCGGAGGAGGTGCCCGTGGTATTGCTCGTTACCGATGGCGTCTCGGATCAGGTGGACCTGGAGACGGCGGAGAGGCTGTGCAAGGAGCACGCTGCGTCCCCGCAGGCTCTGGCGGACGCGCTTGTCGCGGCTGCCGAGGGCGAAGAAGACGGGCCTGCTGGGGAGACGTACCGTGACGATGCGACCGTGGTCGTCCTGCGCAGGACCGACTGACCCATAACACCACCAGCTGGCGTCTGCACAGGATTGCAGAGATCAGGAGGCCACCGGATAGCCTGCCGGGCACGCCGACCACGAGGACCCGGACAGCGCGGGCGCCGCGCTCGTGGCTGGTGGTCACGATGTGTCCCCGTCTCTAGGTGAGGTCGGCGGTGGAGTTGTCGTCCCAGCCGTCCTCGATCTGGAAGTAGCCGTTCATGGAGCGGGAGTGCCGGGCCCAGCCGCCCTGGTCGGCGATGACGACCGTGTCCTTGCCCTGCTTGCGGGCAGCGGTGGCGTGGCCGATGCGCAAGCTGTGACCGGTCCAGGCGAGTCGGACGCCGGCGCGGACGCTGATCCGTTTGATGGCGCGGGTGACGGAGTCGGGGACCATGCCGCCGGTGACGCGCCCGGAACGGTGGATGCCGACGAACGCGGGCGCGTCCGGCTGGGACCAGCGCGGCTCCGCCTCTGCGGCGAGCCGTTCCCGGTAGGCCTTCCACGCCTCGACGGGGCAGATCTCGGGGTCCTTCTGGTAGAGGATCTTGGCGTCGCGGACGCTGTGCTTCGTCTTGCCGGTCAGGATGGAGATGACCAGCCCGCGGGGATGCAGGGTGACGTCCCCGGCGAGGAGCCCGGCGGGGTCCTGGGCGCGGGCGGCGTAGTGGAAGCTCGTGAGGATGAGGGCCTTGTCGCGGGCGCCGGCGAGGGTGTCGGGACAGGCGCGTACGACGCGGTAGAGGTCGGGGACTTGGGCGGTGGCGGCTTTGCCGCGGCCGCGGCGCTCCTTGTTCTTGAGCAGCTTGACGGCGAGGCCGTCGAGGGAGCGGCGTGCTTCGGCTTGGTCATCTCGGGTGACGGTGACGCCGCGGCGGCGGAGTTCGACGACGGTTCCGGCGAGGATCGTGGACGCGGAGCTGGGGGCGTAGCCGCGGCCGTTGGTCTGGCCTTGGCGGAGCATCCAGGCGACGTAGGCGACGAGGGAGCCGCGGGATCCTTCGAGGAGCGGGAGTTGCTGGGTGGTGGTGAAGCGTTCCCAGACGCGCCAGGCTTTGGCGTAGGTGTCCTCGGTGTTGGCGGCGGCGATTTCGCGGCGGACGGCGTCGGCGAAATCTTCGGCTTGGGCGAGGCGGTGAGCGGCGTCGATGCCGTGCCGGGCGGCCCACTTCTGGATGAGAGCGGCACGCTCAGGCTGGACGGCAGGGAGGTGCTGCTGGGTCACGGCCGCCATGCCTCGTTGTAGTCCGGGTGATCGGCGTAGGGCAGGGCGAGCAGGCGGAGCGTTCGACACGGGTACTCGGGGTACTTCCCGGTTGCGTCGCAGGTGGCGCAGAAGTCCAGCATCTCTTCTGAGTCTTCCAGTTGGCGATGCAGCTCCAGTAGGTCGCGCTTCGCGTCAACCTCGGCGAGGACACGTTCGGCTTCACCAGGTGCTCGGGCGCCGGTGCGGGTGAAGACGGATAGGGCCTGCACAGTGTCAGGGTCATTCTGGACGATGTCCATCAGGGCAAAGGCGCCCTCCGTTGCCTGGGGAGAGGAGACGATGGCACCGCTCTCTCGAAGCCGGATGGCGGCCTGCATGAACGTTGCGTCGTCGTCCAGCCGGTCGTGTAGGAACTGCACCAGGTCTTCCACGGGAACCCTCGTCTCAGTGTGATCGGATAAGGAGAGGTTATCCGACGCCACACGTGATGATCCCCGGGGCGAGGGTCAGGGGCGGGATCCGACCGTGTCCCCCTGGACGCTCTCCCACGCCGAAGGCCCGTACATGACCTCGATGCTGTTGTTCATGCCGGAGCCTTTGAGGATTACCAGCACACCGCTGTCGAGCGTCTTGTACGTGTAGCGACTTCCTTCGGCGTCGTCGTAGCTGATGGTGCGTTCCGCCTGCGGGTAGTCGGCGGGGAGCGAGGAACCGAGCAACGTCACGTGAACTGCCATACACCGACTGTACGTTCCGCGCGGATGGTCGGGCAGTTAACTCACGTTATGCGCTTCGCTGGGACCGAGTGGGTCGTGCGGCACACCGCTCACGCAATTCCATACGCAGCAGGAATCCGAGCCAGCTCTCGACGTCGTCCGGGTTCTTGCAGAGCCGGCTGAGCCGCACGCCCATGTGCCGGTCGGTGACTCCCCAGCGTTTCCTGCCCCACCACGTCCGCGTAGTGAAGGCGGCGTAGCGGATCGGGTGGCAGTCGTCTCCGCAGTCGAACGCTTTGTAGGGGCGTGTGCTCGGCTCCAACGGGTCCCCCTAGGTCAACGGTCGGCTTCAGGAACATTACCTAGAGCCAGAGGGTGGATTCCCCTGCGCGTGCCCGCAAGCCTTCTCAACCGGTTCCCGTGAGCGTGGCTGCCGCACGCCCTGGAAGATGACGCGGAGGTTCGCCTTCACCTCGTCACTCAGTGGCGGGGCGCTTGCCGCGAGCGCGTCGACGGCTGTCATGGCCTTCGGGCCCAGGAGGTCCTCGGCGCACTGCGTGCAGAACGGCTTCGTCATACCCCGATCAACGGCTGCGCTCGCCGATGGGTAGCGACAAGTGAGCTTATCGGGAACCACGCGGATCGCTGCCCGAGCGCGCCCTTCGCTGACGGGTCGTCAGATTCTTCGTCAGGAGCGATTCTCCGCGCACGGCGCCTCGACGTCACGGGGGTGCCTTCGCCCTGAACGCTACTGCGATCCTTGGATTACACCCTTGCCTCAACTTCAAGGATTGCTACCATGGGTGCATGGCAAGCAACGACAAGCCCCGCCTCATCCCGACCGGCACCTGCTGGTGCGGCTGCGAACGCGAAGTCGGCCTCGGCAAGTTCTTCGCCGCCGGCCACGACAAGGCCGCCGAAGCCGCCCTCATCGCCCTCAAGTACGAGGGCAGCGTCCCGCACTTCCTGCACGCCCACGGCTACGGCCCCCACCACTCCGTCAGCGCGGCCGCCGTCAAGGAAGGCGTCTGGGTGGAGTGCGACGAGTGCAGCACAAAGCCCGGATACCGAGGGACACAAGAGAGCGTCCAGAACCACAAGCGCAAGTACCACCGACGCAGCGACGAGAATGAGGACATCATGGGCGTTACGGGATCCCTGGGACAGGCGGTTCGCGCACTCGGCGGGCTGTGGGACACCCAGCGCGCCGTCACCGCTCTCCGGGACGCTGGACACGGCCAGGGGGACGAGCAGCAGCAGGAAAAGCGAGCCCGCGAGGCCCTCCGTCAGCTGGCGGACGGGGGACTGCTCGTCAAGGTGCAAGACCGCCCCGTCCAGTACCGAACCACCGAGCAGTGAGGACACCGGCCATGACCCGCGAGGAGTACGAGGAGAAGCATCGGCGCTTGGAAGCCGACGCCGAGGACGCCCGCAAGGCGTACATCCGGGCAAAGACCGTCTACGACGGCCTTTGCGACGACATGCGGAACCTGCGCATCGAGTGGCAGGAGCAGCAGCGGGCCGCCGACCGCGACACCGAGAAGTGAGGACCGTAAGCCTTGTCCGTGCGCCCGAAGGACTGGACTGCCCAACAGTGCGCCTCTTTCAGAGGGGTGCCCCGTCTGCGCTGGCTGGAGGATGTCCAGGCGGGCTTGGAGCCGAAGCCCACTGTCGAGCGCGATGGGATGACTCTGTGGAATGCGGCTGAAGTCCGTCGGTGGAAGCGCCCCGATGAATGGTCTGCGGCAGAGTGCGCTGACTACCACGGGATCTCCGCCGCTCAGTGGCGGTCGCTGGCGCAGCGTGGGCTGGTCGCCGCGCCTGTGCGAAAGGTGGGGACTACGCTTGTCTGGAATATAGGTGTGGCCAAGTCCGCCACCATTGTTGGCCGTCCCGTCGAGCCACGGGAATGGACGGCCGCACAGTGCGCGGCGCACCTGGGGGTTTCGACGGCAGCTTGGCGAGCTGCGGTCCGCCGCGGTGATGCGCCGAAGCCGGTCCGGTCACATGGAGCATCTATGTTCTGGAGCGCTGATGAGGTCGAGGCGGTCGACCTGTAACCCCCGGCGGGGGTCGGTCAGCGCCGGGGCCCTGCTGGGCCCGCCACTCCTCGAGTGCCTCCGATAGCTGACCGAACACAACGGTGCCCCCGCTGAGGAAAGCAGCGGGGGCACCGTCATGCAGGCTACCTGCCCCTTAGGCGCGGCCCAGCGACCACCCTTGGACATCTGCGACCCGTGTGCGCCACAACGGCCGCTCCGGACCGAACGGCGCGATCCCCTGCATGCTGGTCGAGTAGTTCGTGATGAACTTCGCGTCCCGAAGGTGCAGGTGGTTCGACCGCGTCTGGCCCTGCGCCGCCAACTCCTCCTCCACGACGCCGACCAGATGGGAGATCGAATCGGCGTCTCCCCCGATCGTGGCCAGCCACGCCTTGAGTTCGTTTCGCCATCGGCTGTGGCCGATCAGCTCGCCCGTGACCAGGACTCCACCCACCTGCAGGGTCACGCTGAGGGCGGACCTATTGGTCTCGTCGCTGTCGAGCATCGCCACGATCGACATAAGGTACACGTCCCTGATGGGGTCAGGGATCACCACATGGCTGTGCGGCTCAGAGGTCTCTGCGCTCACCGTTCACCGTCCCCGCCTGTTGAAGGATCTTCGGCAGTGCCACGCTATCTGGCACCGCTGACAATGAGGAGATCAAAGAGGTAGGACAGTGCGGTGGAAGCCTTGCCAGGACCGCGACGCTGTCGGTCCCCGCTGCCCCTGATACCGGGACCCCCGCTCCACAGACCCGTACGGGTACTTCGCCGGGCCGCTCATCTGGAACACAGCCAGCTGTCCGACCTTCATCCCCGGCCACAGCTTGATCGGCAGGGTGGCCAGGTTCGACAGCTCCAGCGTGACGTGACCCTCGAAGCCGGGGTCGATGAACCCGGCCGTCGAGTGGGTGACCAGGCCCAGCCGGCCGAGCGACGACTTGCCCTCCAGGCGGGCGGCCAGGTCGCGGGGCAGGCGGACCCGCTCGTACGTGGACGCCAGGACGAACTCGCCCGGGTGCAGGATGAACGCCTCCCCGTCCGGGACCTCGACGAGGCGGGTCAGGTCGGCCTGCTCCACCGCGGGGTCGATGCAGTCGTGGCGGTGGTTCTCGAACACTAGGAAGGCGCGGTCCAAGCGGACGTCGATGGAGGCGGGCTGAAGCATCGCCTCATCGAACGGTTCGATGCCGAGCCGGCCGCCGGATATCGCGGCGAGGAGGTCTTGATCGGAGAGGAGCA
>NZ_MUND01000379.1:305-18385 GCF_002154375.1 Streptomyces glaucescens | reverse complement strand
GCGGATGATGGCGGCCGGGCGGAGGTCGAAGACCTCTTCGATCGCCTTCTCGATCTTCTCGGCGTCGATCTTCGCGGTGCCGAAGGTCTCCACGAACAGGCCGACCGGCTCGGCCTTGCCGATGGCGTAGGCGACCTGGACCTCACAGCGGGCGGCCAGGCCGGCGGCGACCACGTTCTTGGCGACCCAGCGCATCGCGTACGCCGCCGAGCGGTCGACCTTGGACGGGTCCTTGCCGGAGAACGCGCCGCCGCCGTGACGGGCCATGCCGCCGTAGGTGTCGATGATGATCTTGCGGCCGGTCAGGCCGGCGTCACCCATCGGGCCGCCGATCTCGAAACGGCCGGTCGGGTTCACCAGCAGACGGTAGCCCTCGGTGTCCAGCTTGATGCCCTCGTCGAGCAGCGCCTTCAGCTCCGGCTCGACGACGAACTCGCGGATGTCGGGGGCGAGCAGCGAGTCCAGGTCGATGTCCGAGGCGTGCTGGGAGGAGACCACGACGGTGTCGAGGCGGACCGCCTTGTCGCCGTCGTACTCGATGGTGACCTGCGTCTTGCCGTCGGGGCGCAGGTAGGGGATCGTGCCGTTCTTGCGCACGTCCGACAGGCGCTTGGACAGCCGGTGCGCCAGGAAGACCGGCAGCGGCATCAGCGTCGGCGTCTCGTCCGTCGCGTAGCCGAACATCAGGCCCTGGTCGCCGGCGCCCTGCCGGTCCAGCTCGTCCTCGTCACCCTCGACGCGGGCCTCGTAGGCCGCGTCGACACCCTGCGCGATGTCCGGGGACTGGGAGCCGATGGACACCGACACGCCGCAGGAGGCGCCGTCGAAGCCCTTCTTCGAGGAGTCGTAGCCGATCTCGAGGATCTTGTCCCGGACGAGCTGCGGGATCGGCGCGTAGGCCTTGGTCGTGACCTCACCGGCCACGTGCACCAGGCCGGTCGTGATCAGGGTCTCGACGGCGACCCGGGAGGTCGGGTCCTCGCGCAGCAGCGCGTCGAGAATGGTGTCGCTGATCTGGTCAGCGATCTTGTCGGGGTGACCCTCGGTCACGGACTCCGAAGTGAACAGGCGACGGGACACAACGCTCCCTGTGGTTGCAGCGGCTGCTGGCTGATCATTGGTGGACGGGTCGGGGGCTGCGCCCGGCGTCGTCCTGGAACAGTTTATCGGTCGCGCTCCGCCACGGGACCACCTGTCTCGCCTCTCGGGAGCCCTGTGACCTGCGGCACGGTGCATTCTGCCCAATGTGCCGCGGCCTTGGCCAGGGGCGCCACGCCCCTGTTGCCCGGGGCACAGGGGGTGGCGGGGCGTATCGCCGGGAGTGCGGAAGGTGGCGGGGCGGCGCGCGGGGCCGTCAGCCCAGGCGGGCGGCGACCAGGTCCCACACCGTGTCGGCCAGCGCCTCCTTGGGGCCGTGCGGAACGGGGGTCTCGCCGCCGTCGGCGGCCAGCACCACGGCCTCGTTCTCCTCCGCGCCGAAGGTCTTGCGCTCCCCCACCTCGTTCACCACGAGCAGATCGCAGCCCTTGCGCTCGAGCTTTCTGCGGCCGTTGGCCAGCACGTCGTCGGTCTCGGCGGCGAAGCCGACGATCACCTGGCCGGGGCGGGCGCGGTCCGCGGAGATCTCGGCGAGGATGTCGGGGTTGCGGACGAGCGTGATCGGGGCGGGCTCCTGCCCGTCCCGCTTCTTGATCTTCCCCGCCGCGTACGTCGCCGGGCGGAAGTCGGCGACCGCGGCGGCCATCACGACGGCGTCGGCGTCCGCGGCGGCCTTGAGCACGGCCTCGCGCAGCTGCACGGCGGTGCCGACCGGGACCACGTCCACCCCGGCCGGGTCCGGCAGGGCGGTGTTGGCGGCGACCAGGGTGACCCGGGCGCCGCGCGCGGCGGCCGTCCGGGCGAGGGCGTACCCCTGCTTGCCGGAGGAGCGGTTGCCGAGGAAGCGCACCGGGTCCAGTGGCTCGCGGGTGCCGCCGGCGCTGACCACGACGTGCCGGCCCGCGAGGTCGGGCTCCCGCACGCCCCGGGCCAGGACCCGGCGGCAGACCTCGAAGATCTCGGCGGGATCGGGCAGCCGGCCCTTGCCCGTGTCGACGCCGGTGAGCCGGCCGACGGCCGGCTCGATGACGACGGCGCCGCGGCGGCGCAGCGTCGCCACGTTCTCCTGGGTGGCCGGGTGCTCCCACATCTCGGTGTGCATCGCGGGGGCGAAGACGACCGGGCAGCGGGCGGTGAGCAGGGTGTTGGTCAGCAGGTCGTCGGCGAGGCCGTGCGCGGCCTTGGCGAGCATGTCGGCCGTGGCCGGGGCGACCACGACGAGGTCGGCCCGCTGGCCGATGCGCACGTGCGGGACCTCGTGGACGTCGTCCCAGACCTGGGTGGAGACGGGGTTGCCGGAGAGCGCGGACCAGGTGGCGGCGCCGACGAAGTGCAGGGCGGAGGCGGTGGGCACGACCCGGACGTCGTGTCCGGACTCGGTGAGCCTGCGCAGCAGCTCACACGCCTTGTAGGCGGCGATGCCGCCGCTGACCCCCAGAACGACCTTCGGCTTGTCCACCGTCGTCTCTCCCCGAACCTCGGAAACGTGCAACCACCCCCCATGAGACACCACAGGCCCGGCAGACGTGCTGCCGGGCCTGTGGAAAAGTCAGCCGTGAGCTGATCGTATGACTTACTGACCGGGGCCCTCGACGGCCTCGGAGGTCAGCAGCCCCGCGTTGATCTCACGCAGCGCGATCGAGAGCGGCTTCTCGTGGACGTGCGTGTCGACCAGGGGACCGACGTACTCGAGGAGACCCTCGCCGAGCTGCGAGTAGTACGCGTTGATCTGGCGGGCCCGCTTGGCCGCGTAGATCACGAGGCTGTACTTCGAGTCGGTGGCCTCGAGGAGCTCGTCGATCGGCGGGTTGATGATGCCCTCGGGCGCGGAGATGGAAGAGGACACGCTCTACCTTCCGATGGATGGGAAAGATTCAGTCTGCATGATGCCGGTCCGCGGGAGCGCAGCCGGTCACACGACGTTCATCAAGGCTAGCAGCTCGCGCGCGACGTCCTGGACGGAGGTGTTCACCAGCGTCTCGTCGAACTCCGGCTCGGCCGCCAGCTCGATCTTCGCCGCCTCCAGACGGCGCTCGATCACCTCGGGCGGTTCGGTGCCCCGGCCGGTCAGCCTGCGCACCAGCTCCTCCCAGGAGGGCGGAGCCAGGAACACCAGCTGGGCCTCGGGCATCGACTCGCGGACCTGCCGGGCCCCCTGGAGATCGATCTCCAGCAGGACCGGCTCACCCGCCTCCAGGCGCTCCAGCACGGCCGCGCGCGGAGTGCCGTAGCGATTGCCGGCGAACTCGGCCCACTCCAGCAGCTCGCCGTTGGCGATCAGCTTGTCCATCTCCTCGTCGGTGACGAAGAAGTAGTGGACTCCGTGCTGCTCACCGGGGCGGGGCTTGCGGGTCGTCGCCGACACCGAGAGCCAGACCTCGGGGTGTTCCTTGCGCATATGGGCGACGACCGTGCTCTTGCCGACCCCGGAGGGTCCGGAGAGCACGGTCAGCCGCGGACGTTCACTCATGCAGCGATTATTCCAGCAATCCCGGAGTGCCCGGGACCATGCCCGGGCGAGCCGGGGTTCAGGAGCCGGTGCTGCCGAACTCGCGCTCGAGGGAGGCGATCTGGTTGGAACCGAGACCACGCACGCGGCGGCTCTCGGAGATACCGAGTCGCTCCATGATCTGCTTGGCGCGGACCTTGCCCACGCCCGGCAGGGACTCAAGGAGGGCGGAGACCTTCATCTTGCCGATGACGTCGTTCTCCTGGCCCTGCTTGATGACCTCGTGAAGGGAGGCGCCGGAGTGCTTGAGTCGATTCTTGACCTCGGCCCGCTCCCGGCGAGCCGCGGCGGCCTTTTCGAGCGCGGCTGCGCGCTGTTCGGGGGTAAGGGGCGGAAGAGCCACGCCTACGTCACCTCGGATGTCGAACTGTCGGATACGGACCGGTGAGGAACCTAGTCGCCCCACACCTGGGGAGTTACGAGCAACACGCTTGCCCGTCCTCTCGACGGAGACTAGCGGTCAAGTCCGCCGGAGTCAGCGAGAACAGCGGAAAAGTCCTGGTCAGCCTCTGTCAGGACCGGATATTTCAGACATACTGCCCTGGATTCGAGGATGTATCCAGCCTCGGGCCGGCCTCGAACACTCCGCCACGGCCTCAGACCGAGGTCACCGCGGCCCGGATCTCCTCCGCGAACCGGTCGGCCGCCGCCCGCAGTGCCCCGGCGTCGGGACCGTGACGCAGAACACCCCGGCTGACGTTCGGGACCACATTGCGCACGGCGGGTCCGAAGACCCGGGGAAGGTCGGCCGCGGTGGCTCCCTGGGCGCCGATGCCGGGGGCCAGCAGCGGACCGTTGATCGCCAGGTCGTACGAGGACAGGTCGCCCAGCGTGGCGCCGACGACCGCCCCGAAGGAGCCCAGCGGCTGCGCGCCCGCGTTCTCGGCCGCGAGGTGGGCGAGCATCGTGGCGCCGACGTTCCGCCCGTCCGGATCCCCGGTGCGCACCGCGTGCTGGACCTCGCCGCCCTCCGGGTTGGAGGTCAGTGCCAGCACGAAGAGTCCGGCGCCGTTCTCCCGGGCCAGCTCGACCGCGGGCTTCAGGGAGCCGTAGCCGAGGTACGGCGAGACGGTCAGCGCGTCGGAGAACAGCGGGGCGTCCTGGTGCAGGAAGGACTCGGCGTAGGCGGCCATGGTGGAGCCGATGTCGCCGCGCTTGGCGTCCATGACGACCAGCGCGCCGGCCGCGCGGGCCTCCTCGACGGCCTTCTCCAGGACCGCGACACCGCGCGAGCCGAAACGCTCGAAGAACGCGCTCTGCGGCTTGAGCACGGCGACCCGGTCGGCCATCGCCTCGACGACCGTGCGGCTGAACCGCTCCAGGCCCGCCACGTCGTCGTTCAGGCCCCACTCGGCGAGCAGCGAGGCGTGCGGGTCGATGCCGACACACAGCGGGCCGCGGTCGTCCATGGCACGGCGCAGCCGGGCACCGAAGGGTTCCAGGGGGCTCATGCCGGTCATGGGGACTTCCTCACATCGGCGCCGACCGCGTCGGCGAGGGTGGCGTGCGGGCTCTGGCGCAGCCGCGCGGCGAGGCCCTTGTGGACGGCGCGGCCCCAGAAGGGCCCCTCGTAGATGAAGGCGCTGTAGCCCTGGACCAGGGTGGCGCCGGCCAGGATGCGCTGCCAGGCGTCCTCGGCGTTCTCGATGCCGCCGACGCCGACCAGGGTGATCCGGTCGCCCACGCGCGCGTAGAGGCGGCGCAGCACCTGGAGGGAGCGGGCCTTCAGGGGCGCCCCGGACAGGCCGCCGGTCTCCTTGACCAGGGAGGGTTCGGAGGTCAGGCCCAGGCCCTCGCGCGCGATGGTGGTGTTCGTGGCGATGATTCCGTCCAGGCCGAGTTCCACGGCGAGGTCGGCGACCGCGTCGATGTCCTCGTCGGCGAGGTCGGGGGCGATCTTCACGAGCAGCGGGACGCGCCGGGTGGTGACCGTACGGTCGGCGGCCTCGCGCACGGCGGTCAGCAGCGGGCGCAGCGCCTCGGTGGCCTGGAGGTTGCGCAGCCCGGGCGTGTTGGGCGACGAGACGTTCACGACCAGGTAGTCGGCGTACGGCGCCAGCCGCTCGGCGGACTTCACGTAGTCGAGGACGGCCTCCTCCTCCGGAACCACCTTCGTCTTGCCAATGTTCACGCCGACGACGGTCCTGAAGACCGGCGTGCGGGAGGCCAGACGGGCGGCGACGGCGAGGGAGCCCTCGTTGTTGAAGCCCATGCGGTTGATCAGGGCGCGGTCGGCGACCAGGCGGAACAGCCGCTTCTTGGGGTTGCCGGGCTGCGCCTCCCCGGTCACGGTGCCGATCTCGACGTGGTCGAAGCCGAGCATCGCCATGCCGTCGATGGCGACGGCGTTCTTGTCGAAGCCGGCGGCGAGCCCGAACGGGCCGTGCATGCGCAGGCCGAGGGCCTCGGTGCGCAGCTCCTTGTACCGGGGCGCGAGCACGGCCGCGACGAAGGTGCGCAGCACGGGGACGCGCACGGCCAGGCGGATCCACCGGAAGGCGAGGTGGTGTGCCTGCTCCGGGTCCATCCGCTTGAAGACGAGGTTGAAGAAGATCTTGTACATGGTGTCCTCAGGGAGAAGCTCGGGGACGAGCCTCATGAAGAGGGGGACACCGTTTCCGGTGTCCCCCTCAAGGGCTGCTAGTCGCGGGCCGCGGTCAGGAACTCCGCGTGTTCCTGGAGCGATCGCACACCCACGTCGCCGTGGTTCAGGGCGTCGATGCCCTGGACGGCGGCGGCGAGCGCCTGCACCGTCGTCAGGCACGGCACGGACCGGGCCACGGCCGCCGTACGGATCTCGTAGCCGTCGAGGCGGCCGCCGGTGCCGTACGGGGTGTTGACGATGAGGTCGACCTCGCCGTCGTGGATGAGCTGGACGATGGTCTTCTCGCCGTTCGGACCCACGCCCTCGGACTGCTTGCGCACCACGGTGGCGTTGATGCCGTTGCGCTTGAGGACCTCGGCGGTGCCGGAGGTGGCCAGCAGCTCGAAGCCGTGGGCGACCAGCTCGCGGGCCGGGAAGATCATCGAGCGCTTGTCGCGGTTGGCGACGGAGATGAACGCGCGGCCCTTGGTGGGCAGCGGGCCGTAGGCGCCGGCCTGCGACTTGGCGTACGCGGTGCCGAAGACCGAGTCGATGCCCATGACCTCGCCGGTGGAGCGCATCTCCGGGCCGAGGACGGTGTCGACGCCGCGGCCGTGGATGTCCCGGAAGCGGGACCACGGCATGACGGCCTCCTTGACGGAGATCGGCGCGTCGAGCGGCAGCTCGCCGCCGTCGCCCTGCCTGGGCAGCAGACCCTCCTCGCGCAGCTCGGCGATGGTCGCGCCGAGCGAGATGCGGGCGGCGGCCTTGGCCAGCGGCACCGCGGTCGCCTTGGAGGTGAAGGGCACCGTACGCGAGGCGCGCGGGTTGGCCTCCAGGACGTAGAGGATGTCGCCGGCCATGGCGAACTGGATGTTGATCAGGCCGCGCACGCCGACACCCTTGGCGATGGCCTCGGTGGAGGCGCGCAGCCGCTTGATGTCGAAGCCGCCGAGGGTGATCGGGGGCAGGGCGCACGCCGAGTCGCCGGAGTGGATGCCGGCCTCCTCGATGTGCTCCATGACGCCGCCGAGGTACAGCTCCTCACCGTCGTAGAGCGCGTCCACGTCGATCTCGATGGCGTCGTCGAGGAAGCGGTCGACGAGGACCGGCCGGGTGGGGCTGATCTCGGTCGACTCGGCGATGTACGACTCCAGCCGGGTCTCGTCGTAGACGATCTCCATGCCGCGTCCGCCGAGGACGTACGACGGCCGGACGAGGACCGGGTAGCCGATCTCGTCGGCGATGGCCTTGGCCTCGGCGAAGGTGGTGGCGGTGCCGTGCTTGGGGGCCGGCAGGCCGGCCTCCTTCAGGACGCGGCCGAAGGCGCCGCGGTCCTCGGCGGCGTGGATGGCCTCCGGGGAGGTGCCGACGATCGGCACGCCGTTGTCCTTGAGCGCCTGCGACAGACCGAGCGGGGTCTGGCCGCCGAGCTGGACGACGACGCCCGCGACCGGCCCGGCCTGCTGCTCGGCGTGGACGATCTCCAGCACGTCCTCCAGCGTCAGCGGCTCGAAGTACAGGCGGTCGGAGGTGTCGTAGTCCGTGGAGACGGTCTCCGGGTTGCAGTTGACCATCACCGTCTCGTACCCGGCGTCGCTGAGCGCGAAGGAGGCGTGGACGCAGGAGTAGTCGAACTCGATGCCCTGGCCGATGCGGTTCGGGCCGGAGCCCAGGATGATGACAGCCGGCTTCTCGCGCGGCGCGACCTCGGTCTCCTCGTCGTAGGAGGAGTAGAAGTACGGCGTCCTGGCGGCGAACTCGGCGGCGCAGGTGTCGACCGTCTTGTAGACCGGGCGGACGCCGAGGGCGTGCCGGACCTCGCGGACGACGTCCTCGCGCAGGCCGCGGATCCCGGCGATCTGCTGGTCGGAGAAACCGTGCCGCTTGGCCTCGGCCAGCAGCTCGCGGGTCAGCTCGGGGGCCTCGGCGATCTCGTCGGCGATCTCCTTGATGAGGAAGAGCTGGTCGACGAACCACGGGTCGATGCGGGTGTACTCGAAGACCTCCTCGGGCGTGGCGCCCGCGCGGATGGCCTGCATGACCGTGTTGATCCGGCCGTCGGTGGGACGGACGGCGTCGCGCAGCAGCTGCTCCTTGTCGCCCGGCTCGCCGACGAAGGTGAACTGGCTGCCCTTCTTCTCCAGGGAGCGCAGCGCCTTCTGGAACGCCTCGGTGAAGTTGCGGCCGATGGCCATGGCCTCGCCGACCGACTTCATGGTCGTGGTGAGGGTGGAGTCGGCGGACGGGAACTTCTCGAAGGCGAAGCGCGGGGCCTTGACGACCACGTAGTCGAGGGTCGGCTCGAAGGAGGCCGGGGTCTCCTGCGTGATGTCGTTCGGGATCTCGTCGAGGGTGTAGCCGACGGCCAGCTTGGCGGCGATCTTGGCGATCGGGAAGCCGGTCGCCTTGGAGGCGAGCGCCGAGGAGCGGGACACGCGCGGGTTCATCTCGATGACGATGACCCGGCCGTCCTCGGGGTTGACCGCGAACTGGATGTTGCAGCCGCCGGTGTCGACGCCGACCTCGCGGATGACGGCGATGCCGATGTCGCGCAGCACCTGGTACTCGCGGTCGGTGAGGGTCATCGCGGGGGCGACGGTGATGGAGTCGCCGGTGTGCACGCCCATGGGGTCGAAGTTCTCGATGGAGCAGACGACCACGACGTTGTCGTTCTTGTCGCGCATCAGCTCCAGCTCGTACTCCTTCCAGCCGAGGATGGACTCCTCCAGGAGCACCTCGGTGGTCGGGGAGAGCGTGAGGCCCTGGCCGGCGATGCGGCGCAGCTCCTCCTCGTCGTGCGCGAAGCCGGAGCCGGCGCCGCCCATGGTGAAGGACGGGCGGACGACGACCGGGTAGCCGCCGAGCTCCTCGACGCCCGCGAGGACGTCCTCCATGGAGTGGCAGATGACCGAGCGGGCGGACTCGCCGTGCCCGATCTTCTTGCGGACCTCCTCCACGACGAGCTTGAACTGGTCGCGGTCCTCGCCCTTGTGGATGGCCTCGACGTTGGCGCCGATCAGCTCGACGCCGTACTTCTCCAGCACGCCGTTCTCGTGCAGCGAGATGGCGGTGTTGAGCGCGGTCTGGCCGCCCAGGGTGGGCAGCAGGGCGTCGGGGCGCTCCTTGGCGATGATCTTCTCGACGAACTCGGGGGTGATCGGCTCGACGTAGGTGGCGTCGGCGATCTCCGGGTCGGTCATGATCGTCGCCGGGTTGGAGTTCACGAGGATGACCCGCAGGCCCTCGGCCTTCAGGACCCGGCACGCCTGGGTGCCGGAGTAGTCGAACTCGGCGGCCTGGCCGATGACGATCGGGCCGGAGCCGATGACCAGGACGGACTGGATATCGGTGCGCTTAGGCACGCTGGCCCTCCATCAGGGAAACGAAGCGGTCGAACAGGTAGGCGGCGTCGTGCGGGCCGGCTGCCGCTTCGGGGTGGTACTGGACGCTGAAGGCCGGCTTGTCGAGGAGCTGGAGGCCCTCCACCACGTTGTCGTTGAGGCAGACGTGGGAGACCTCGGCGCGGCCGAAGGGGGTCTCGGAGACCTTGTCGAGCGGGGCGTCGACGGCGAAGCCGTGGTTGTGCGCGGTGACCTCGACCTTGCCGGTCGTACGGTCCTGCACCGGCTGGTTGATGCCGCGGTGGCCGTACTTCAGCTTGTAGGTGCCGAAGCCGAGGGCGCGGCCCAGGATCTGGTTGCCGAAGCAGATGCCGAACAGCGGGGTGCCGCGTTCCAGGACGGCCTGCATCACGGCGACCGGGTGGTCGGCGGTGGCCGGGTCGCCGGGGCCGTTGGAGAAGAACACGCCGTCGGGATCGACGGCGTACACCTCGTCGACGCTCGCCGTGGCGGGCAGCACGTGCACCTCGATGCCGCGCTCGGCCATCCGGTGCGGGGTCATGCCTTTGATGCCGAGGTCGACCGCGGCGACGGTGAACTTCTTCTCGCCGATCGCGGGGACGACGTACGCCTCCTTGGTGGCGACCTCGGCGGAGAGGTCGGCGCCCGTCATCTCGGGGGCCTGGCGCACCTGGGCGATCATGGTGCCCTCGTCGGGCAGCGCGTTGCCGGAGAAGATGCCGACGCGCATGGCGCCGCGCTCGCGCAGGTGACGGGTGAGGGCGCGGGTGTCGATCCCGCTGATGCCGACGACGCCCTGGGCGGCCAGCTCCTCGTCCAGCGTGCGCCGGGAGCGCCAGTTGGACGGCACGCGCGCGGGGTCGCGCACCACGTAGCCGGAGACCCAGATCCTCCTGGACTCCATGTCCTCGTCGTTGACGCCGGTGTTGCCCACGTGCGGGGCGGTCATCACGACGACCTGGCGGTGGTACGACGGATCGGTCAGGGTCTCCTGGTAGCCGGTCATGCCGGTGGAGAAGACGGCCTCGCCGAAGGTCTCCCCCACGGCCCCATAGGCGCGGCCGCGGAAGATACGGCCGTCCTCCAGGACGAGGACGGCGGGAACCTTGCTGGCTCCCCTGGTGGAGGTCGTCATCGTTCGGCGCCTTCCCTTGTGGTTGATTCGATCATGGAGTTAATGACGTCGACCCACTCGTTGTGCTCGGCCGCGCGGTCGGAGCGGAAGCCGGAGTCGATCAGTTTGCCGCCGTGTGCCCAGGTCACGATGAGCAGTCCGCCCTCGGTGAGCACCTTTCCGGCGATGCCCTTGTCGAGCCGGGCCTCGCGCAGCGCCGCGGCCGGGACGAAGAAGTCGGCCGCCCCGGGGCGTACGACGTCCAGGCCCGCGTCGGTGAGCGTCAGCTCGGCTCGGCTGCGGGTGCCCAGGCCGTGCGCCACGATGCGGTCGAGCCACTGCCCCGCGGTGGTGGAGCCGTGGTAGCGGCCGCTCATCGTCAGTCTCGCCTCGCCGGGCTCGTCCGGCGCGCTGGGCAGCTCGGGCAGGTCTCCCTGGAGGGTGCCCCGCCATTTCCAGCCCTCGCGCATCAGCCAGTAGACGAGCGCGACGAAGAGGGCGAGACCGACGACCCAGCCGAGGCGGGCGGCCCAGTCGGTCACTTCCGCCGATTCCTTCTCGGCGGCCAGCAGGAGTACAGGTGTCACGTGAGCTTCCCGTCGACGAGCGTGGCCTTGCCCCGGAGCCACGTGTGCGTGACACGGCCCGGCAGCTCACGTCCCTCGTACGGGGTGTTCCGGCTGCGCGAGGCGAAGCCCGCGGGGTCCACGAGCCCACGGTATTCCGTGTCGACCAGGGTGAGGTTGGCGGGCTCACCAGCCGAGACGGGACGGCCGTGGCCCGTGGCCTGTCCGATCTGAGCGGGCTTGACGGACATCCGGTCGGCGACGCCGGCCCAGTCCAGCAGGCCCGTGTCCACCATGGTCGCCTGGACCACTGACAGCGCGGTCTCCAGGCCGACCATGCCCATGGCGGCGGCGGCCCACTCGCAGTCCTTGTCCTCGTGCGGGTGCGGGGCGTGGTCGGTGGCGACGATGTCGATCGTGCCGTCGGCCAGCGCCTCGCGCAGGGCCATCACGTCGCGCTCGGTGCGCAGCGGAGGGTTGACCTTGTAGACGGGGTTGTAGCTGCGCACCAGTTCGTCGGTGAGGAGCAGGTGGTGCGGGGTGACCTCGGCGGTGACCTGGATGCCGCGGGACTTGGCCCAGCGGACGATCTCCACGGACCCGGCGGTCGACAGGTGGCAGATGTGCACGCGGGAGCCGACGTGCTCGGCGAGCAGCACGTCCCGGGCGATGATCGACTCCTCGGCCACCGCGGGCCAGCCGCCCAGGCCCAGCTCGGCGGAGACGACGCCCTCGTTCATCTGGGCGCCCTCGGTGAGCCGCGGCTCCTGCGCATGCTGGGCGATGACGCCGCCGAAGGCCTTCACGTACTCCAGCGCCCGGCGCATGATCACCGCGTCGTGCACGCACTTGCCGTCGTCGGAGAAGACCGTCACGCCGGCCGCCGACTCGTGCATGGCGCCCAGCTCGGCGAGCTTGCTGCCCTCCAGGCCGACGGTGACGGCGCCGATGGGCTGCACGTCGCAGTAGCCGGACTCCTTGCCGAGCCGCCACACCTGCTCGACGACACCGGCGGTGTCGGCCACCGGGAAGGTGTTGGCCATGGCGAACACGTTGGTGTAGCCGCCGGAGGCCGCCGCGCGGGTGCCGGTGAGGACCGTCTCGGAGTCCTCGCGGCCGGGCTCGCGCAGATGGGTGTGCAGGTCGACCAGGCCCGGCAGCAGCACCTTGCCGTGCGCCTCGACGACCTCGGCGCCGTCGGCGGACAGTCCGGTGCCGACCTCGGCGATGGTCTCGCCGTCGATCAGGACGTCCCGCGCCTCGCCGCCGAGGACCCTCGCACCACGGATCAGGATCTTGCTCATCGTCTTACTTCTCCTCGGTGGTACGGGCGTGGGTGACGGCGGGCTCGTTGCCGCCCAGCAGCAGGTAGAGGACGGCCATCCGGATGGAGACGCCGTTGGCGACCTGCTCGACGACGGTGCAGCGGTCGGAGTCGGCAACCTCGGCGGTGATCTCCATGCCGCGGACCATGGGCCCGGGGTGCATCACGATGGCGTGCTCGGGCATCTTCGCCATGCGGTGCCCGTCGAGGCCGTAGCGCCGCGAGTACTCGCGCTCGGTCGGGAAGAACGCGGCGTTCATCCGCTCGCGCTGCACGCGCAGCATCATCACCGCGTCCGACTTGGGCAGGGTGCTGTCCAGGTCGTAGGCGACCTCGCAGGGCCAGGTCTCGATGCCGACCGGCAGCAGGGTCGGCGGGGCGACCAGGGTGACCTCGGCGCCGAGGGTGTGCAGCAGGTCGACGTTGGAGCGGGCGACCCGGCTGTGCAGGACGTCGCCGACGATGGTGATGCGCCTGCCGGCCAGGTCCTGGCCGAGCCCGGCGTCCCTGCCGACCAGCCGGCGGCGCATGGTGAAGGCGTCGAGCAGGGCCTGGGTGGGGTGCTGGTGGGTGCCGTCGCCGGCGTTGATCACGGCCGCGTCGATCCAGCCGGAGTTGGCGAGGCGGTACGGCGCGCCGGATGCGGAGTGCCGGATGACGACCGCGTCGACGCCCATGGCCTCCAGGGTCTGGGCGGTGTCCTTCAGGGACTCGCCCTTGGACACGCTGGAGCCCTTGGCGGAGAAGTTGATCACGTCCGCGGAGAGCCGCTTCTCGGCGGCCTCGAAGGAGATCCGGGTGCGGGTGGAGTCCTCGAAGAAGAGGTTGACGATCGTGCGGCCGCGCAGGGTCGGCAGTTTCTTGATCGGCCGGTCCGCGACCCGGGCCATCTCCTCGGCGGTGTCGAGGATCAGGACGGCGTCGTCGCGGGTGAGGTCGGCGGCCGAGATGAGATGACGCTGCATCTGTCAGGCTCCGTAAGGCAGTTCATTCGGGAGGTTCCGGGCAGGCCGGTGCATGCCTGCATGCGTGGGCACGCCGAAGCGGGCCGTACGCCCGGTTTGCTACTGGTCGGCCTTCGCGCCGAGCAGCACGGTGTCGCGACCGTCCTCCTCGGCGAGCTGGACCTTGACCGTCTCCCGCAGCGACGTGGGGAGGTTCTTGCCGACGTAGTCGGCGCGGATGGGCAGTTCGCGGTGGCCGCGGTCGACGAGGACCGCGAGCTGCACCGCGCGGGGCCGCCCGATGTCGTTCAGCGCGTCGAGGGCGGCGCGGATGGTGCGGCCGGAGAAGAGCACGTCGTCGACGAGGACGACCAGCTTGCCGTCGATGCCGTCACCGGGGATCTCGGTGCGGGCCAGCGTGCGCGGCGGATGCATGCGCAGGTCGTCGCGGTACATGGTGATGTCGAGCGAGCCGCACGGGATCCTGCGCTCGGTGATCTGCTCGAGCTTCGCGGCGAGCCGCTGGGCGAGGAAGACCCCCCGGGTCGGGATGCCGAGGAGCACCACGTCGTCGGCGCCCTTGGCGCGCTCGACGATCTCGTGGGCGATGCGGGTCAGTACCCGCGCGATGTCGGGGCCCTCGAGAACGGGCCTCGCATCGGACGCTTGCGCGTGGGCGTGCGTGTCCATACGAAACGGACCTCCTTCTCCGCCTCACGGGACGGACCTTAAAGGACGTCGGGATTGCGCCATCCACCGTAGCAGGCCTCGGCGACACCCCGACGCACCCCCTCGATCACCCTTCCACCACCCGCGAGACCACCCATTCGGCCCAACCGGGTGCCGATACCACGGAAGAGTCGGTGTGGACCATTCGGCTTGACGCAGGAGAGTCACGCTGCGTAACCTCACAGTGAGTTACCAACTGCGCGGCATGGACCCACGCCAGTCGCGTCGACACAGTGTCCGGGGAGCTATATGTCCAGCGAATACGCCAAACAGCTCGGGGCCAAGCTCCGGGCCATCCGCACCCAGCAGGGCCTTTCCCTCCACGGTGTCGAGGAGAAGTCCCAGGGACGCTGGAAGGCCGTGGTGGTCGGTTCCTACGAGCGCGGCGACCGCGCCGTGACCGTGCAGCGCCTCGCCGAGCTGGCGGATTTCTACGGCGTCCCCGTGCAGGAGCTGCTTCCGGGCACCACCCCGGGCGGCGCCGCCGAGCCGCCGCCGAAGCTGGTCCTGGACCTGGAGCGGCTGGCCACCGTGCCGGCCGAGAAGGCGGGCCCGCTGCAGCGCTACGCGGCGACGATCCAGTCCCAGCGCGGTGACTACAACGGCAAGGTGCTCTCCATCCGCCAGGACGACCTGCGCACACTCGCCGTCATCTACGACCAGTCGCCCTCGGTCCTCACCGAGCAGCTGATCAGCTGGGGCGTGCTGGACGCGGACGCGCGTCGCGCCGTCGCCACGCACGAGGAGGGCTGAGCGCTCCGCCGCGGGCAGACATCAGCAGAAACGTGCCGCCGGGGTGGCCGGAACCGAGGGGTTCCGGCCACCCCGGCGGGCTTTTCCGCGGACGTCCACGAGCCTCCACGGCCCGCGGCGGGCTCCAGAACGTCATGGCGGGCCTCCAGAGCGTCCGTAACGGGCCCCCGGAGCCCGCCTACGGGCCTCCAGGGCCCCGTAGGCCTCCCTGGTGCCGGGCGCACCGGACAGACGTACGAGAAGACGCCCGAGGGCCCGCAGCGGATGTGCTGCGGGCCCTCGGGCGTCTTGGCGTCGCTCAGGCTTCGTCGCGGCGCAGCGAAGGCTTGAGCTCCTTCAGCCGGCCGAGCAGGCCGTTGACGAACGAGGGCGACTCGTCCGTGGAGAACTCCTTGGCCAGCTGCACCATCTCGTCGAGGACGACGGCGTCCGGGGTCTCGTCGACCCAGATCAGCTCGTAGGCGCCGAGACGCAGGATGTTGCGGTCGACGACCGGCATCCGGTCGAGCGTCCAGCCGACCGAGTACTGCGAGATCAGCTCGTCGATCCGCTTCGCGTGCTGCGCGTAGCCCTCGACCAGCTGCATCGTGTACTCGCTCACCGGCGGCTGCCGGGTGTCGGCCCGGGAGAGCCGGACCCAGTCCGCGAGCACCGTCAGGACGTCGGCGCCGCGCTGGTCGCCCTCGAAGAGGATCTGGAAGGCGCGCTTGCGGGCCGTGTTGCGGGCGGCCACGGTTAGCTGTTCACCCGGCCGAGGTAGTCGCTGGTGCGGGTGTCGACCTTGATCTTCTCACCGGTGGTGATGAAGAGCGGAACCTGGATCTGGTGGCCGGTCTCCAGGGTCGCGGGCTTGGTGCCACCGGTGGAGCGGTCGCCCTGGACGCCCGGCTCGGTCTCCTGGACCGTCAGCTCGACGGCGGCCGGCAGCTCGACGAAGAGCACCTCGCCCTCGTGCTGGGCCACGGTGGCCGTGAAGCCCTCGATCAGGAAGTTGGCGGCGTCGCCCACGGCCTTGCGGTCGACCATGAGCTGGTCGTAGGTCTCCATGTCCATGAAGACGAAGTACTCGCCGTCCATGTACGAGAACTGCATGTCGCGCTTGTCGACAGTGGCCGTCTCGACCTTGACACCGGCGTTGAAGGTCTTGTCGACGACCTTGCCGGAGAGCACGTTCTTGAGCTTGGTGCGCACGAAGGCCGGGCCCTTGCCGGGCTTGACGTGCTGGAACTCGACGACGGACCAGAGCTGGCCGCCTTCGAGCTTGAGCACCATGCCGTTCTTGAGGTCGTTCGTGGAAGCCACGGTTGCGGAATCTCCTGGACTGACGTGGACGACCCCGGGGGCACGCACCTGCCTATAGTGCGAGCAGCTCCTTGGTCGTAATGGTGAGTAGCTCGGGTCCGCCGTCCGCCTCGGGGCGGACGACGAGCGTGTCATCGATCCGGACGCCGCCCCGGCCCGGGAGGTGGACCCCGGGTTCGACGGTGACCGGCACGCAAGCGTCCAGTTTACCCATGGCCGCGGGAGCCAACTGCGGGTCCTCGTCGATTTCGAGTCCCACGCCGTGCCCGGTCAGCGGAGGCAGGCCTTCCCCGTGCCCCGCGGAGTCCAGCACCTGCCGGGCCGCCCGGTCCACGTCACGGCAGGCGGCGCCGGGCGCCAGGCTCTCCCGTCCGGCCCGCTGGGCGGCGAAGACCACGTCGTACAGCTCGATCTGCCAGTCCGCGGGCGAGGTCCCGATGACGAAGGTACGGCCGATCTCGCACCGGTAGCCGCGGTAGGTGGCGCCCAGGCACACGGAGAGGAAGTCGCCCTCCTCCACCCGCCGGTCCGTGGGCCGGTGTCCGCGGCGGCCGGAGTGGGGGCCGGTGCCGACGGAGGTGGGGAAGGCGGGGCCGTCGGCGCCGTGGTCGACCAGGCGCCGCTCGAGTTCCAGGGCGAGGTGGCGTTCGGTGCGCCCGACCAGGATGGATTCGAGCAGTTCGCCGAGGGCCTGGTCGGCGATCTCCGCGCCGATCCGCAGGCAGGAGATCTCCTCCTCGTCCTTCACCACCCTCAGCTGCTCGACCGCGCCGCCCAGGTCGGCCAGCCGCAGCCGCGGCACGACCGATCCGATGGCCCGGTGCCGGGCGACGGTGAGGTGGTGTTCCTCGACGGCCAGGGAGTCGGCGCCCTGGCCCGTGGCGAGGTCGGCGGCGGCGACGGCCGGATCACCCCCGGAACGGGGCAGGGCGTGCACCCGCAGCGCCTCGTCGGGGCGTCCTTCGGTGGGGCGGTCGTCGGGGGGGCCTGCGCACACCAGCAGGTCTTCGCGCTTGCCCAGCAGCAGTACGGCACCGTGGGGTGCCGCGCCCGCGAGGTAGCGCACGTTGGCGGGACGGGAGACGAGCGCTGCCGCTGCGCCGGCCGCGTTGCAGCGTTCCCGTACTCGCATACGGCGGGTCGCGTACACCTCTGACATGACACGAGCGTAGGAGCCGTGGGCGAATCGTGCCGGTTGGGGAGGTGCCGTTCGGGCTAGCGCGTGCTGCGAATGGTCGTGTGCCGGGTGCGGCGCCGCGGGGGCCGTCCGCGCAGCTCCCCCACACCCCTGAGGCCGGTTCGGTCCCCCGGCTTCACCATTTGGGCGGACTCGCGATCGCTCTCGCCAGGACCTCGTCCAGGACGCGGGCCGTGCCGGGCACGTCGAGCTGGGAATTGTCGATGATCGGCAGGCCCGAGCCGTACCAGCCGGCCATGCGGCCGTGGATGCGGGCGACCTCCTCGTCGGTGAGGCGGCGGTTGCCGGTGCGCTCGGCGTTGCGCTCCAGGACGATGTCGAGGCCCGGGAGGAGGACGACGGGGAGCAGCCCGGGGCCGACGTGCCGCTTCCAGCCGCCGAGGCCGACCACCGGCCGGTCGGGGAAGACGGCGTCGTCGAGGATGCAGGAGATGCCGTTGGCCAGGAAGTTCCGCGCGGCGAAACCGCAGGTGCGGCGGGCCAGCCGGTACTGCGCCTCCGAATTGTCGTTCCACCCGGACTGCGGGTCGGCGAAGCCGGAGCGGACCCACTCGCGGACGTCGTCCAGGCTGATGTGGGCGGTGGGCACCCGGC
>NZ_MUND01000379.1:0-229 GCF_002154375.1 Streptomyces glaucescens | reverse complement strand
TACCGCGAGCGTGGTGGCGCCCGGGTCGGGCAGGCCGGCCGCCGGATCGGGCACCGCGGCGGGCGGCGGACCGCCGGGGGCCGCCACCGGGCCGCCGGGCGGGAGCGGCACATGGCCGGTGGTGTCGGGCGGTGCGTGCTGCGGCGCCGCGGCATGCGGAGCGGGCGGCACTCCGGTGAAGCCGGGCGGCACAGGCACCGGGGCGGATCCCTGCGGCACCGGGCCGGGG
>NZ_MUND01000378.1 GCF_002154375.1 Streptomyces glaucescens | reverse complement strand
CCGCCACGGACTCCCCCACCGGCTGAGGACCGGACTGAGCCACGGACTCCGAGACCACCGCCTCGGCACTGACCGACGAAGCGAGGAAGTTCGCGATGTCCTCCAACGTCCGCAGCTCGGCGACAACCTCCGGATCCACGTCCTCCGACACCGGATACGCCTCCTGCAACGCACCCAGAATCTGCACCCGCTTGATCGAATCGATCCCCAGATCAGCCTCGACATCCATACCCGGCTCCAGCATCTCCACCGGATAACCCGTCTTCTCCGCCACCGCCCCCAACAACGCCTCCATCACACCGGAGACAGGAACAGCGGGAACCGCGGGCTCCGGCTCCACCACCGCCACGGGCTCCGGCTCCGGCTCCGGCTCCGGCCGGCTCTCCGGCTGCGGCTGCGGCTGCGGCTGCGCAGCCGGCGCCCCCTCCCCCCGCAGCGCGTCCAGCAGCAAGCGGGTGGACCGCTCGTGGGCCGCGCCGATGGCGGCGCCGTGTTCCCGGATGAGCCGTACGGCGGCTTCCGTGTCGGGATGGGAGCCCGCGCGGACGGAGTCCTCCAGGGCGCGGACGGAGGCGTGCACGGTGTCGGCGTGGGCGGTGAGGATCTCCGCCTGGAGGCCGAGGCCCTCGCGGAGCACGGTTTCGACGCCGGTCCCGCTCCCGGTCCCGGTCTCCTGCCGCGGGGGTGCCGAGGCGAGCGCCAGGGGCTGGGACAGGGCGTCGCGGTAGGCCGTACGGCGTTCCTCGGTGACGTAGTTGATGCCGCGCAGCGGAATGCTCATGCCCTTGCGGACGGGCTCGTCCGGGACGGGGGCGACATGGTCGTCGAGGCCGGTGAGGGGCAGGCCGAGGACGGCGAGTTCGAGGGCGGCGCGCTTGAGGGCGAGTTCGCCGTCCTTGGCCGGTCCGCCGTCCACGGCGAGCGTGACGACGTCGGTGCGGCCTTCGAGGATGCGGTCGACGAGGTCGGTGAGGACGCGCTTGGGGCCGAACTCGACGAAGACGCGGAAGCCGTCGGCGTACATGCGCTCGATGCCCGCGACGAAGTCGACGGGGTGCAGGAGCTGGTCGACGAGGGTGCGCCGGTTGGCAGCGGCGTCGGTGCCGTAGGAGGAGCCGGGCGCGTTGGCGTACACCGGGATGGCGGGGGCGCCGAGCGCCGTGCGCTCCACGGCTTCGCGGAAGGCGTCGGCGGCGTGGGCGACGAACCCGGTGTGGAAGGCGGCGGAGACGGGCAGCCGGGTGGCGCCGATGCGGCGGCCGGAGGCGTCGGCGACCAGCCGTTCGATCTCCTCGGTGGGGCCGCCGACGACGATCTGGCCGGGGGCGTTGATGTTGCAGATGGCGACGTTGCGGTAGGTCGCGATCAGGCCTTGCACGTCGGTGAGGCTCGCCCGGATGGCGGCCATGGCGCCGGGGTCGAAGTCGGCGGGCGCGTTGTCGGGCGGGGCCATGGCCCGGCCGCGGGCGCGGGCCAGGGTGGCGAACTGCTCGTCGTCGAGGGCGCCGGCCGCCCACAGGGCGGTGAGTTCGCCGAAGCTGTGGCCGATGGCGCCGTCGGGGCGGAAGCCGAGTTCGCGCAGCCAGGCGTACTGGCCGGAGGCGAGGGCGCCGATGGCGGGCTGGGCGTAGTCGGTGCGGCGCAGGGCCGTCTCCTGGGCGCGGCGGGCGGCGTCGGTGAACGCGGGCGGCGGGAAGACGGTGCGGGCGAGGGTGTCGGGGCCCTCGGTGAGCTGGTTGGCGCGGTCGAACGCGGCCCGTACGGGCGGCAGGGCGAGGGCCGCGCCGCGGCCCATACCGACGTACTGGCTGCCCTGTCCGGCGAAGACGGCGGCGGTCTTGGCGCCGGCGGGCAGGGCGGTACGGCGGTAGGTGATCCCCTTGGGGTGCTGCCAGGACTCGGCGTCGGGGCGGGCGCGCAGCAGCTCGACGGCGGTGGCGCGCAGTTCCTCGAACTCGGCGTCGGTGCGGGCGGCTATGCCGAGCCGGGCGTGCTGCTCGGGTATCGGGCCCTCGTCGGGGCCGGCGCCGTTCTCGACGCGGGCGGCCAGTGCCTCGGGTCCCGCGGCGTGCCACAGGCCCCAGCGGACGACGGGGCCGAGCACCTGGGCGTCGCCGCCGCGCGCCGGGTCGTGCTCCTCCAGGACCATGTGGAAGTTGGTGCCGCCGAAGCCGAAGGAGGAGACGGCGGCGCGCCGCTTGGCGCGGGCCGGGTCCGCGATCCAGGGACGGGCCTCGGTGTTGACGTAGAACGGGGTGCTCGCGGGGTCGACGGCGGGGCTCGGGTGCTCGACGTTGATGGTCGGCGGCAGCACCTTCTGGTGCAGGGCGAGGGAGAGTTTGATGAGGCTCGCGGCGCCCGCGGCGGCCTTGGTGTGCCCGATCTGCGACTTGACGCTGCCGATGGCGGCGTAGCCGTGGTCGTCGGTGCCGGCGGAGACCACGGCGGACAGGGCGGACAGCTCGGTGTGGTCGCCGACGGCGGTGCCGGTGCCGTGCGCCTCGAAGAGTCCGACGGAGCCGACGGGGACGTCGGCGTCCTCGTAGGCGCGGCGCAGGGCGAGCTGCTGCCCCTCGGCGCGGGGCGCGTAGATGCTCTTGAAGCGGCCGTCGCTGGAGGTGCCGATGCCGCGCAGCACGGCGTAGACGCGGTCGCCGTCGCGTTCGGCGTCGGCGAGCCGCTTGAGGGCGAGCATGCCGATGCCCTCGCCGATCAGCGTGCCGTCGGCGGACTCGTCGAAGGGCCGGATGAGCTGGCTCCTGGAGAACGCCGGGGTCTTGCTGAAGCACATGTACATGAGGATGGTGTTCTCGGCGTCGCAGCCGCCGGTGATCATCAGGTCGGCGCGGCCCTCGATCAGTTCGCTGACGGCGAGTTTGACGGCGGCGAGGGAGCTGGCGCAGGCGGCGTCGACGGTGCAGTTGGTGCCGCCGAGGTCGAAGCGGTTGGCGATGCGTCCGGCGACGACGTTGCCGAGCATGCCGGGGAAGGAGTTCTCCTCCCACGGGATGTACGCCTTCTTGAACCGCTCGGCGATCTCCTCCGCGTCCCGCTCGCTGAGGCCGACGCTGCGCACGACCTCCTTGAGGACGGGTGTCTGCAGGCGGGCGGAGAGCGGCTGGGTCAGCGAGTTGGCGCCGGTGACGCCGAGGACGACGCCGGTGCGGGAGGCGTCGTACCAGTCGGCCCGGTCGGCTCCCGCGTCCCGCAGTACGTCGCGGGCGACGGTGAGGGAGAGCAGCTGGAGGATGTCGGTGACCTCCAGGGTGTTGGGCGGCAGCCCGAACTCCATGGGGTTGAAGGCGATCTCGGGCAGGAAGCCGCCGCGCCGGACGTACGTCTTGTCCTCGGCGGACGGGTCGGGGTCGTAGTAGTCCTCGGTGTTCCAGTGCGAGGCGGGGACGTCCTCGATGCAGTCGGCGGCGTCCACGATGTTGTGCCAGAAGGCGCGCAGGTCCCGCGACTTGGGGAACAGGCCCGCCAGCCCGACGATCGCGATCGGTGTCTCGGCAAGACGTGGGTAGCGCACGATGGTCCTCCGATGGTCCTCATGGGTCCTGCGTGTCGGGTGCGGCGGGGGGTGGGGGCATTGGGCTCTGCGGTCAGCCGCCGGGGCGGACCGCCGCGCCGGGTCTGACGGGCTGCGGCGGTGCGGCGAGCAGGGTGGCGAGGGCGGTGCCGGTCGCCGGTTCGCCGAGCATCGTGTAGTGGTCGCCGGGCACGTGCCGCAGCCGCAGGG
>NZ_MUND01000377.1 GCF_002154375.1 Streptomyces glaucescens | reverse complement strand
GCGGCGGGCTGAGCCGGAGCTGCCGGCGCCCGCGCCGGCAGCTCCGGCTCAGCCCGCCGCCCCGGCCGCCCCGGCTCCCGCCGCCGCCCAGCCGACCGACGAGGGCGCCTACGTCACCCCGCTGGTGCGCAAGCTCGCCGCCGAGAACGGCGTCGACCTGTCCACCGTCAAGGGCACCGGCGTCGGCGGCCGCATCCGCAAGCAGGACGTCGTCGCCGCCGCCGAGGCCGCGAAGGCCGCCGCCGCCGCTCCGGCTCCCGCCGCCGCTCCGGCCGCCGCCCCGGCCCGGAAGGCGCCGGCCCTGGAGGCCTCCCCGCTGCGCGGCCAGACCATCAAGATGCCGCGGATCCGCAAGGTCATCGGCGACAACATGGTCAAGGCGCTGCACGAGCAGGCCCAGCTGTCGTCGGTCGTCGAGGTCGACGTCACCCGCCTGATGAAGCTGCGCGCCAAGGCGAAGGACTCCTTCGCGGCCCGCGAGGGCGTGAAGCTCTCCCCGATGCCGTTCTTCGTGAAGGCCGCCGCGCAGGCGCTGAAGGCCCACCCGGTCATCAACGCCAAGATCAACGAGGCCGAGGGGACCATCACCTACTTCGACACCGAGAACATCGGTATCGCGGTGGACTCCGAGAAGGGCCTGATGACCCCGGTCATCAAGAACGCCGGTGACCTCAACATCGCCGGTATCGCCAAGGCCACGGCGGAGCTGGCCGGCAAGGTGCGCGCCAACAAGATCACCCCGGACGAGCTGTCCGGCGCGACCTTCACCATCTCCAACACCGGTTCGCGCGGCGCGCTCTTCGACACGATCATCGTGCCGCCGGGCCAGGTCGCGATCCTCGGCATCGGTGCCACGGTCAAGCGTCCGGCCGTCATCGAGACGGAGGAGGGCACGGTCATCGGCGTCCGCGACATGACGTACCTGACCCTGTCCTACGACCACCGCCTGGTCGACGGCGCCGACGCCGCGCGTTACCTGACCGCGGTCAAGGCCATCCTCGAGGCCGGCGAGTTCGAGGTCGAGCTGGGCCTGTAGGTCTTCCCGCCTCACGTGGTGCCCTTGCCCGGAATCTCCGGGCAAGGGCATCCGCGCGTTCGGGGGCGCCTGCTGTGTCGATGTGCGGCCCCGCCGCGTGGGCGCGGGCGGCCCCCGACGGCCCGCACCGCCGACAGCAGCGGAAACCCGAGCTGTTACGCGCGTCTCACCTGCACCAAAGCACCCTCACGCGCCCTTCCGGGTAAGCGTCCGGGCCGTATTGTCTAAACGTCGACGCGCCCTAAGGAGCCCACATGACCGCGCCCGTCATCCACTCGCTGCGCGAACAGATCCGCGAGCACATCCTCGAAGGGATCATCAGCGGGCGCTGGCAGCCGGGCGAGCGGATCGTGGAGCGGCGGATCGCGACGGAGCTGGAGGTCAGCCAGACCCCGGTCCGGGAGGCGCTGCGCGAGCTGGAGTCGCTGCGCCTGATCGAGTCCGCGCCGAACAAGGGCGTACGGGTGCGCAATCTGACGGCCGCGGACCTGGAGGAGAGCTATCCGGTCCGGGCGGGCCTGGAGGCGATCGCGGCGGAGCTGGCGGCGGAGCGGCTGGCGGAGGACTGCTCGGCGCTGGAGCCGCACGTGGCGGCGCTGTACGACGCGGACCGGGCGGCGGACGGCACCGCGCAGGTGCGGCACACGGTGGGCTTCCACCGGGAGCTGGTGCGCGCGGCGGGCAACTCGGTCCTGCTGCACACCTGGGAAGGCCTGGGCATCGAGGTGTTCACGGCGCTGTCCATCCGCTGGCTGGGCACGGTCCAGCAGTCGTACGCGGAGGAGCACGAGGAGCTGGTGGCCGCGTTCCGGCGCCGCGACCCCCGGATCGCGGAGATCGTGAAGGCGCACGTCCTGGGGTGTGCGCCACGCGCGTGAGCCGGCGGGCGGGCGCCCGGCACCTGTCCTAGGGTGACCGGCATGTCCGGTGCGCGGCCGTCGTGGGAGCGTTTCAAGGAGTCGCCGTTCTGGCCGGCGACGGTGCTGGTGCTGATCCTGAGCGCGGCGGCGGGCCTGTTCGCCTGGTCGTACACGTACGCGATGGCGAATCCGACGCCGCACTCGATCCCGGCCGCGGTGGTCGGGTCGTACGAGCAGGCGCGGGGCCGGGCGTTCCTGGAGGGCCTGGAGAAGGCCCTGAACGCGTCCGTGAAGGTGCATGCCTACGACCGTCCGGACGCCGCCCGCGCGGCCGTCGACGAGCAGGAGGTCTTCGGGATCTTCGAGGTGCGCGACGACGGCCGGGCGGTGGCCCTCGACGTCTCGGGCGCGTCCGGCGCGTCCGTGGCCGACGTGCTGTCGGAGGCGGCGCTGGAGGTCGGTGAGCGGACCGGGGTGGCGGTCACGGTGCGGGACATCAACCCCCTGCAGCCGGGTGATCCGCGCGGTCTCGCGATCTTCTACATCTCGCTGGCCGCCGTGATCATCGGTTTCGTGGGATCCATCCAGCTCAGCGTGCACGCCCGGGCGCTCAACCCGCTGGAGCGGATCGCCTTCACGGTGGCGTACGCGCTGCTCGGCGGGCTGGCGATCACGGCGGCGGTGGACTGGCTGCTGGGGTCGGTGGACCTGCCGTTCCCGCAGTCGTGGCTGATCCTGGCGCTGACGATGTTCACCAGCGGCATGGTCTTCACGATGTTCAACACGCTGATCGGCCGCTGGGCGATGCTGCCGACCTGGGGCGTGATGGTGCTGGTGGGCAACCCTTCGTCGGGCGGGGCGGTGTCGTGGCCGCTGCTGCCCTCGGCGCTGGGTGCGATCGGCCGCTGGCTGCCGCCGGGCGCCTCGGTGAACGCCCAGCACACGGCGGTGTACTTCCCGGGGCACCAGCACGTGCTGCCCTTCCTGGTGCTGGCGGGCTGGTCGCTGCTGTCCTGCGGGGTGTTCCTGAACTGGTCGCACCGTCATCCCGGCGGGCGGGAGAAGGAACCGGCGGGCGTGGAAGCCGGCGGCGCGGCGGGATGACACCCGAGCAAACCTCCGCTCAGACGCGTCCTCACCTGCGAAAACAAGGCAGAAATACGTCACCCGGTGCCACCACCGAAGGCACCGCGTGCCTACTTTCTCGGGATCGAGAGGTTTTCCCCGTCAACCCTTTGATCGATCATCGATCAGGGAGTTACAGTCACCGACGGACTTCCACCGAAGTCCCCGCCCTGTCCTGCCAAAGACCTAGGGCACCCCCGAACCCTTACGCAGATGAGGGAACCCCCTTCGACTGAGGAAGGCGGCGACATGACCGACCCCAACGCCATCCAGCCGAGCGCGCTCGACCAGCTCCCCGACCGCGATCCCGAGGAGACCGCCGAATGGCAGGCCTCGCTGGACGCGGTCGCCAAGGCGGCCGGCCCGCACCGCGCCGCGTACCTGATGCGGCGCACGCTGGAGCGCGCCGAGGGCGCCGGCATCGCGCTGCCGAAGCTCCTCGAGACGGACTACGTCAACACCATCCCCACCGCCGCCGAGCCCGCCGTGCCGGGTGACGAGGCGATGGAGGCCCGGATCACCGCCTGGAACCGCTGGAACGCGGCGGCCATGGTGACCCGCGGCTCGAAGTACGGCGTCGGCGGCCACATCGCCACCTTCGCCTCCGCGGCGTGGCTGTACGAGACCGGCTTCAACCACTTCTTCAAGGGCAAGGAGGCCGACGGCTCGGGCGACCAGCTCTACATCCAGGGCCACGCCTCCCCCGGCATCTACGCCCGCGCCTTCCTCGACGGCCGGCTGAACGAGGACCACCTCGACAACTTCCGCCGCGAGTCCGGCGGCAACGGCCTGCCGTCCTACCCGCACCCGCGCCGCCTGCCCTGGCTGTGGGAGTTCCCCACCGTCTCCATGGGCCTCGGCCCGCTCTCCGCGATCTACCAGGCGCGCTTCAACCGCTACCTGACCAACCGCGGCATCAAGGACGTCTCCGACTCCCACGTGTGGGCCTTCCTCGGCGACGGCGAGATGGACGAGCCGGAGTCGACGGCGGCGCTCGCGCTCGCCGCGCGTGAGGAGCTGGACAACCTCACCTTCGTCATCAACTGCAACCTGCAGCGCCTCGACGGCCCGGTCCGCGCCAACTTCAAGATCGTGCAGGAGCTGGAGGCCCAGTTCCGCGGCGCCGGCTGGAACGTCATCAAGACGCTGTGGGGCTCCGCCTGGGACGAGCTGTTCCAGCTCGACACCACCGGCGCGCTGGTACGCCGGCTGCGCGAGGTACCGGACGCGCAGGTCCAGACGTACCAGACCCGCGACGCCGCCTACATCCGCCAGGACTTCTTCGGCAAGGACCCGGCGCTCGCCGAGATGGCGAAGCTGCTGAGCGACGACAAGATCCTGGAGATCTTCCACTTCTCCCGCGGCGGTCACGAGCCGCGCAAGGTCTACGCCGCGTACAAGGCCGCCGTCGAGCACAAGGGCGCGCCGACCGTGATCCTGGCCCAGACGGTCAAGGGCCACACCCTCGGCGAGGGCTTCGCGTCGAAGAACGCCAACCACCAGATGAAGAAGCTCTCGGTGGACGAGTTCAAGGCGATGCGCGACCTGCTCGACCTGCCGATCAAGGACAGCGACTTCGTCGACGGCGTGGTCCCCTACGGCCACCCCGGCGCCGACTCCCCCGAGGTCCGCTACCTCCAGGAGCGCCGCGCCGCCCTCGGCGGTCCGGCCCCGGCCCGCCGCGTGCACCCGCTGCCGGCGCTGCCCGCCCCGGCCGAGAAGGCGTTCACCTCCTTCGACAAGGGCTCCGGCTCCCAGAACGTCGCCACCACCATGGCCTTCGTCCGTCTGATCAAGGACCTGGTCCGCGACAAGGAGACCGGCAAGCGCTGGGTGCCGATCGTCCCCGACGAGGCCCGCACCTTCGGTATGGAGTCGCTCTTCCCGTCGCTCGGCATCTACTCGCCCAAGGGCCAGACGTACGAGCCGGTCGACCGCGACCAGCTGATGTACTACAAGGAGGCCGAGAACGGCCAGATCCTCAACGAGGGGATCACCGAGGCCGGCTCGATGGCCGACTTCATCGCCGCTTCCACGTCGTACGCGACGCACGGCGAGGCGATGATCCCGTTCTACATCTTCTACTCGATGTTCGGCTGGCAGCGCACCGCCGACCAGATGTGGCAGCTCGGCGACCAGCTCGGCCGCGGCTTCCTCGTCGGCGCCACCGCCGGCCGCACCACGCTGACCGGTGAGGGCCTGCAGCACGCCGACGGCCACTCCCCCGTCATCGCCGCCACCAACCCGGCCGCGCTCACCTACGACCCCGCCTTCGCCTACGAGGTCGCGGTGATCGTCCGTGAGGGTCTGCGCCGGATGTACGGCGAGGCCAAGCCGGGCGAGGACCAGGACGTCTTCTACTACCTCACGGTCTACAACGAGCCGCTGCCGCAGCCGGCCAAGCCGCAGGGCCTCGGCATCGACGAGGGCATCGTCAAGGGCCTGTACCGCTTCAACACGGCGGAGTCGGCGGGCGTCGAGGTGACGGCGGGTGCCCCGCGCATCCAGCTGCTGGGCTCCGGCACCGCCATCCACTGGGCCCTGCAGGCCCAGAAGCTGCTCGCCGAGGAGTGGGGCGTGGCGGCGGACGTCTGGTCCGCCACCTCCTGGTCGGAACTCCGCCGGGACGCGCTGGAGGCCGACGAGGCGCTGCTGCGCGGCGAGGAGCGGGTGCCGTTCGTCCGCCAGGCGCTGCAGGGCGCCGAGGGCCCGGTGCTGGCGGTCTCCGACTACATGCGCCAGGTCCCGGACCAGATCGCGCAGTGGGTCGAGCAGGACTGGTCCTCGCTGGGCGCCGACGGCTTCGGCCTGTCGGACACCCGTGAGGCCGCCCGCCGCCACTTCGGCGTCGACGCCCAGTCGATCGTCGTCGCGGCCCTGGCCCAGCTCGCCCGGCGCGGCGAGGTCAAGGCGACGGCCGTGAAGGAGGCGCGCGAGCGCTACGGTCTGTAAGTCTCTCCAGAGGCCCCCGCTCCTCGGCGGGGGCCTTCCTGCATCATGAGCTGCATGCGTGCTGCCCGGCTGATCAAGATGGTGCTGCTGCTCCAGTCCCGGCCCTCGATGACCGCCGCCGAGCTGGCGCGGGAGCTGGAGGTGTCGGAGCGGACCGTGACCCGGGACGCCCAGGCGCTGTCCGAGGCGGGGGTTCCGGTCTACGCCGACCGGGGCCGGGCCGGCGGCTACCGGCTGATCGGCGGCTACCGCACCCGGCTGACCGGGCTGCACCGCAGCGAGGCGGAGGCGCTGTTCCTGTCCGGGGTGCCGGGGGCGCTGCGCGAGATGGGCCTGGAGGACGCCGCGTCGGCGGCGCGGCTGAAGGTGTCGGCGGCGCTGCTGCCGTCCCTGCGGGACGCCCCGCGCACGGCGGCCCAGCGGTTCCATCTGGACGCGCCGGGCTGGTTCAAGGAGCTGCGGACACCCGAGCTGCTGCCGGCCGTGGCCGAGGCGGTGTGGGACGACCGGCGGGTCACCGCGCGTTACCGGCGTGCCGAGGCGGAGGTCGAGCGGCGGCTGGAGCCGTACGGGCTCGTGCTGAAGGCGGGCGTCTGGTACCTGTGCGCGCGGGTCGCCGACGCCGGTGCCTTCCGGACGTACCGCATCGACCGCTTCACGGCCGTCGAACCGGGCGAGGAGCGCTTCACCCGCGACGAGGAGTTCGACCTGCCCGCG
The DNA here is from genome assembly GCF_002154375.1 of Streptomyces glaucescens. Lineage (GTDB taxonomy): Bacteria > Actinomycetota > Actinomycetes > Streptomycetales > Streptomycetaceae > Streptomyces > Streptomyces glaucescens. The sequence continues at coordinate 1,794 of NZ_MUND01000377.1, read as the reverse complement.
TTCTGGGAGGAGCAGGCCGAGCGGTTCGCGCGCTCCCTGCTGCGCGCGGAGGTCGTCGTACGGCTCACCCCGGACGGCGTGCGCGGGCTGCGGTACGCCGTCGACCCGCTCTCCGCCCGGGACGCCCTGGCCGCGGCGGGCGAGCCGGACGCACAGGGGCGGGTCACGGCCACGCTGCGCGTGGAGTCCGAGGACGTCGCCCACACCCAGCTCACCGCGCTCGGCCCGGAGGCCGAGGTGCTGTCCCCGCCGTCGCTGCGGGCGCGGTTCGCCGCCGACGCGCGACGGCTGGCGGAGCTGTACGGCGGGTAGGGGTGTCTCGTCGGTCAGACCGGATCGGCGAGCGGTGTCCGGTGCCGTGCATCGCAAGGCGGAGAGCGGAGCCGACGCGGAGCATGGGGGCCGACGGCAACGCGGCGAGGCGCCGGGCGCCGGGAGCCCGGCCTGATCGGCGAGACACCCCCTGGGCCGCTCCGGGTGCGTCCGTCCCCCGCAGGGCAGATGCTGGAGCGGTGATGGACGAGACGGAGTTCTGGGAGCTGATCGACTCCACCCGGGAGGCCGCGGAGGGTGACCCCGAGGAGCAGTCCGAGCTGCTCGTGGACCGGCTGCTCCGGCTGGACCCGGAGGCCGTGCTCGACTTCGCCCGTCACTTCGAGGCCCGTTACAACCGGGCCTACCGCTGGGACCTGTGGGGCGCGGCCTGGGTGCTCCTGGACGGGGCCAGCGACGACGCGTTCGACTTCTTCCGCTGCTGGCTGATCGGCCAGGGCCGCGAGGTGTTCGAGGGCGCCCTGCACGACCCGGACTCGCTGGCCGAGCTGCTGGACGAGTTCGACGAGGAGATCGACGGCGACGGCGAGGAGCTGGGCTACGTGGCCGACGAGGCCTACGAGCAGCTGACCGGCACCGTCGCCCCGGACCTCGGCATCCGGCCCGCCCCCGCGGAACCGGAGGGCACTGCGCTCGACTTCGAGAGCGAGACGCTGCTCGCCGAACGCTATCCCCGGCTCTGGTACCGCTTCAGGGAGTGATCCGGGGCCGCGCCTGCGGGTCGCGCGGCCGGTTCTGCAGGCGGGCCGCCAGCTCGCGGATCTCCGGGAGGCGGGCGGCGAGGGCGGCGCCGGGGCAGCTGGTCATGTAGCCGTCGCTGTGACCGGCCACCACGGGCAGGTCGGCGTGGGTGCCGGCGGCGTAGCGGCTGCCGCTGTTGCTGGAGACGAGGCGGACCCGGGCCCGCGGGTCGGTGCCCGACGGCCCGAGTTTCCAGGCGGCCAGCGCGGCGATGGCGTCGGTCATCACGCGCGGCACCTCGGCGCCGGCCGTGAAGGTGCCGATGGCGGCGATGCCGACGGTGCGGTGGTTGAAGCCCTGGGTGTGGGCGCCGGTGACGGCGCGGTCGGCCCCGCCCGCGCGGCCTTCGTAGATCACGCCGCAGCGGTCGACGAGGAAGTTGTAGCCGATGTCGTCCCAGCGCCGGGCGCGGGTCTGGCCATCATGCAGATAACGGATGATCCGGGGCGTATCGGCACAGCTGTAGGTGTTGGGCGAGTCGGTGTGGTGCACGAAGACCGCGACGACCGTGTCGTCGTAGCGCGGGGGCGGCTGGGTCGGCGAAGTGTTCGCCAGCCATGCCGAGCGGGGCACGATGGGCGGCTTCGGCGCGGTGCGGGCACCCGCGGCGCGGGCCGTCGCGGTCGCGGATCGCCTGTCGACGCGCTCCTGGACGGCCTCCTCGACGCCGTGGGCGCACAGGGCGAGGGCGGCCACGGCGTCGAGGAGGCCGTCCAGGAG